>CAWUNZ010000126.1:0-9716 GCA_963923445.1 uncultured bacterium
CCACCCATCATGGCGCCTGCGGGGCCAGCGGCATCCATCGCAGGTGAATGTGCCAATTCAAGGTCGATCTTGCCGAGCCGAACAATCAGCAGGATGCTGCCACGCCGCTGCGCTTCGGCGATTGGATCAACGCCAGGCTCAAGACGGCTGCTGACCAGCTCATCGGGGCCTCCGGCAACGGCCAAGTCTTGGAACTGGGGATCGGGCAAGTAGATCACCTTGACGACAAAGTTGCCGGCGGTGACCTGCTGGAGGTCTTCCTGGGTGATGCTGACAGGGACTGAGCTGTGGGCCAGGAAGGTTGCCGTCTTGCTGTTGGCTGGAGCAACCTCCAAGGTCGGGTAGAGATCCAAGCCGGGAGAATTGGGGATTTCAGTCACCTTGAGTCGGTAAATGGCACCTTGGGCGAAGTTGTAGCGCCCCGGGCTGGTGATGGCCTGCTGGGTGAAACCTGGCTTGCCCTCCGCATCGGTTGCAAACCACGAGACCTTCATCCCCGCCATTTCATTGAAGAACACCTGCGTACGGGCCGCCATGAACGGAATCGGAGCGCCGCCGGCGGGAAGCGCGCCTGCCGCGGCGACAACACCGGGTCCGCCCATCATGGGCATATGTTGAAGCTGGCCCGCACCTGGAACAAGCTGTCCGGGAACCGGCATGTTTTGGTTAAGGCCAGGAACCGGTCCCATTCCGGCCATCGGACCTCCGGGCATGCCCGGTGCCGCGGGAACTCCGGGAGGGGAAATGGCGGTGTTACCGGGCACCATGGCGCCGGGTACCAAGCTGCCCGTCAGGTTCCCCTGCCTATATCCCACCTGACTGATGGCCCCGTTGGAATCGCGGCCAAACTTGGTTTGCTGGACGATGTCCAAAGGTTGGCTGCTGGCAATCATCGCGCGGGCGGCGGCTTCACCTGTGGGAGCCACATGGGTGTAGGGGGCTGCCACCTGAACGGGAGCGCCCCAAGGACCAACGGCGCCCGGAACCCGCGAACCCGATGCCACACCCTGCCGGATTCCGGTGTCCGCCAGTCCGCCGTCAAAAGCCTTTGACATAAATGTTCCAGAGCCGGATGAAACCGGTCCCTCGGATGTCACGCAGCCGCTGGCAGCCGCCAGCAGGCCACCTAACATGGCCATCCTTTTCATGGGTTGTCCCCCTTAAAGGGTTGGCTTTCAGCAAGCCAACCTGTTCACCTCGAGGTTTCTCCGGCTCCCCGCAACGATGCGGGCCCCGGGCCGAAGCAGCCCCGTTGGAACAGTCATCGGCACCCGCAGAATCGGAACTTCGGGGAATTCGTGCGCAGTCGATGCGATTGGGATTTTCCAAATCTCCCAAACAACCAGAATTGATGGGCGCCCTGTGAAAAACATCATTTTTTCAATTTGTTGCCACTGAAATCGACTAGTTTTTGAAGCTTGAAGGTTCAGGAGACAGACACGATGCGTTTTTTTTCTGCCGCTATCACATTGGCAGCCTTGTTTTTCGGCTTTTTTTGCTTGTTTTTTGCAAATCAGGCGCAGCTGAGAAAACCAAACCACGCATGGTGTTTTGACGGCAAGGCCAAGGGAACCTTGGAGGACTTGCACGGTGATTGGGTCGCAACGGTTCAGGGCGCGCCAATGGCTTCATCCGCTCCTGATTCATTGCAATTCCGAGGAGGATCGGACTCTGTTGTTGTTGGTGGCCGAGGTTCGCGGCTCAAAGGAAACGCCATCACCTTGGCCGCCTGGGTTCGCATGGACGCCGGCGCGCGAAAAGGAGGTATCATTGGCCAAATTCAGGACAACCGTTACGGAGGCAAGGGGGTTTCGCTGGGTTATGACATTGCGGGCTTTCGAATGGGCTTGGCAGGGCAGGGCACCGGACAGAACGACGGCACCATCACCTGGCTACGATCCACAAGCGGCCTGAATCCCGGCAAATGGACCCATGTTGCCGCGACCTACGACGGCACCACCATGCGGCTGTTTGTCGATGGTGCGCAGGAAGCTTCCTCCACCGCGCAATCCGGGCCGATCATTCCCGCCAGCGCCCCCATGCTGATCGGGGGCTACGCCGATGATGACGAGCGGGTGCCTTTCATAGGCGCGATCCATTCCTCCGAGGTATATGAGGCGGCATTGGATCCTGCCGAAATTCAAAGGCTATTCGAGCAGAAAAAATCGCTCAAATCAGCCGTGACCGCACCGCAGGCGGCATGGTTTGTGGTGGCTCCCTACCTGCAATATCCGACAGGCGATTCCATCGTGATCTCATGGGAAACCAGCAAGGAGACTCCCGGCCGGGTCGAGTACGGCACGGGGGTGCCGTTCAAGGACAAGGTCGCGGTGAACCCCGGAACCATGCAGGCGGCCAAGCTCACCGGGCTGAAGCCGGGAGCATCCTATTTTTATCGCGTTGTTTGCGACGATCCCGCGGGCGGGGAATTGACTTCCCCGATTCTCAGCTTCCAGACAGACCCGGGACCGGGTTCCCCCTTCGTTTTCGCCACGATCGGTGACACGCAAAGGAATCCACGGATCACCGGACAGGTTGCCACCCGGGCACTGGAAAACCGGCCTTCTTTCGTGATTCATGTCGGTGATGTGGTCGACAACGGCCCTGACAAGGCCGAATGGGTCAACGAATTGTTCCGCCCTTGCCAGGAACTTTTCGGAAGGATCCCCGTCCTGCCTTGCATTGGCAATCATGAGCGCAACCACAAGTTCTATTACCAGTACTTCTCGCTCCCCGAACCCGAGTACCACTATTCCTTCCGCTACGGAGACGCTGAATTCTTCAGCATCGACAGCAATAAGCCTTTGGGGCCGGGGACCACTCAGCACCTGTGGCTGGATAAGGCCCTTGCCGAATCGAAAGCCAAGTGGAAGATCTGTTTCCACCATCATCCCGCCTACTCCAGCGACAGTGACGATTACGGCGACACTTTCGCGGGCAAGCCATCAAGGTTGGGTGACGCCAACCCGCGCCAGCTCCTGCCTGTCTATGAGCGCCATGGGGTGGACTTGGTTTTGAACGGCCATGTTCACCTGTACGAGCGCACGCATCCCATCCGGGATGGCAAGGTCGACCTGAAGGACGGAATCGTTCACCTCACAACAGGCGGCGGTGGCGGCGGCTTGGAGAATTTTGTGCCCCACAGTTCATGGATCAAGGCCGCGGGCAGGGTTGACTATCACACCTGCATCTTTCAGGTGGACGGTCGCTCCATCCACTTGAAGGCGTTTGACAAGGACGGAATCCTTTTCGACACATGGTCGAGATCCAAGTGAATCGTGACGGATTGACGAGTCTCTGACCCGAAGTGTCATTGAGCCATAATGATGCAATGGTCTTCCGGTTCGTTTGTAAACCATGAAAAGGGAAACAGTTGACTCATCCGGCGTTTGTGATTCTTGAATGCGATTGGCTGTTTGATCAAGCACTCCTGAATTGCTTGCGTCGTGCCGAAGAAGATATTAAGCTTCAGGTGTATTATCCCGCCTGAATGATCCCGCCACACATTTGAGATGGTCCCATGTTCAATCTGACGATGGGTTCTCGGACTTCCTGCGACGGTGCTTCCCGCCGCGACATGCTCCGGGTGGGTTCCTTGGGATTGGCTGGCATCACCCTGCCACGCCTTCTGGAAGCCAAAGCCCGCGCCGCTGGCACCAAGCGCTCCGGAGCGCTTGATCGCAAGAATGTCATCCTGATGTGGATGCAGGGTGGGCCGAGCCACATCGACAGCTTCGACCCCAAGCCTTCGGCGCCTGGTGACATCCGAGGGGAGTTCTCGGCCATTGCCACCCGCACCCCGGGAGTTCAGGTCTCGGAGCACCTTCCCCGCATGGCGGCCCGGTCGGACCTCTACAGCATTATCCGATCCGGCTACTCCTACAATGGCAGCCATGGCGTGGCCGATGCCTACATGCTTTCCGGCTGGCGCTTCAATGCCTCAACGGTTTACCCCACCTACGGGAGTGTTGTGTCCAGGGAATTGGGCTATCGCCAAGGCATGCCCCCGTTTGTGCAACTGGGAACCTCGATCGACAACCGCTTCAATGGCGGTGTCGCGGGTTACGCCGGCGCCGAGCACAACCCCTTTCTCGTCGCCGAGGACCCGACCCGGCCCGATTTCTCGATCGATGGCCTCAGCCTGCCCGGCGGCATGACGGCGGATCGTTTCGCCCGGCGCGAGCGGATGCTCGAGACCGTTGACCGTTGGCGACGCAAGGTAGAGGCCACGGGCACCGACCTCGGCGCCATGAATAGCTATTACGAGAAGGCTTCCGGCCTTGTCACTTCACCGGCCGCCCGACAGGCATTCGACCTGTCGCGCGAATCCGACAAGCTTCGCGAACGCTACGGGAAAACCCGCTTGGGGCAATCTTGCCTGCTGGCCCGCCGGCTTGTCGAGGCCGGTGTGCGGCTGGTCACGGTCACCATGGGCGGCTGGGACACGCACGCCAACAATTTCAAGTCGCTCAAGTCCAACCTCCTCCCCACCCTGGACAACGCCTATTCCACCTTGGTTGAGGATCTGGCGGAACGCGGCATGCTCGACGATACACTCGTGGTCTGGCTCGGTGATTTCGGCCGCACCCCCAAGATCAACTCCGCCGCCGGGCGCGACCACTGGGTCGGCTCCACGGTTTTCTGCATCGGAGGTGGTGGCGTACGCACCGGCCTGACCGTCGGTCGCAGCGACGCCAACGCCGAGCAGCCGGCCACGGACAGGATCCAAGTGGAGGATATCGCCACCACGCTTTATCACCTTCTGGGTATCGACATCGAGAAGCATTACACCGCCCCCGATGGTCGGCCGTTCCGCATCTTCACCCAGGGCCGCGTTCTTTCCGAAATGCTCGATTCCCGCGCGGTCTGACACTGTTTGCCCGAATGCGAGGGTGCCCATGATATTGGCATGGATCATCAGCCTGTCAGCGGCCGCCGCCCCTATCCCTGCTGCTGCCAAGCCAGTCTCCTTCGCTCACGAGGTGCAGCCCCTGCTCACCCGGATGGGTTGCAACATGGGGGCCTGCCACGGCGCCCAACTGGGGCAGGGCAGCTTCAAGCTCTCGCTGCGAGCTTTCGACGATATCGCCGACCATCGGGAAATTGTGCGCGGTGCCAATGGCCGTCGGGTTGATTTCAACCTTCCAGAAAACAGCCTTTTCCTGCGAAAGGCGACATCTGAAACCAGCCATGCCGGCGGAAAACGCCTGGACCGTGGGGACCCGGCGTACAAGGTCATTGTCGATTGGTTGGCGCAAGGCGCTCCCGCCCCCAAGGCTTCCGACCCACAGTTGGATTCCCTTGTGGTCAGCCCGGCGGAAATGATTCTCAAGCCCGGGGAGAGTCGTCCTTTGTCCATCAGCGCCAAGCTGGGGGGCGAAAGCATTGAGGTCTTGGACAGAGTCTGCATCGACTCCCTTAACACGGAGGTGGCCTCGGTCGATCGGCAGGGGCGGGTGCTCGCCAAGGGGCGGGGCGAAACGCTTGTGATTGTCCGCTTCGAGGCCTTGGTTCAGGTGTGCCGGGTCATTGTTCCTCATGAACCTCCCAAGCCTTTGGCCGAGTTCAAACCTGCTGGCGGGATCGACCGCCTGTGGCAGTCCCGCTGGAGCAAGCTGGGGTTGGTTCCCACCAGTCCAGCGACCGAAGCCGAGGCCCTTCGCCGCTTGTGGCTTTCCGCTACCGGATCCATTCCCGATGTTCAAACGGTGCGCTCATTCCTTGCCGACACCAGCGCCGACAAGTTCGACCGGGCCATCGACAAGGTTTTGGCCAGCCCCGAGTATGTGGACCATTGGTCATACAAGTGGGGCGATATGCTGCGCGTGAACCGCGATTCCCTGGGCAAAAAGGGAATGTGGGCCATGCATGGTTACCTGCGCGAAGCGTTTCGCGACAATCGGCCGTTGGATCAGATGGTGGGTGAATTACTTGCCGCCACTGGAAGCCCCTATGCCGCCGGGCCGCCCAACTTCTTCATGTCGGGAAACGCGGAGGATTGGACCGAGGCTGCGGCCCAGTTATTCCTTGGTGTTCGCATTCAGTGTGCCCGGTGTCATCACCATCCGTTTGAAAGCCTCTCCCAAGCCGACTACTACGGCTTTGCCGCCATTTTCGCGCGCGTTGGCAAAAAAGGTTCCACCGAGTTCGGCCTGCAAGGTAAGGACACCACCATCTACATCAAGGATGACGGCGAGGCCCGCCATGCCCGCACCGGGCAGGTCATGAAGCCCAAGGCGCTGGGTAGTCCGGTTCTCGAGGATCCCATCGACCGGCGTCAGGCCCTGGCCCGATGGCTTTCCGACCGTTCGAACACGGCGCTTTCCCGCAACTTGGCTAACAGGTTGTGGGGGTATGTCTTCGGCCGCGGTCTGGTTGATCCTGTGGATGACCTCAGGGCAAGCAATCCCTGTAGTAATCCGGAACTGCTCGATTATCTGGCTGTCGCCTTGGTGCGTGCCGAGTACGACCAAAAGAAATTTCTCAAGGAACTGTTTCAGTCGGCGGTTTTTCGTCTTTCGGCCATCGCCTCCAACGACTTGGATGCCGAGGCTGTCTACGCCACCCACTTCCAGCCCAGGCGTCTTTCGGCTGAGCAGATGCTTGATGCCGTGGACTTGGCTGCCGGAACTCGCGAGAAGTTTCCCGATGTGCCCCTGGGATACCGGGCCTCAGGCCTGCCCGATGTCGGGTTCGCCTCCCGGTTTCTTGATGTGTTCGGCAGGCCCAAGCGGGTGGTGGTGTGCGAATGCGAGCGGTCCACCAGCGCCAGCATGAGTCAGGCGTTGCTGCTGATGAGCGGCACCCAGTTGCAGCGCAAGGTGGCGGATCCCGCCGGGCGCGTCGCCCGATTGGTTAAGGACAAGGCTTCCACCTCCGCGTTGGTTGAGGAGTTGTATCTGGCCTCGTTGGGTCGCAAGCCCGATGATGGCGAGATGAAGGCCGCTTCGGATTCGATCACCCAGGCGGGTAACGCCCGGGAGGGAGCCGAGGACCTGCTTTGGGCCCTGCTGAATTGCCGGGAGTTCCAGTTCAACCACTGAAAGAATTCTTTAGTTGAATTAAAGGCCTTTACTTTCTTTCCGCCATACACATGGCCATGGCCCATTGAATTTATTTGCCGAAATGGCCTCACAAAGCTCCAAGGCCCGGCCCGCTCAGGCCCCCTGTTCTGGCCATGCCATCGGTGATCGTGAACAGACCCGGATGGGTTTCCTCCCAACCCTTGTTGGCTGCCGGCATGTACTGCCGGGCGTTGGCCTCGATGGCGGCCATCCCCGGAATATGCGCCGCCAGACTGGCCGAGTGCACCAGGCTGGCGCCGGGGCAGGTCAGGTCCTGCACGCACAGGAACATGCCCATCTTTCGCGCGGCCGCCGCCATGAGCAGCGACTGCGTCTGGCCCTTGCAGGCTTTGAGCGCGGCGCCCGTGTAGCCCATCTCCCGTGCCAGTTCGAGACTTTCAAGGTCAACAAGTGACTCGTCGATCACCACGGGCTTCAGTGCCGAGGCGCGGTGCATGGTGTTGGACCTGTCAGCCTTGAGATCGCGCTTGGTGGGTTGCTCGATGTACGCCACGCGATCATAGGCCCTGCCGGCGGTCTCGCGAACCTTGCCCAGAAACTCGAGCAGGTATTCCACTGAACCGCATCGCTCATTGAAGTCGAGTGAGTACTGCCATGAATGGATATTTCGAGCCGCTTGCGCCCGTGTCGCCACCTCCTCAACCCGTCGCACCCGATCGACATCCCATGCCAAATCGTCGCCGTTGAGCTTGATCTTGAGATGGGTCAGCCCGTTGAAGGGAATCCATTGCTCCAAGGTTTCGGGTAGCCCGTCGCCCACCGGGGATTTGAGATCCGTGTCATCGAGCGGGTCGAGAGCGCCCACCAAGTGATAGAGCGGCAGCTTGGGAACCGGTTCCGGCAGCACATGATCTTCCAGGTAAACACCTTCGTAGCTCTTCCCGAGAAAGCGGGATAAATCCCCCGCCAGCAGGTCGCGGCCGTAGCACTTCCAGACGCTCTTTCCCAACAGTTTCCCGTAACCGTCGTGCAGCGCCGCGTCAAATGGACTGGCGGAGACCAGCGCCGCAAGAACGGGCACCGGGTCGGCCAGACCCAGTTCGCGGGTGGCTTCGGAGGCGAATCCCGCCATCCGTTTCTCCATGGCCCAGCCCAGATCCATCGGATGGCCCTTTTCGGTCACCTCGTTCCATGCCTTGCCGACGCGATTCCCAAGCCACTCCAAGGCCCCGAGGGTTTGCGTGTAGCCAAGAGTTTTCGATGGAAAGGCCCACACATTCCCCAGCGGCATGGAACCAAAACCGGTGGCGCGGGCGCCGTTCGACCCCGTCATCGTGATGCTGGCGTGCAGCAGCGTGGCCCGATCCACCGCCACGCCGCCGAATTTGATGGGGGAGCGGTATCGGTATTCCTCGGTTCGCCAGGCGACGGATTCAATGCGGAGAGAGGTCATGGTTGGCTCCGGAGGAAAGCGGGTTTATGCTGTCAGGCCATGAATCTGTTGTAAGGAGTTTTCCATGCTCGTCGCATCCCTGATGCTGGCCCTGCTTGCTGACCCCTATCCGGTGGCCGTGGCGGAGGAGGCGTACAAGAAGCAGGATTATGAAGGCGCGTCCAAAATTGTCGGGGCATGGGTGAAGATCAACCCGGACTCCAAGGACGGCCTTTCGTTGTTGGGTGCCGCCGAGTTCATGCGCGGCGACATGAAGGCGGCGCTGGAGGCCTGGGACCGGCAGGTGAAGGTCCATAAGGCGTCGTTCGCTCCGCATTGGCAGCGCGGCATCGCGCTTTATTACGCCGGCAGGTACCGAGAAGGGCGCGAGCAGTTCGAGGCGTATCAGGCGGTGGATGGCAACGATGTGGAAAACTCGGTTTGGAAGCTGATGTGCGAGGCCCGGGAAGAGGGGCGTGGGCTTGCCAAGGGACGCAAGGCCATGCTGCCGATTGGACTGGACCGTCGGGTGCCGATGATGGAAGTGCTCGACCTGTTCGCCGGGAAATCCACCATCGAGAAGGTGAAGGCGCAAACCTTGAAGGCACCGCAGAATCAGGGTGACAAGCCGAAGTTTTACGAGGCGCTCTACTTGGGGCTGTTTGAAGACCTGCAAGGGCACGGTGAAGCGGCCATGGGCCATTTCACGAGGGCCATGGAGCTTGAACCCGCTTCGGTTTACATGCGGGAGGTGGGGCGCGTTCACCGCGACTTGGCCAAGGCGGGAAAGTTGCCTTGGAAGGGTGCCCCCGCGCTGCCGTGACCTGATATAATCCGCACAGGTGCACCCGTAGCTCAGGGGATAGAGCATCGGTTTCCTAAACCGAGGGTCGCAGGTTCGAATCCTGCCGGGTGTATTGCCGTGAGCAAAACTCCTGCACAGAGCCAGTCCGCGCGAAAAAGTAAAAACCTGCATCTATTCGGAAGTTTCCGTTGGCCCGTCGTTGTGGTCCTAGCCATCGCGATGGGAATAGCCTTCATTCAACTGCATCCCGATCTGTTTGGACTGGTTCTTTTGGCCAAAGAAGTTGCATCCGATTCGTGGTCGAAACCGCTGCAAGAACAACTTCCCCATGTGTTGATTTTCCTCATTGCCTTCCTGCTTTCTTATTTGTTGACCTTGGAGACGGGCATTCGGGCGGTATTGGCGTTTTTTCCAGGCGCTGCGGCGGCATCAGCTATCTGGCTTCCTTTTGGGT
>CAWUNZ010000127.1:0-9627 GCA_963923445.1 uncultured bacterium
TCGACAGCAACTCCATGGCTGAAAGGGTGGAGGATCTCAATGAATTCCCCATCACGCTGGGCGCCCGGCAGGCGATCCTGCTGAAGGATGTCGGCCGGGCCGAGGATTCGGCGATGATCCAGACCTCGCGTGTGCGAATCGATGGCCGGAACGAGGTGTATGTGCCCATATACCGGCAGCAGGGGGCCAGCAGCCTTGCCGTGGCGGATGGCGTGCGCTCCCACATTGCCCCCATGGAGTCCAGGCTGCCAGCGGAAACCTCACTGGCCCTGGTGATGGACCAGACGGTCGCCATCCGCGCGGCGTTGTGGTCGCTTTTGGAGGAGGGGGTGACGGGCGCGATCCTGGTCTCGCTGATGATCCTTCTGTTTTTGGGCAACTGGCGAATGACACTCATCGCCACCTTGTCGATACCCTTGGCCCTGCTGGGAGCCGTGATCGGCCTGCACGCAACGGGCAACACGATCAACGCCATGACCTTGGGGGGCTTGGCCCTGGCCATTGGCCCGCTGGTGGACGACGCCATCGTTGAGCTTGAAAACAACCATCGCAACTACCACATGGGGAAATCACGCGTGCGCGCCGCGCTTGATGGCTGCGCCGAGGTCATGGTGCCTGTCCTGGTGGCCACATGCACCACGGTGATTGTTCTGGCGCCGTTGGCCTTCATGCCGGGAATCGGCGGTTTTTTGTTCAAGCCCCTCACCGTGGCGGTGGGATTCGCGATGCTGACATCGTTTCTTTTGTCGCGGACCTTCGTGCCCATGATGTGCGCCCGTTTCCTGCCTGACAGGCACAGGGGCACTGCCAATCCCGAAGACGATGAAGATGCCGTCGGAAGGCTTGTGGCGCCATTCCAGCGGGGAGTGGATGCCTTGGCCAGCGGCTACGCCCGGGTTCTCAACTGGGTGCTTGGGCACCGCGTGGCGGCGATCGGTGCCGTTGCCGTGGCATTCGCCGGAACCTTGGCGCTTGTTCCCGGAATCGGCCGGGAGTTTTTCCCCCAGGTGGATTCGGGGCAGATCACGATCCTCGTGAGGGCGCCCTCAAGCACCAGGTTGGACGCCGTTGAAAAGAGGATTGCAGAGGTAGAAGAATTTATCCGGGGCGCCATTCCGGAAGCCGAGCGGCGCATGATCGTCTCGGAAATCGGCCTCAACCCGGATTGGTCGGCGGCGTACACGCCCAACTCGGGCCAGCAGGATGCCGCGATACGCGTCCAATTGACCGCTGACAGGACCAAGTCGTCGCAGGAGTACGCCTCCCTTCTTCGCCGACGGGTGGATCGCGAACCGAAATTCGCCGACTTGAGATACAGCTTTGACACCGGCGGCATGGTCGCCACCGCCCTGAACCAGGGCGGATCATCGCCCATCGACATCGAGATCGAGGGTGGCACCGCGGAAGAGTCGCTTGAACTGGCGGCTACGATTCGCGCCGTGGCAGCGACCGTATCGGGGGCGGCGGATGTCCGCGTGCAGCAAAGGAACGATGCCCGGTACCTGGTGATCGACATCGATCGCCAGAAGGCGGCCACATTGGGACTCACCGCCGAGGATGTCATCCAGCAGGTGGTTGTGGCCATGAATTCGAGCGTTTCGGTGCACCGGAACTTCTGGATCGATTCCCGCTCGGGAAACCAGTACTTCGTGGGCGTCCAATACCCGGAATCTCCGGAGCGAACCATTGGCGACATCCTTGGACTGCCCGTCAAGGCGCCGGGGCAGGCCGGAACCGTCAACCTTGAGACCATCGTTTCAATCCGTCACAGGGAGGACGCGGTGGAGATCAACCACTCCGGATTGCGGCGCGTTTCCAATGTGCTGGTGAACACGGAAGGGCGCGACATCGCCGGTGTGGCGCGCGACCTTTCCCGGGCGTTGGAGGCTGTTCGCGTTCCGCAAGGGATGCATGTGCGCCTGAAGGGGGAATACGAGCGCATGGGGGAGGCGTTCGGGAACCTGGCGGTGGGACTGGGGCTGGCGACTCTCCTTGTCTACCTGCTGCAGGTCTCGCTTTTCAGGTCGTGGGCAGGCCCGCTTGTCATCATGGCCACGGTTCCCCTCGGATTCATCGGGGTTGTTCTGATGCTTCGGCTCACAGGGACCACCCTCAATGTCCAATCCTTGATGGGAACCATATTCCTTGTCGGGATCGCGGTGAACAATGGCGTATTGCTGGTGGATTTTGCCAATCGGCAATTGAGGCTTGGGAATGAGCCGATGGAGGCGATCCGCATGGCCGCCATCACCCGATTCCGGCCGATCGTGATGACATTCCTGGCCACCGTGCTGGCGCTGGCACCCATGGCGATTGGATTGGGGCGTGGCAACGAGGCGAATGTACCGTTGGCGCGGGCGGTGGTGGGGGGAATGCTCAGCTCAACGGCGCTGACGCTTTTCATGGTGCCCGTGCTGTACACATTCCTGACCAAGCCGGGATCAGCGGAGGATCCGGTGGCCATGGAATTGGCGCTAGTCGATGGTGGAGGGCCGGGCCATGGCGGGTAAAGCAGGGGTTTTGGCGTTCTTGGCGGCCCTGATCCTGGCGGGGTGCCATGAGTCTCCGACCGGAGGTGACAACGCATCCGCGACCGTGGCGCCCGTGCGCGTGCGAACCATTCGCCCCAAGCGTGGCCAAGGACTTGAAGTGGCCGTGGAGCAACCGGCTTTTGTGGCTCCTTATTATCGCGCCGACCTGCATGCGGTCGCCTCCGGGATTGTTTCGTTCATTGAAAAGGACATCGGAGACCGCGTGACGGCGGGGGAGCGCCTGGTGGAGGTGTTGGGCGCCGACAAGGTTCCCATGGTGGTGAAGGCACCCTTCGATGGGGTTGTGGCGGCGCGGGGCGTTGACCCGGGCGCCTTTGTTCAAAATGCCGCGGTGGTGCCCGGCGCTCGCGCGCTGATGACGATTGAAAGAACCGACATTGTCACGGTCTCGATGGCGGTGCCCGAGCCTTACCTGGCCCGGATTGGCAAGGAGACGGAAGCGGAGATTCGCGTGGACGCCCTGCCGGGCGCCGTGATTCGCGGGCGGATCACACGGTTGGCGCCCTCACTGAGGGAGTCGGATCGAACCCTCCAGGTGGAAGTGGACCTGTTCAATGGAACCGCGGAGGAGTATCGCCGATTCGTGGCCCGTGCCAACGAGGACAATCGATCCAGCTTGAAAGGGAGGTCCATGCCATCCTTTTCCGCCACGGAAGCGGGAAACCAAGGCCAGCGGTTGTTGCCGGGAATGTATGGCACCATGCGACTCCTGCTGAAGTCGTTCCAAGACATGGATTTGGTTCCCAGCCAGGTGGTGACCCGCAAGGGCGGCGTCCCCGGGGTGCTCGTGGTGGAGGGCGGTTTGGTCCGGCGGGTCCCGGTGTTGGTGGAATTCGACAACGGCTTGTTGGCGAGGATTCGTCGAGCGACGGGGCCGGAGGATCGCCGTGAGTTCACAGGGCAAGATGAAATTATCGTGGCCAACCAAAGCGAGTTGACGGACGGCCAAGCGGTGCAGGCGAATCCGGCCGACTGGTGACAGGGAATTGTCCTTGACAATGAGCGAAATCTCAACGGCAATGGTTCATCGAGGCAAAACCCAAGGAAGCGACCCATGTCGGAAATGATGATCGGACTTCTGGTGGCGGGCGGCGTCATCGCGGTGATCGCGATGATGGCTATTGGCATCTACAACGGCCTGATCGGCAAACGCAACGACTACAAGAACGCGTTCGCCAAGGTGGATGTGCAGCTCAAGCGCCGCTACGACCTTATCCCGAATCTGGTCGAGGCGGTGAAGGGGGCGATGGCCCATGAGCGGCAAACGCTCGATGCGGTCATTCAAGCCCGCAACACGGCTTTTTCCGTGAGCCAGAAAGCCGCGGAAAACCCCGGCGACCCTGAAGCCATGCGCAAGGTGGGCGAGGCCGAGGCCGTCCTGCGTGGCAGCATGGGCCGGCTGTTCGCCCTGGCCGAGGCTTATCCGAACCTCAAGGCCAACGAGAACATGCTGCAGCTTCAGGGCGAACTGGGTGAAACGGAAAACCGCGTCGCCTTCGCCCGGCAGGAATTCAACGACAAGGTCACGACCTACAACACCTCCCGAGAGGTGTTCCCGGCCATCGTTTTCGCCGGCATGATGGGATTTGGTCCCGCATCGCTCTTTGAAATCGACAATCCCGAGGAACGGCAGGCGGTGCGGGTGAAGTTCTAGCCTTCGCCGGGGCCAATTCCATGCCTTGGCCATTCACCATCGGCGGGTCGATTCTGGCGCTCCTGGCCCTATGGTTCTGGGCCCGGGCCGTGCGCCTGCGCCGCCTGATCCAGGACCTGCCCACATCCAAGACGAAGGGCGTTTTCATCGGTTTGGTGGAACTCAAGGGAACCGCCGAGATCGAGGAACCTCTCACCAGCTACTTAGCCGAAATATCGTGTGTGCAATTCGGCTGGTCGGTTTCGGAGGAATGGCGCAGGATCGTCACCTACACCGTGACCGACAAGGATGGCAACACCCGCACCGAAACCCGGGTGGAAAGTGGCTGGACCACGGTCGCCTCCGGAGGAGACTCTTCCCTCTTTTACCTTGTCGACGACACGGGCTCCATCCTGGTCCGCCCTGCGGGTGCCAGCATCGAGGGCCGTTCCGTCTTCAGCGAGACGGTGACTCCATTCAGCGATCTGTATTACGGCAAGGGGCCTCCCGGCGGCATCCCGGACACCACCGGCCGGCGCATGTTCAGCGAATCGGCCGTGCCCCTGCACGCGCCCGTGTTCGTGGTGGGCAAGGCCCGGCAACGGGAGGATGTGGTTGCCGCGGAGATTGCCAAGGATCCGGACGCGCCGTTGTTCCTGATCAGCACCCGCAGCGAGGAGCAGGTGGCGGGCGGCCATGGCTGGATGATCTGGTTCACCGGCTTTTTGGTCATGGCCCTGCCGGCGGGCGGATGGGCGATCGACCGCACCCAGATGGGCCCCGCCGAGGTGCCCGACTACCTTCCGGCCGGTTGGTTCGCCTTGGCTTCCTTTGGGATCCTGATGTTGGCTTGGCTGTGGCAGGTGTTCAACAGCATGACCGATCTCAGGAACCGTGTCCGCCAAGCCGCCTCGCTTGTGGATATCCAGCTCAAGAGGCGCAACGACCTGATTCCCGAGTTGGTGAAGGTGGTGGGGGCGGCCCGGGCCCACGAGGCTGGCGTTCAACAGTCCCTGGCCAAGCTCAGGGCCAAGATGGCGGCGGCGCACCTGACAGGATTGTCGGCCGGCATCATGGGCATGGCCGAGGCCTATCCCGAACTGCGCGCCAACGAGAATTTTCTCAAGCTCCAGAAGGAACTGGCGGACACCGAGCAACGGATCGCCATGGCTCGCGATTACCTGAACGACGCCATCACCAACGCCAATACACGGGCGGAGCGGTTCCCCGAGGGCTGGGTCGCGTCATTGGCTGGTGTGAGGCGCCAACCCCTCCTGGTGACCGACGGTATTGAGCGCCAACCGGTGAAGGTGAACCTGGCTCCTTGAGAGGCCTTCGGGCCCATCAGGTGCTCGCCGGCGGAAGCACCCTCATGGCAATGAGGAAGTCCTGGTAAAACCAGTTCGACGAGACAAAGGGCAGAATCTGCACGCCCGGCGGCGGCAGGTGGCCGTTGGTGTTCCCATCGAGCGGGAAACCGGTCACCGGGTCGACCGCCGCGGTGTCGAAAATGGCCGGGGTGTTGTCATGGCTGCTGATCACCAGGGGGAAGGTGTTGCCCGCGGAGTCCGTTCCGGTGATTCCAAGCCACACGACCACATGAAGAACGCCATCGGTCGGGTTGCCGATGTAGAGCAGGTCTCCCGTTTGAAGCTGGTCGGTCAGGGATGTCAGTGACCCGGGTTGGTTGATCTGGCTCAGGCCGAAAGTCGGCGACTTGAAGAAGACCGGCGTGACGGCCGACCCGTCAGGATTGAGGACCGTGGCGGAGGGGACGGCATTGGGCACCAGGTTGCCCGTGGTCGGACTGCCGTTCACCGTGAAGGTGATCTGGTTCACCACGCCCGAGTGCATTTGGACACCCAAGGCCAGGTTGTAGATGTAGGCGGAGAAATCAGTGCAATCGATGCCCGCGGCGGGTTGGCCGTAAACAGGCGCGTAGGGATTGGGCACCTTCGGCTGGTGGGTTTGGTTGATGAGCATCTGCGAAGTTTGCAGGTCTTTTTTATTGCTCACGGGCGACCATTGGAAGTTGCCTTGTCCCGCCTGCGCCGGATTGAACTGGGGAAGGTGCAGGTGCTGGTAGGGGGTCCCAATCAGCGATGTCGCGGCGGCCAAAAGGCGCTGCATTTGCCAGTAAACCGGATTGACATTGGCCGGAGCCTGGTTCAGTGGCACGCCGTTGACGACATTGCCCCGGTCCTGCGCCGGGTTCAAGCCGCCGGAAGCATTGAGCAACTGGGGATTGAGCGGACCGTACCCGAGTTGGTTGGCCACATAGTTGTAGCCATACCACCCGGGGAACGCGGGCGTTGAATTCGCGAGGATGGCGGAGGTTCGGGCCGGGAAGTCGGTGGTCCATGAGGCGATTTGCGAATTGAACGGGACCGAGAACGGTGACACATAAGGCATTCCAGCCAGATACGAGAGGTATTTGGATTGTCCGATGGAAACATTGGGGCGATTGCCCGTGATGGTGTTGCCGCTGACGGAGGAATTGGCGCAAACCCCCGAGGCATAAAGCCCTGCTCCACGGTTTCCGATGATGGTGTTGCCGCCGGTTCGGGGAGTGAGGGTGGAACCGCCGACGGTCAACCGACGCGCGTTGTCAAGAATGATGCCATTGCCGCCCGATTGGATGCGGTTGCCCTGCACGGTGGTGCCCGTGAGGATTCCCGTGGCATAAATGCCCGCGGTGGCCAGAGAAACCGATCCGGTGCCGGAGATCTGGTTGCCGATGCCCTGAAGGCCAACGGCCAAACCTGAGGCGTTGACAAGCCGGATGCCGGTGAAGCGTGAACCGGTGATGGAATTGCCCGCGATGACCGAGCCGGAAAGCGCGCCCGTGGCGATAATTCCATGCCCTGAAAGTCTGAGGGTGTTCGCTGAAACGATCGCCATTGAAAGGTTGGCGATGTTGATACCGATCAGGTTGTTGTAAAACCGGTTGGAACCGATGGTGACTTGGTTGGCGCGAACGACGATGCCGTTACCGGAGGCAAACCCCTGCAATCCCATGAAAAAGATGGATGATCCGGCCGCTCCCGGCATGAGGGTCAGTCCGTTGGCGGGTCCGGGAATCCGGCTGCCATTGACGGTGGCCTTGTCGATGACTTGCCCGGCCGAATTGATGATCTGCCCGTTGAGCACGATCGGGCTGGTGATGACGGGCAAGGCGCTGGCCAGGAAAATCTGATTGGCACCCGCCGGGATCTGGAAGGTGACTGTCTTCGAAAAAGCATACCGGTTGGTGAACTGGATGGCGTTTCGTAGCGTGCCGGCGCCGGCATCGGCAAGCGAAGTGACAAGGAAAGTGTTGATCCTCGATGCCATCGAGAATTCCGAGGTGCCCATGGGACCCGCGAGAGGAGTCGCGGTGGCGATGACATAAGAACCGAAATTGGCCATGCCCAGGGGGAAGTTAGCGGAAAAGGCGCCCGCGGTGGTGGTGATGGCACCGAGAAGCGTCGATGCTTGGAATGGTTGCCCGGCAGGTGAAGAAGCGCCGAGGAAAAATTGGACCAAATAATTGCCGAAGTAGCCGGCCTGCTGTGGTAGGGCACCAGTGACGGTGACTGTCCCGTTGGCCCTCAGTGCCGCGCTACCATCGAGCGATGGCGCCACCTGTCCGGAATTGGCCCCTCCGGAAAGAGATATTCCTAATATTCCGTTGCTCGTGACGGTGTTCCCGAGGATCGCATTTCCATTCGAACCGGCACCATTGACGCTGACACCGGCACCGCGATTTCCGGTGATGATATTTCCACCGCCGGGGAACGGGGAACCAACCATCAGGCCAGTGACCCCTGTCGGGGCGGCGGGGTTGGGGAAGAATGTCGCGCTGGACGGAACGACCGCGTTGGCGGAGGTGAGGACGGAAGCGTTGATAGGCAGCAGGCCGAGGTAGCCACCCGTGGCATCGTAGAGGTAGTTGAAGGCGCTGAATAAATACCGGCCAGTGTTGAAGAACTGGAGGTTCTGGGTTGGGGCATTGGAGGAATAGTTGCCAGGTAGCGGATCGAAGAAATTGACGGATTGTGGATTAAGTGGGTTATTTGTCAGGTTGTAGTTGATGTCATACGAAAGGTTACCTCCTGAATTGAGCAGGTTGACGGTCATCGCTTGGTTGAAAGGTGATGTCGCGGTTTGCCCGGGAAGCGAGACGATGCCACTGGGAATGCCCATGTCGATCACGATGGGGCCGGTGGAATAACCCTTGCCGTTGTAGACCAGGGTTCCCGTAGCGGGTTGCCAATCGGGTGGACTGCCGGCAGTTTGGGCGATTCCCGTGGGCGTGAGAGCGGTGTAAGAAAATCCGGAAACGGAGTTGTCGAGGCCGAGAATGATGTTGCTGGGAGTGATCACATAGCCGGCTCGCATTGCCCCCTGGCGCATTTCGGCAAGGTTCAGGAAGGCGTTGTACCCCTGATTGGCAGACCCGTTGATGGGGAAAGTGCCCTGACCGGAACGGTCGAATCCCACGCCAAAATTGGCCACAGGGGAAAGGAAGGACCTGCCATTGGCCATGTTGCCTGAATATTCCGCCCACCAACCGCCGGGAACAGTGAAGGTCCCGCCGGATCCCTGGTTGGGTGTGATGGGAACGGTGGTGGTCTGGGTGCCGTTGGTGATGGTCACGGAACCCTGTCGTTCAGTGGTGCCGAAAGTCGTGCTGGCTGTGGTGGATCCAGGGGGCGGATTCGTGGTAGCGCCAATGGCTGTCACAACAAGGATGGGCAATGTTGCAGTTGCTTTCCTGCCCGAAACCGTGTTCCCGCTGGAATCGACATACGATGAATCAGGGAACGAAACTGTTTGGTTGATCCAGTTGCCGTAGTAGATCCTGTTGCTGCTGTTGAGGTAAACATAACCGAGGTTGTTGCCCAGAGGTGTTCCCTGGGCGACTTGTCCGATGTCGAGGTAAAGGGCGCGCGAGCCCGTGTCGAGCGGAATTCCAATGGTGGTCGATGATCCTGCCTGGTTGCCATTGTTGAAAATGGGGCAATCGATATGGATCAGCGGATCATCTTGAACAATCCCATTGACCACAGGATTGGTGGAGTAGTTGAGAACATAATGTCCCGATGTCGACATTGTTCCGGAGTACCCTTGGGCGGGATTTCCACCCGCGGCCGGGGGAATGATTCCCGCGCCCAAGGCGATGCCGTCTCCAAGGTTTGAAGTGATGGTGTTGCCGGAAACCACGGTGCCCGAGAAGTTTCCGGTGAAAAACTCGAGGCCGTGCGCCCCGTTGTTCTGGATGGTGTTGCCCTCGATCGTAAGCGAGGCGACGCTGCCAGGCGCGTAGATGCCGTCCCGGCGATTCGAACTGATGGTGTTGGAAGCGATCACGGTGCCTGGGTAGGCACCCGCGGCCAGTACGATTCCGTGGGTGTTGGGACCGCCGGAGACGAGGCCCCAGGGGTTGGCGGAACCAGCTTG
>CAWUNZ010000128.1:0-9518 GCA_963923445.1 uncultured bacterium
GTGAGCACCAATGAGGGGTGGGCCTCCAGGAGCGAGTTGAGCCGCTCGAGAATCTGCGTCTCGGCAAGGTTCACCTCGTCGAGGAGCAGCCACCACCCGTTGCGCAGCGCCTGCACCACCAGGCCGTCCTGCCATCGCCAGCCGGCGGCGGGCTTGCCGTCGCCGGCGTGTTCGTTGGGCACGAATCGCCCCAACAGCTCGCCGGTGTCGGTCTGGCCGTTGAGGTTGATTCGCACGATCGGTTGGCCGAGCAGGGCGGCCAGGTACTCGATGGTGGAGGTTTTGGAGGTGGAGGTTTCCCCCTCGAGCAGGCATGGCTCGTTCATGAGGACGGAAACCGCCACATGTCGAAGGGTGGAGGCGGTCTTCTCGTCGAGGCAAAAGTGGGTGAACCGGCCGGGGCAGGGTGCCAGCGGATCACGAGGGCCCGTGCGGCGGGCCAATTCCAATCCCCCGATGTTCACCCTTCCAGCCTCGATCTGGACAAACGGTCCCTCGGCTTCGACAGGGGCGCGCCAGTCATCATGATCCTGGCCAAGGTCACCGAAAGCCTCGGGCTCCTCCTCGTCCCGGCAAGCGGTTTCGGGACGAGCGCGGGCAGGACGCCGCGGCAGGAAGACATAGATGTCGTCATCGGGGTCGGGCCATGCCTTGCTTCTGGCAGGAACAAGCCCCGAGCAGTCATTGACCACCTTGGCGACCCGTTCAAGAAGCCTTGCGGGGGCTCCGCCGAACTTCATCTCGGCCCTTGCGACGGTACCAGATTCGATGTCGAAATCATCGAAACCCATCGATCGCAGGGTCTCGATGACATCCTCCCACTCGGAGGGTTCCTCGCAGTGGATCTTCATGTCGAACCCGCTGGCGCTCGCCATCTCCGCCATCAGGCTGCCGTCCTCCCAGCCCAGGAGCGGGAGGTTGATGTAGATGTCGTTGTCATCCGGTGTGAATCGGTTTTCGGCGCGCGGCGTGAAGCCCGCCTCCACCATGGTGCTGGCGCACTCAGTCACGATGTCCCGCAGCTTGTCAATCACGACGGGGTGCTGGAAGGCCGACCCCATGACCAGGGCCAGGGGATTGCGGCGCGTCTCGCCATCGGAGGTGCATTCCACATGAATGTTGGTGAAACCGGAGGCAACAAGCCGCTCCCGAAGCGAGGCAACCATGGAGTGCTCGGGGCAGTCCGTGCGAATGTGGATATCGAAACGGTCCGGGTAGGCGCCTCCCCGGGAACGGGCGGTGCCGGCGCGGCAGGCTTTCACCGGAAGCGTCACCACCGCCTCCGCCGAGGCCCCGGTCTCGGTGTTGCCCGGATTGCCCGAAGTTTCCGGAAGGAAAAGGGGGTAGCGGCCGAGGTCAACCCCCTTGCCCCGGAGGAATTCCTTCACCACATGGAAGAGGACGCCCCGGGTGGGCGCGCCGGCAGCGCCTCCCATCACTCCCGGCTTGATGGCCAGCATCGATTCATCCGCCTTGGTCGCTTCGATCGGGGCGCCGATTTCCACCCTGAAGCCGTGTCCGGCGAGGATATCCACAAGCTCTTGTCCGTCATCGAGGCTGTCGGCCCGGACCTTCACGGGAAAACGCTCAACCGCGGGCAGATCCACCAATGCCCGATCTCGTACCTCGACCCTGATCCTGCCGCCCGAGGGCCTTGGCCGAGACCGGGAAACCTCCACGGAGCCAGGATTGCAGCCAAGCTCACGCATTTTCAAACGGATCAGGCCGCCGATGGCGGTTGGCGTTTCAGCAGTCAGGGCCAGCGTGTTGGCCGTGGTGGGGCCCACGAAGTGGTTCACTTCTGCGAAGCCCACGCTGCGGAAAAAGTCAGCCAATTTTCCGCCCAGTTCCGGGCTGTCGGAAACGATATCCACCGCCGTTTGCCGCATTGTCTCGTTCTTGCGGCAATTGATCGGCCAGTGCAGGACAATGTCGGGTTCCTGCCCCGCCTCCTCACGGACGGTATCGGGTTCGGTGGAACCCAAGGCGGACACAACCTCCGCAACGCGGGTGAGTCCCACGCCGGGGCGGTAGGTGATCTTGAAGTCGTCGGAACGGGCTCCCCTGGCGAAGCTTACCGCCAGTCCGCGGGCCTCCAGGGCCGAGGCCACGCCGAAGGCGAGGCCCGGGCGATTGGTGCTGATGACAACATTGGTTTGGGTCATGGTTCGATGCTCCTTGGTTTCGTCGCCTTTTCCCCTATTCGCTTGGGGGTGGCGAAACTTCAGTGCTTTGGGTTGGAAATTTCGGGCCCATCCGAAGACGGGGTTCTCAAAGGTGCCCGCACTATCGATTCGTTCTCACGGAAGTGGAATTCAGCGAATCGACGCGCCCCCCCCATAAGGAATGAGGCGGGAAGGGGTACCCATTCAAACCCGCGGAGGCTTTAAGGAGTCGAAAGCCCGGACCATGCCGCAGCCGGCCAAATCCGGGCCGGTATCGCAGCGGGATGGATTTGCCGAGAAGTCCGCGGTACGAAAGCGAAGGGTCGCATGGCGACGCGCCATGCGACCCGATTGGGAACAATTCTCAAGCGCTGACAGAAGCCTTCTGGCTCCCCATGCGGGGGCCTATTCAGGATAAAGCGGGGTGCTGAGGTAGCGTTCCCCGAGGTCGGGAAGGATGACCACGATCGTCTTGCCCTTGTTTTCAGGGCGCTTGGCCACCTCGACGGCGACATGCGCGGCGGCGCCGCAACTGATGCCGCACAGCATTCCTTCCTCCTTCGCCAGCCTTCGGGCCATCGCGAATGAATTGTCATCGCTCACCTGCACCACCTCGTCGATGATGTCGAGGTTCAGGATGCCGGGGATGAAGCCGGCGCCGATGCCCTGGATCTTGTGCCGGCCGGGCTTGAGGTCCTGCCCGCCCATCTTCTGGGTGATGACCGGGCTGGTTTCCGGTTCCACCGCAATCGCCTTGAACCCCGGGCGGCGCTTCTTGAGCACTTCGGCGCATCCGGTGATGGTGCCACCCGTGCCGACACCGCTGACAAGGATGTCCACATGGCCGTCCGTGTCGCGCCAGATCTCCTCCGCGGTGGTGCGTCGATGGATCTCCGGATTGGCCGGGTTGTTGAACTGCATGGGCATGAACGCGTTGGGCAATTCCCGCGACAGTTCCTCGGCCCGGGTGACCGCGCCCCGCATCCCCTGGTCGCCGGGCGTGAGAACGATTTCGGCGCCGAAGGCCTTCAGGAGGCGGCGGCGCTCGAGGCTCATGGTTTCCGGCATGGTCACCATCAGGCGATAACCCTTGGCGGCGCAGGTGAACGCCAGCCCGATCCCGGTGTTGCCTGAAGTCGGCTCGACGATGACCGTGCCGGGCTTGATGAGGCCCTTCGCCTCGGCATCCTCGATCATGGCCACGCCGATGCGGTCCTTGACCGACCAAAGCGGGTTGAAATTCTCGAGTTTGCCCAGAACGGTAGCGCCCGCTCCATCCGTCACGCGACGCATGCGGATCAACGGGGTGTTGCCCACGCACTGGGTGATACTGTCGTATACCTTGCCTCTTCCGACCGTTGACGCGCTCATGACCTACTCCTTGTTAGATGGAATCTTGCCCTTGCGCCGTGGCGGGGTCAACCACGAATCGCTTGCCTTCCCCTGGCCAGGCGGATCGCATATTCCGTTGCCGTGACCAAACCCGAGGCGTCGGCGACGCCTTTCCAAGCGATGTCGAAGGCGGTGCCGTGGGCCACGGATGTGCGGACAATCGGCAATCCCGCCGATATGTTCACGGCCCTGCCACGGCCGGCGAGTTTGAGGGCGATGTGCCCTTGATCGTGGTAGATCGCCACGATTCCGTCAAACGCCCCACCCAAGGCTCGGAAAAAGAGAGTGTCAGCCGGATAAGGCCCGGTGAGGTTGATGCCCGCCTGGTGCGCGATGTTCACGGATGGTTCCAGGAATCGGGCCTCATCATCACCAAAAAGCCCGTGTTCGCCACCGTGGGGGTTGATGGCGGCCAAGCCGAGGCGAGGTTTCTCGATTCCCATGTCCGTGAGCAGGTTGTGGAGCAGCGTCGCCCTACCGGCGATTGCGGCTGGATCAAGATGGCTGAACACCTCACGCAGCGCCATGTGAAGGGTGTGGTGGATCACCGCCAATCCGGGGACCGCAAGAACCATGGCGAACGATTTCACGCCGGTGCGTTCGGCCAAAATCTCCGTGTGTCCCGGATGAAGGATGCCGCCCAATCGAAGGCTCTCCTTGTGCAACGGGGCGGTCACGATGGCATCGACGCCGCCGGCCAAGGCCAGGTCGATGGCGTGGCAAAGGTACTCGTTGGCGGCGCATCCCGCGCGCGCATCGATTGTCGAGGGGGGCACGACGGAGACATCCGGGGCACCCACCGGCGTAATCACTGAAATGGTGTTAGCCGTTGCCTCGGAAGGGTGCCCGATGGAAACCACTTCGGTTTTGCAGTCCACAAGCTTGGCGGCGCGTCGCATCACCTCCACATCACCGATCACCACCGCGCGCGCTTGTCCGCAAAGCCCGGGCCAAACGCGCGCGATGATTTCCGGGCCGACGCCCGCGGCATCCCCCATCGTGTAGGCGATCAAGGGGAGATTGGTCATTGCCTTGCCGCCGCGAGACGGATGATGAACCTTTCCAAAAGGGTCCGTTGGGTTAATCGACTACCGCCTTTGAGGGCCAGGTCGAGGGAAACCATGTCCTCCGAGAGGCGCGCGATGCGTCGGCGGCCCAAGTGGGTGAGCAGTTTCTCAGCGGAGGCTTGGGCGAAGGGTGCCACACCCGATTCGGCGAGGGCTTGGCGCATGGGGACACCGGCCATCACCCTGCGGCCGGCCTTGGCCATGCGGCGCATGTGGAAGGCGAGCGCGCCATTGAACTTCATGCTGTTTTCCACGGCGCTGCCACCATGGGAATATTGGTCATCCAAGATGCCAAGGGCAGAGGCGGCTTGACCCATGGCGATCGCGTCGAACACTTTCCAAACAACTTCCTGCGCCGTGCTGCCCGATAACGACTCGGCCAACTTCGCGTCGATCGTGTCTCCCTGCGCCGCCGCGGCAAGCTTGGCCAATTCCATGTCAAGGAGACCCAGTTCCTTGCCATGCTGATCGGCAATGATCTGCGCGGCGTCCGGCTGAAGTTTCTTGCCGTAGGTGTTTTGTGAACGGGCCCTGCACCACGAGGCGGGGTTGAACCCCTTGGTGTCCACTTCGCAACGAAGAGTGCCATCCTCACCAAACATCTTGGCGAGTTTGGTGTTTCCCGGAAATGAGTCAACCACCAGCACCAGAACGCCCGAGCGGCTGGAATTGCCGACCAATTTCTCCAAACTGCCGCGATACTTCGTCACGAATGTATCGGCCTCGTCCACCACCACGACACGGGTTCCGCCAAAAAGGGAACCGGTGCCAAGGTCGTCGGCCAGGGTGGAAAACTCGAGCTTAGGGCCATCGAATCGGGCGAGACAGTCATCGTCACCGCCTGTCGTGAAGGCCTGACGGATGGCCTTAAGAGCCGCCAAGCGAAGAAAGTAATCCTTGCCGGCAATGGCGTAATTCGAGAGAAGAGGCTTGGGCAGCGGTTTGTCAACAAACTCAAGCATCTGCATGGCCGCACTATCCTCCGCGACCTTGGCAGATTAGCAAAAAGGCAGGCTCAGGGAGCGGGCGCAGGGGTGGGGGGCAAGGGAGGCAAGCCGGTCCCAACGGGGGCAGAAGGTGGTGATGGAAGGCCCATCGGCGCGGGTGGGAGCCCTGTGGCTGGAACCGCAGGAAGGCCGGATCCACTTGAACTCGGAGTAGTAGGGAGGCCAGTTGGTGGTGACGGGACACCGGCGGGAGGCAACCCCATACCCATTGGCGCGGCGGGCGATGCGGGGGGAACCGGAATGGCCGATGCTGGTGGAGCGCTAACAGCACCAGCAGGAGTCATAGGCAGCGAGCCGCCAGGCGCGGGAACCACAGAACCACCGGGTGAAACCGGGGCCACTTCGACTCCCACCACGCGGGCCTTGGGCAGGTTCAGATCCACCTTGATGGGTGAAGCGGAGGCGGAAACACCAATATTTCCTGCCTGGTCGGTGCATTCAACCCGCAGGAAGAACTGAAAGGGTAGCCCGTCCGCGGGGAGTTTCCAGACATGCCGTCCCGTGTTGGGAAGATCCTTCAGCGCCTGAGTCCAAGGCCCGTTGGCGTCGCGCGCGAACGAGATGCTGATGGGGTTGTTGCCAAGAAACTTGTCGGAGGCCGTCCAAGTGAGTGTCATCAAGCCTTGGTCGGCGCCTCGGCCCACCTCGGCACTGAGAATTTTGACGATCGGCTTGGTTTCATCCACTTCGACCACGATATGTGGGGCATCGCCGGGCCGGGGGGGCTGTTCTCCAAGGTCAACCCCGCTGCGGGCGATCAGGGTGAACCCGTAACGGCCTTCCTCCGGCACCTCGAGGATGCAGGGAGGTTCCTTCGGGGCGTCAGCCTCGTACTTGCGCCATGAACGGCCGTTGTCGCGCGTGTAATAAACCTCGACTTTGGCGACATCTGATGGACCGACATCGTCGATCTTGTAGTTCAACTGGAAGCGCCTGCTGCGAACCATGATCACCTGACCGGTGCCGCCGGCCGTGCCGTTGCGGCCATTACCGGAGACGATTTGTTCGCCCACATTCCGGGCCTTGTCCCGAACGGTGAGCCGAACATCGACGGGGCTGGTGATGCCCGGGTTGAAGACATGAGTTCCTGCCTGAACCTGCTGGGCCGGCAGGGGAACCCAATCACGCGCTCCCTGGGGGCGATATTCCAGCCTGAGGGTGGGCAAGTCGAGGTTGTCGTCGCGTATTTCCCATTCGACGGACTGGGTGCCGTCCTTGTTGGCGGTTCCCTGTTTCAGCAGGATGTTCGGGGCCTGCGTGTCGACACACACCTTGAGGGCCGGTTGGGCGCCGACCATAGTTTGTGGATTGAGTTGTCCGGTATTGTCCTGGGTTTGCACGGCGAACCAGTACCAACCATCACGGGGGGCCTTGAAGGGAACACCCCGTTGGGATGGCGAGGCTGTCGCCACATACTGGTATGTTTTTCCGTAATCCTCCGACACATGCAACAAGATCGCCGATGTCCGGCGATCGGAAGGGTCGGGAATGATCGGGATCTGAAAGGACGGCTGGTCGGCGAAATATGACTGCTGGCCGTGAACGGCCTGGCTTGCCAGTCCTGTCAATCCAAGCGCAAAAACAGCGGTGATGTTCCAACGGAACACGGAGCAGGCAGTCTTCAATAATCTGGCAACCACCATGGCCGTCCATTGCCGAGTGGGTCGGGGCATCCTGCCACGACTGAGAGTCAACGGAATAGTCTGCTACCGGAACAGCAATCAAGGCCTCTGTTCCCATCGGCCTGGGGGAATGGCGGCTTTAATCGGTTGAACGACGGAACATTCAATGTTGGTTGGATCCATTAAGGCATGACAGTAACAATAGATATATGCAAGGCTCCATTCCGCCGATTTCCGCAAATTTACGCTCCACACCGCTTCGAGAGTGGCATGTGGGCCGTGGTGCCCGCATGGTTGACTTTGCCGGTTTCAGCATGCCCGTGCAGTATTCGTCGATCGTGGCCGAGCACATGTCCGTGAGAAATTCAGCTGGCATGTTTGATGTCAGCCATATGGGGCGCTTTCTTTTCCGTGGCCAAGGGGCCATGAAATGGCTTGATCGGTTATTGACTTGCCGGCTTTCGGATTTGTCAATCGGGCAGGTTCGATACTCGCTGATATGTGGGGAGCATGGCGGGGTGCTCGATGATGTGCTCGTGACCCGTTGGCCCGATTCATGGGGGCTGGTGGTCAACGCGTCGAACCGAACCCGGATCCTGGATTTGTTCACCTCACACCGTGTGCCGGATGCCACCTTGGAGGACATCAGTGCTTCGACCGTGATGGTGGCCGTGCAGGGGCCAGATTGGTGGCGAGCCTGCCACGGCATAGTGCCGGAGTCGGTAGCCTCCCTTCCTTACTTCCGCGGGCAATTGGCTGATTGCGGAGGCGCCTGTTGGAGGATCAGCCGGACCGGTTACACAGGGGAGGACGGCGTTGAAATCATCGCTCCCGCTGATGTTGGAACGGCCTTGGTCGATTCCATGGTTCAAGGCGGCGCAGTCCCTTGCGGTTTGGGCGCGCGCGACACCCTGAGGTTGGAAGCGGGAATGCCCCTTTATGGCCATGAACTCGACGAGAACATCGATCCTTTCCAGGCCGGTTTGGGCCGGTCGGTCGATCTGGACAAGGAGTTCCTGGGCAGGGCTGCGTTGATTGTCCGTAAGGCGGACGCATCGCTTCCGGTCCGGGTCGGAATCATGCTCGAGGGAAGGCGCGCGGCGCGGCAAGGCGACGAGGTTCTGGATACCCATGGCGCGTCGGTTGGGCGTGTGACCAGCGGAACCTTCTCCCCCACCCTGGAGCGACCGGTGGCCATGGCGTATGCGCGCCGCGACCTCGCCGGCATGGAAGTCTCATTGAAGGTCCGGGATACGAAGTTGAGCGGGACGGTGTGTCCCCTGCCGTTTTATCGAAGGGCCAAGGCGCGTAAATTACCTTAATGGGGGGTGGGAAATGAATCCGATAGACCTGCGCTATGCCAAGACTCACGAGTGGGTTCGCGCCGAGGGCCATGATTGCGTTGTCGGCCTGACCCGTTTCGCCGTGGACCAGTTGACAGATGTGACCTACATCCAACTGCCCAAGGTCGGCCGAAAGGTTTCCGCCGGGGAAAGCTTTGGGGAAATTGAATCCGTCAAGGCGGTGAGCGATATCTATGCTCCCGTGGCTGGGGAGGTGGTGGCAGTCAACGAGGCGCTTTCGGGCGACCCCGGCCTTGTCTCGCGTGACCCATACGGCGCCGGTTGGCTGGCGAAAATCCGAATCGACGGAACACAGAACCTTTCCCACCTCATGGACGCCAAGGGATATGACGCGCAGGTGGCGGAATCACCGCACTGACCGGGGAGGGCGGCCATGAGCTATCTACCGCACACGCCCGAGCAGGTCTCCGAGATGCTCCGGAAAATCGGGGCTGGAGGCCTGGACGACCTTTTCTCGGGCATTCCCAAGGATGTCCGCTTGGACCGACCGCTGCGGCTGCCTGGACCCATGGGGGAACTGGAACTGTCAGCCGCTGCTGATGCCCTTGGCAGGTTGAACCGGTCGACCCGCGACCTGGTCTGTTTTTTGGGTGCCGGGGCTTACGACCATTTCATACCGGCTGTTGTGGATTCGCTGGCGGGCCGTTCAGAGTTCGTCACCGCATACACGCCCTATCAGGCGGAGGCCAGCCAAGGCAGTCTTCAGGCTTTTTTTGAATTTCAAACGCTCATTTGCCAGCTATCAGGCATGGATGTGGCGAACGCCAGTCTCTACGAGGGATCCAGCGCCGTGGCGGAGGCGGTGATGATGGCGTTGTCCGCGGGTGAACGCGCGGGGCCGGTGCTGATGGCGCCCCATACCCATCCGCATCATGTGGAAGTGACAAAAACCTATCTGGCC
>CAWUNZ010000129.1:0-9365 GCA_963923445.1 uncultured bacterium
TCTTGTTCATTTCACGCCGGCCGGGCGGAATACCCCTGAACGGCTTCGGCTCGCGCCACCATGGGCGAAGCGCCTTGGCGATTGTTCAATTCCCCCAGATGACGAACCATCATGGCGGCCAGTTCATCGTCCTCAATCTCCGCCAGGCCCTTGCCCAGGTGCGCTTCTCCCAACCAGCCGAGGTGCGCCATCAATTGGCCCAATCGAACATCGGGGGCCAAGGCGGAGAGTTGCGCCAACAAGGAGAGAATTTCGCCGCGGTTATTCGTCATGGCAGCAGGTCTCCCAGTCGGGGCGCGTTCGCCAACGCCAAGGGTAGAAAACCGATCACCTCGACACGCATCAGGGCACCCGGAGAAGTCATCGCCATGCGGGTGGCCCGGGTCACTCCATCATACAGCACCAACAGCCCGTCCGTTCCCTCGTACACCCACGGACACGGCATTCCCGTGAATTGGTTTCCGAACAGCGACACCTGCCTGGCAAGCTTGGCGGGGTCCGCCCCGCGGCCGCGTGAAGGGGGCAGTCGCAAGTCCCGGGGGTTCACTTCACGAAAAATTGGCATCGCGTCTCTCAAAATATCCGCAGGCGCTTTCCGGTGCCATGGGCGTGGTCAGGTCATCGTTTTCCGACCCATTGACCTTCAAGACACGCTCACCTCGCGTCGAACACGATGTCGGTCTTGCCAGCCTCGGGGATCTCCACGCTCCACGGGGTCTTGTCCGCCTTGGAGAGGTTGGGCAGGCGAACGCGGCCAGCCAGGGCCGGATCCAGGGTCACCTTGTATTTGCCCGGAGACACGCCGTCGCCAAACGGGAAGGTCTTCATGGTGAAGGTGCCGTCGGTTTGCAGCAGGCTGCTGGGGTTGTCCTTGGCCCAGGCGTTGCCGGCGTCGGGAACAAAAATGACGCTGCCGGCGGTGAGCGGCTGGCCCTTGTGGGTGATCTTCCCCGTGGCCGGCACCAGCCTGGGTCGCTCGCCGCAACCGGCCAGCAGCACCAGCGACAACAACCCGGCCCACATGCGCGCCATGGTTCGGCCTCCGAGATCAGTCGAGGGTGACCGACTGTCCGTCGGCGGGGCGGATCAGCAGGCGGACCGTGGCCGAGGGGGTTCCGTACCTCACCGAGCGGACACTGCCGTCGGCCAACGCGAACTGAGGCCCCCCGGCGGAGGACGGCGCCCCCCAGTTGCCCCCGCCGCAGCTTTCGGCTCCCACGCTCCAGCCGGCGCCCGAGGCGCGGTCGGGGAAGGCGGCCAGTTGCGTGTCCGAATACAGCTCGTCGCCGCAGCGGCCGGCGCCGCCGGTGCCGCCCATCACGAACGGCTCGTCCCAGTACCACGATCCGCTGGCCACGGCGTTGGCCGCCATCGCCTTCTCGCCAAAGAGGATGGTGTTGCTGGTGCCGTCGAGGATGCCGGCGATGGTGAGCACATTGCCCCAGCCGGAGTAGGTCGTCTTGCAGACCTGGTCGTTGGCGGCGTAGTCGCTGCGGGCGCTGGCGCCCAGGCCGGCGTCGTTGTAGGCCCAGCCGGGGTAAACGGTGTCGGTCGCCGGCACGGTCTTGGCCACGGCGGCGCGGCGGGAGGGCATGTGGAGCGTCTTCACCGCGGTGCTGAAGCACAAAAGCGGATCCTTGAAGAGCGATTCCTGCTCGATGTAGGGCAACAAAGAATAGCAGGTGCCGCCCAGTTGCTTGCTGGGCTGGGCGTTGGGGTTGCCCCAGCGGGGCCGGAAAGCGCCGTAGCCGGGGATGGTGGTGAAGGCGTTGGGAGTGGTGTAGGGGGTGTTGTTGTTGCCGACGCTGTAGTCGTAGCCGCCGCTGTTGGGCAGGTGGCGGTTGGCCGATTCAAAGGCGAGCGCCCCGATGCCAAGCTGCTTCAGGTTGTTGGCGCTGCTCATGCGGTTGGCGGCGTCGCGAACCTTCTGCACCGCCGGCACCAACAGGCCGATCAGCACCGCGATGATGGCGATGACCACCAGCAGTTCGATGAGCGTGAAGCCGGCCCTGGATGGTTGTTCCCGCATGGCGCCCTTCCCGCGACTGGGTGATGCCCCCCTTCAAATGTAACCCCGACCGCCGGATGAACAATGACGCCCGCCGCTTGACCGCCCCGCCGCCATGCCCGACCATCGGGCCTTCCCACGGAGACACTTGCATGGGCTTGTTGCTGTTGGCGCTCGCGTGCGCCCCGTTCGGCGCCCCCGCCAAGGGCGTGATCCTCATCGTCGCCGACGACCTCGGCGCCCGCGACCTTGGCTGCGACGGCAGCAAGTATCACAAGACCCCCCATCTCGACGCCCTGGCCAAGTCCGGCGCCCGCTTCACCCAGGCCACCAGCGCCTGCCCCGTCTGCTCGCCCAGCAGGGCGGGCATCATGACCGGGAGGCACCCTGTCCGCTTCGGCGTCACCGATTGGCTCCCCGGCAGGCCCGACATGCCCGCGCACCAACTGGCCCGCCCGGCGCTGCCCGACGGCCTGCCGGCCGACGCCGTCACCCTGGGCGAGGTCTTCTCCAAGGCCGGCTATGCCACCGGCTACATCGGCAAATGGCACCTGGGAGGCGCGGGGAAGGGACCGGCCGAGCAGGGCTTCGCCTTCCACAAGGCGGCCAACGCCGCCGGGTCGCCCGCCAGCTATTTCGCCCCCTACAAGTCGGCCAACGGGCAGGCCATCCCCGGCCTCGAGGAGGCGCCCCAGGGCGAGTACCTCACCGACCGTCTTTCCCGCGAGGCGGCCGATTTCATCCGCGCCAACTCCGGCAAGCCGTTCCTTCTGGTGCTGGCGCACTACGCCCCCCACACCCCCATCAGGGCCCCGGAAGCCACCGTGAAGAAATACGCCCAGGGGCGCCCCGGCCAGCAGGGCAACCCGATCTACGCCGCCATGATCGAGCACCTGGACAACGGCGTCGGCCTCATCATGCAAACCCTCAAGGAAACCGGACGCGACGCCGACACCGTGGTCGCCTTCACCTCCGACAACGGCGGCCTGTGCACGCGCGAGGGCCCCAACACCCCCGCCACCAGCAACGCCCCGCTCCGCGAGGGCAAGGGCTACCTGTACGAGGGCGGCATCCGCGTGCCGCTTCTCATCCGCGCGCCCGGGGCGGACCCCCGGGTGATCGACTCCCCCGCCAACGGCATCGACCTGCTGCCCACCCTGGCCGAGCTCGCCGGGATCAAGGGCGAAGGCCCCGCCGACGGCGTTTCCCTTGCCGGAGCGCTCAAGGGCGAAACGGTCGCCCCCAGGCCGCTGTTCTGGCACTACCCCCACTACGCCAACCAGGGCGGCAAGCCGGGCGGCGCCATCCGCGACGGCCGCTGGAAAATGGTCGAGTTCTACGAGACCGGCCGCCGGGAACTGTTCGACCTGCAGGCCGACCCGTCGGAATCGCGCAACCTCGCCCTCGACCAACCCGACCGGGTCGCCTCCATGGCCAAGGCGCTCGACGCGTGGCGCAAGGAAACCGGCGCCCGCATGCCCGCGCCCAACACGGCGTACCGCCCCAATCCCCCCGGCAAGGACGGCGTCATCCGCGTTCCGGGGTCCACCGCCCGGGTGGAGGGGGCCCAACTCAGGTTCGAACCCCAGCCCCACAAGAACACGCTCGGGTTCTGGGTTCGCCAGCAGGATTTCGCGTCGTTCGAGATCACCGTGGAGAAGGAAGGCCCTTACACGCTCCGGATTGTCCAGGGGTGCGGCAAGGGATCCGGCGGCGCCAAGGTCGCCTTCGAGGCGGGCGGGTCCAAGCTGGAATACACCGTGGAGGACTCCGGCGGGTTCCAGAACTGGATCACCCGCGAGGTGGGCACCCTGAAGCTCAAGCCCGGCCGCGCCACCATCACCGTCAAGCCGCTCACCAAGCCCGGCGTGGCGGTGATGGACCTTCAGGAAATGACCCTCACCCCGGCCAAGGAAACCAACTGATGCTCCTCTTTCTTGCCGCGCTCGCGGCGCTCGGACAGGCCTCCCCCGGCGACGCCGTCCGGGCATCGCTCGAACCGTTCGTCGCTTCCGGGGAACTGGCGGGCGCGGTGGCGGTGGTGGGCGACTCCAAGGGCGTGCTGGCCCTCGAGGCCGTGGGAAAACGCGACATCGCCGCGGGCGACGCCATGCCCAAGGACGCCCTTTTCCGCATCGCCTCGATGACCAAGCCGATCACCACGCTGGCGGTGATGCAACTGGTGGAGGCGGGGAAGATCGACCTCGACGCCCCCGTGGCCCTTTACCTTCCCGAGTTTCGCGACATGCCGCTGGTGAAGGAACGCGCCGGCTCGCGCGTGGTGCTCGACAAGCCGGCGCGCCAACCCACCGTTCGCGACCTGATGCGCCACACTTCCGGCCTGCCGGGAAGCTACCCCAAGGGGCTGGAGAAGCTCTACGAGCGCCGCGACCTTCCCCTGTCGGTGACCTCGCTGGCCCTGGCCCAGCGCCCGCTGGAATTCGAGCCGGGCTCCAAGTGGTCTTACTGCAACCCGGGCATCGACACCCTGGGGCGGCTGGCCGAGGCGGTTTCGGGCACGCGTTTCGAGGACCTGCTTCGTGAAAAGGTGCTTTCGCCCCTGGGCATGAAGGACACCACCTTTTACCCCTCCGCGGAGTCGCTCAAGCGGTTGGCCAGCAACTACGACCGCAAGAACGGAAAGCTGGTCGCCGTCGGCACACCCCTGATGGGTCCGCCGGAAGGGGCCCGGTTCCCGGTGCCCGCGGGCGGCCTCTATTCCACCGGCCCCGACCTCACGCGCCTGTACCGCGCCATGCTGCAAGGCGGCGAGTTGGAAGGCGCCCGGGTGATCGGAAACAAGGCCCTGGCCGAGATGACCCGGCTGCAGACGGGAGACCTGCCCTGCGGCTTCGTCGATGGCATGGGGTTCGGCCTCGGCTGGGCGCATGTGCGCGAACCCAAGGGCGTGACCGCCATGCTTTCCCCCGGCACCTATGGCCACGGGGGCGCCTTCGGCACCCAGGCGTGGATCGACCCGAAGCGCGACCTGTTCGTGGTCCTGCTTATTCAACGGGTGGGCCTGGGCAATGGCGACGCCTCCCCCATGCGCGAGGCCCTGCAAAAAGCCGCTGTCGCCCTGGCGCGCCGCTGAGGGTGGCGGACCCGGGCCCGGGCCGCTAGAATGCTGTGTCAGGCCCGGGTTTCCCGCGGCGAGACGCCGGGAGGGGACCCACGCAAAGGGAAGTTGTGAACCTGGTCAGGCCGGAAGGAGCAGCCATAAGCAGCGCCCCCTTGTGCAGTGGATCATCCTCTTCCGGCGTTCCGCCGCGGCCCCCGGGCCCCATGGTTGGACGCCGGTCTTCTTTTCCGCCCCCGCTCAACCCGCAAGAGACGCCCGGAGATGGCGAAAAGCCGAACCGAACCGAAGGACAAGCAAGGGGCGCCACCATCGCCGCCGACGGGCTACACCGTTCTGGCGCGTCGTTACCGCCCCAAGGCGTTTGAGGCGCTCGTCGGCCAGGAGGCCACCGCCCAGGCCCTTTCCAACGCCATCCGCTCCGGCCGCGTCGGCCACGCCTACCTTTTCACCGGCCCCCGGGGCGTCGGCAAGACATCCACGGCGCGCCTGTTCGCCAAGGCGCTCAACTGCGAGAAGGGCCCCACCCCCGAGCCATGCGGCGCCTGCGGACCCTGCCGCGACATCGCCGCCGGCGAGGAGGTCGATGTCATCGAGATCGACGCCGCCAGCCACACCGGGGTGGACAACATCCGCGAACTCCGGGCCAACGCCGGCTACCTGCCGGCCCATTGCCGCTTCAAGATCTACATCATCGACGAAGTCCACATGCTGTCCGGGTCGTCCTTCAACGCGCTTTTGAAGACGCTCGAGGAACCCCCCGCGCATGTGAAGTTCATCTTCGCCACCACGGAATTCCACAAGATTCCTGCCACGGTGCTTTCCCGCTGCCAAAGGTTCGACTTCCGGGCCATCGGCGCCGCCAGCATCGCCAACCTGCTGGCCGAGATCGTCACCAAGGAGGGTCGCGAGGCCGAACCGGCGGCGCTGGCCCTGGTCGCCCGGCAGGCCGCCGGGTCCATGCGCGACGCCCAGTCGCTGCTCGACCAGGCCCTCGCCTTCACCACAGGCACCCTCACCGCCCAGGCGGTTCACGACCTTCTCGGCTCCGGAAACGACACGCTGATCGCCGGTTTGGCCGAGGCGGTCCTCTCCGAGAAGCCCGACGATGTGCTCCGCCTGCTCGACACGCCCGAGGGCATGGCGGTGAACCCCGGCCAACTGATGGAACAACTGGCCTCGTGGTGGCGCGACATGATGGTCGTGCTCGCCGCCGGGGAAAACGGCCCCGAACTCGATGTCACCCCCAGGTATCGCGACAAGCTCATCGGCCTGGCCAAGGGAAGGGACATCGAGTCCGTATTGGCGGGCCTCGAGGTTCTCGACCACGCCATCGGCCGCCTGCGCAACACGGCGCATCCCCGGCTTGTGGTGGAACTGGCCCTGGTGCGCCTTTCCCGGCTTGGGCATGTGCTGCCCGTGGGTCAATTGGTTCAGGCCTTGTCCCAACCGGGCGCCATGCGCCCGCCGGCGCCCGCCCCGGGCATGGCCCGCCCCACGCTACCGGCACGGCCCGCCGGCATGGAACCGCCGCCAAAAAAAGCCCCGGCCGGGGACCAGGCGACCCCGCCTGAGACCCCGGCAACCGCCAGCGCCCCAACCCCGGCGGGTCCTCGCCCGGCACAGGAAGTTTGGCAGGAAGTCCTCACCGCCTTGGGGCCCATGCTCGGAGGCAGGGCAGCCAATGCCTCTTTCAAGGTCAGGGGACCGGGCGCCATTTCGCTCGTTTTCCCCCCCGCTGCCAAGGCCTCGTTCGATTACCTGCAGAGTTCGGCCAGCCGCCTCGCCAAAATCACCGAGGTGCTGGGGCAACTTTCCGGCGCCACCTACTCCATCAACCTGGAACTGGAGGATGGCCCGGCGCCCAAGCCCGAACAGCCCAGAGCAGAAGAACCCAAGATGAACCCCATGGCCCGGCGCATGGCCAAGGACCGGGCCGAGCAGATCCCCCTGATTCAACGCGCCATCGAGGTGCTCAAGGCCACCATCGTTCATGCGGACGAGGATTTCGCCCTGCCCGCGGCCAAGCCGCCCGAGACTCCATCGACCTGACTCCCCAGAAATAAATGCAAATTCTGGGCCAATATCGACCCTTCCGCATTTATTTTTTGGTTCCCCGAGCCTATGATGGTGGTGTATCCGGCCTTTTGCCGGGAATTTTCGGGGGAATTTGCCTATGGCGGGCCGGAAGGAACCGGTCGGGGCCACCACGGTGCTGGGCCGCGTTCAGGAAATGCTGGGCAGGCTACCCGGCTTGGGGCCCAAAAGCGCCGAGCGGGTGACACATCACCTGTTGAACTCCCCCCGCGAGGAAGTGCTTGCCTTGGCCGAGGCCCTAAGGGAACTGAAGGATCGCCTTCACCGGTGCGCCACCTGCTGCATGCCGACGGAAGACGAGAACTGCCACACCTGCGCGGACCCGCGGCGCGACCCGGCGCTGGTGTGCGTGGTGGAGCAACCGCGCGACCAGGCGGTGGTGGAGCGCAGCGGCAGCTTTCGCGGGCTTTACCATGTGCTTCACGGCCGGCTCTCGCCGCTGGAGGGGATCGGCGCCGACCGCCTCACCATCGACCACCTGCTGGAGCGGGCGCGCTCGGGCCAGGTCCGCGAGATCATCATGGCCACCAACCCCACGCTCGAGGGTGATGGCACCGCGCTCTACATTTCCGGCCTGCTGGCGCCTTTGGGCGTGAGGGTCACGCGCCTGGCCCGCGGACTGCCCACCGGCAGCGTGCTGGAGTTCGCCAACAGCCAGATGCTGGCCGACGCCCTGGAGGGACGCGGCGCGTTCTGACCGCGCCCGGCAACACCATGCGCCTGGAACAATCGCTATCGCAACGAATGTCGCTCGACATGCGGCTGGCGCCCCGCATGATCCAGTCGATGGAAATCCTGCAGATGCCCGTCATGGAGCTGCAGGAAAGGATCAATCAGGAACTCCAGGAAAATCCGGTCCTCGAACTGGTGCGCGAGCAGGACGGCGAGACCCTCGACCGCGAAACCCTGCGCGACCTCCGCCGCGACGACGACATCGGCGTCCTCAAGATGGACCCCGTCGGCGGGGAAGCCGACTTCCAGCGCCTCGACGCCATGACCCGCGACTACGGCGACCCGTTCGACACGGAGTCGCGTCCCTCCCGCGCCGGCCGCGAGGACCTCGCCGACAAGCACCACGACCTGATGCAGAACGCCCCCGACCGGGAGCCTTGCCTGCTCGACCACCTGCTTGAGCAGGTCCCGTTCATCGAGGCGCCTCCTGAAACCATCGCCTTGGTCCGCTACCTCGCCGAGGCGGTGGATGAGAACGGCTACCTTTCAGGCGACCTGCCGATGCTGGCCGCGGCGCACGATCCTCCGGTGGATGTCGACACCCTCGAGGACGCCCTCGATTGCCTGCAGCGGTTCGACCCGCCGGGAGTGGGTGGCCGCGACCTCAAGGAGGTGCTGCTGCTGCAGGTCACGCGCCATACGCCCCGGGCCGAACTGGTGCGCCAGCTCATCAACCACCACCTCGAGGACATCCAGCACAACCGCCTGCCGGCGATCCAGAAGCGCACCGGCCGGGAACTGGGCGACATCCGCGAGGCCATCGAGGCGCTCCGCCACCTCAACCCCCGGCCGGGAGCCGGTTTCTCCGGCACCCGCGCGATGGCGCTCATCCCCGATGTCATCATCGCCCGGGAGGAGGACGGCGAGTATTCCGTCCGCCTCAAGGATGACCTGGTGCCCAACCTGCGGATGAACGCCGAGTACCGCACCATGGCGAAAAACCGCCAGGCCGACCCCTCGACGCGCGATTTCCTCAAGCGCAAGGTCACCTCGGCGGAATGGCTGCTCGACGCGATCGAGCAGCGCAAGAACACCCTCGAGCGCGTCACGCGCGCCATCGTGGCCCGGCAGAAAAAATTCCTCGACCTCGGCCCCGAGCACATCGAACCTTTGAAGATGCAGCAGATCGCCGATGATGTCGGTGTGCATGTCACCACCATCAGCCGGGCCGTTGACGACAAGTACGCCGACACGCCCAGGGGCATTTTCCCCCTCAAGCGGTTCTTCGGCGGCGGCACGACCACCGCCTCGGGCGAGGACATCGCCTGGGAGAACATCAAGCGCAAGCTCACCGAGTTGGTGGCGGCCGAGGACAAGCGCAACCCGCTCTCAGACGAGGAGTTGGTCGAACGCATGGGCCAGGCCGGCGTGCCCATCGCCCGCCGCACCATCACCAAGTACCGCAAGATGCTCAACATCCCAAGTTCACGGGAACGCAGGGAGTGGTGA
>CAWUNZ010000130.1:0-9324 GCA_963923445.1 uncultured bacterium
GCTTGGCAGGGGCGATTCCGGCAACCATCGCGTCGTGCAAGGAAATCAGGTGCCCGAGCGCGCCCTGCACATGGTGCTCAAGCCCCGCGCGGTTGCGTTGCCTGCCCTTCACCGCCGCGGCGGCCAGGCGGATAAGCGCCCGAACGAGGATCCGGCCCGGACAGGTTTCAGGCAAGGCCCGCCAAACAGCCTCCCAGGCCTCATGGGCCTCCCAGGGATAGCCTTGCTGAAGCAGCTTCCAACCCAAAAGATAATCCGGATGCGTTTCAAGGTTTTCCGGGGAAGCCGGCGGCACCGACGGAATCATCGTCGCCGGGCGGGCATTGTGGCCCGGGGTATGGGCGATTCCCGTCAATGAACGCGGACCACAACCAGGGTCTGATCGTCCTCGGGATGCTTGCCTCCCGAATGCAGCTTGAGAAGTTCGAAGACCTTGGAGACTTGCCGGTTGATATCAGGCTCGGGGGGTAGGAAAGCTTGGTCAAGCCGCTTGAGGCCGAAGGAATTGCCCGCGACTCCGGGGGCATCGACAATACCGTCGGTGTAAAGCACAAGGGTGTCGCCGGGCTTGAGTTCAACCGATGCCGAGTCGTAGGCCTCGGAGTTGTCAAGGCCCAGGGGCAATCCAAGAACGGTGTCGAGCAGGTGCCGTTGCGACCGGGGCATGTCGGGGCGCAGCAGGCGCGGAGCGGGGTGACCCGCCGACGCGTAAGCGAGGATCCGCGTGACGGGATCGTAAACACCCGCGAACGCGGTGACGAAGCAATCCAGTGCCCGCAGGCCGTTGGCGCAGAGGTGGGAATTGGCCCGGGCCAGCCAATCATGGGGCTTCTCCAGGCCCCCGGCATGGGCGAGCGTGTGCACCACGGCCATGAGGGCGGCGGCTGAAGCGCCCGACCCCGAGACATCGGCGATGATGAACGCCCAACGGCCATCCGGCAAGGGGATGAAATCGTGGTAGTCGCCCCCCGCCCGGCGGGCCGCGTGAACCCGGCCGCGCACCTCCAGGCCGGGGATCGAGGGCGTGGCCTGCGGCAACAGGGCGCGCTGAACGGCGGCGATGCGCCTCAGCTCGAAGTCGAGTTCCCGCACCTGCTCCTCAAGCTTGCGCGCCAGCACGAGGTTGTTGCTGGCGCGCCCGTACAGGCAGGCGGTCAACACGAGGTCGGGCAACTGCTCGGCATGGAACATGCCCGGTTCGCGTCCAAGAAGCACCAGCAGGTTGAGGGCCCTGCCCTGGTCGTACATGGGGATCGCCACCATGGAACGGTAGCCGGCGAGGTGCTCGCGTGCCGGATCTCCTTCGGCAACCTCGGGGTCGTCGATCACCCGGGCCTCGTCGCCATAGAGCAACCCGCCCAGGATTCCGCCCGTGAGCACCGGCAGGCGGTCGCGGTCGATCCAAGGGTTGAAATCCTCACTCCATAGCGTGCTGCGGGTCACCCGGTAATGGGGAGCGGGCAAGTCCCGGCGGGAGGCGGCGACGATGCCGTCGCATGGGAATAGTTGCCGCAGGTGACGCAGATAGACCTGCGCCATGGTCTGCGGGTCGTCGGCCCTGCTGAGTTCGCGCATGGTGGAGGCGACGGCGACAATCCGTTCATGAATGGGATCGACCCCTACCTCGGGCGTGGGTGCCTGCCCGCCGCTCGCGCTTTTACCGGATGCGCTTCGTTCCATGGTGCCCGTCCACCGCCACGCGGCCACCTCGTGGCCGCGTGGAAAGTTTAGGAAACGGGACGGGCGTTGGCGAAGATTCTCAGCCCCGGGAAACAGAACCCTGCAGGCCGAGCGGGTCACGGCGCCATCGGCGGCAGCAGGAAGGGCAGAGGATGAAGGCGGCGTGGTGGCCCTCGGGTTCCACGGGGGCGGGTTGGAAATCGGGCAGGGTTTCCAGGAAGGAGGCCACCTGGTGGAGGTTCTCCTCCTCGAGGTCCTCGTCGGTGATGAGCCGGGCCGAAGGAGAAAGCCTGACGCCGACTTTCATCTCGTAGCGGAGGGCGCCGCGATCGAGATGGCAGCCGCACCGGTCGCACATGCAGGCTGACCTGGAAGCTGAGGGCATGTCCCGGACTCCGCGAACCATCAATCGATATATCCAGTGGACCCAACCGAAGTGGTGCGTGTCAAGCGGCAAGATGGAATCCAGGGCCGGGAAATCGCGCCACGATGCTAGGATGTTCAAGTCAGGCAGGAAGGGGAAGGTCGCGATGAAGGCCGGATTTTGGGACATCGCCAATCGTTTTTTGAGCCTGATTCGTTTCAGCCACACGCTATTCGCGCTGCCTTTCGCGCTTTCGGCGGCGGCGCTGGCGTGGTCCAGGCATGGATTTTCATGGATCCAGTTAGTGGGTATTGTGGCCTGCCTGTCGCTGGCTCGCGCCGCGGCGATGGCCTTCAACCGCCTGGCGGACGAGGCCTTCGACGCGGCCAACCCGCGCACCGCCGGCCGGCACATTCCCGCCGGGTTGCTTTCCCGGGGGGCCGTGCGCGCCTTTTTCGCCGCCACCTCCCTGGGCTTCGTCGCGGCCACGGCTGTCTTTCTCCTCGAGGGCAACGCCGTCCCCCTGATCATGAGTCTCCCCACCCTGGCTTGGATCTGCTGCTACAGCTATGCCAAGCGTTTCACCGCGCTGTCGCACTTCTGGCTGGGTGTGGCGCTCATGCTGGCGCCGGCGGCGGCGTGGGTGGTGGCCCTCGGTTGGGGAGTTCTGGCGGAGCCCTGGATTCCCCTGTTGCTCGGGCTTGCCGTGTTCTTCTGGGTCGCCGGTTTCGACATCATCTACGCCACCCAGGACGCCGATTTCGACCGCGCCTCGGGCCTGCGCAGCATGCCGGCCCTGCTTGGGGTTCGCGGAGCGCTTTGGCTCGCGCGCGCATGCCATGCCGCCACGGTTGTTTGCCTTGCCCCGCTTCCACTGGTGGCGCCCGACATGCTGGGCGCCATCTACTGGGCCGGGGTGGCGGCGGTTGCCGCGCTTTTGATCGTCGAGCACGCGCTCGTTCGTCCCGACAACCTTTCCCGGGTCAACCAGGCCTTTTTTCAGGTGAATGCCGTGATCAGCGTCGGTTTGTTGGTTATTGTGTTGCTCGATATCGGTCGGCATCGCTTTTTACCCTGACATCGGCCCGGAGGGAGGCACCATGTTGCTCGCGCTGGCGTTTCTGGTGGCGTCGGGATGGGAGGCCGGAGCCTCCCGCAAGGTCATCACACCCCAACAAGCCATGTGGATGGCCGGGTACGCCGGCAGGACGGCGCCGGCTTCAGGAACCGAAAGCGACCTGTTCGCCCGCGCCTTCGCCATGAAAGACGGCGGTGGAAACCGCGCCGTGGTGGTGGCCCTCGACCTTGTCGGCATCGACGCCGAGTATGCCGCCCGAGTGAAGAAGCGCCTGGCGGAAAAGCACTCCCTTCGGGAAGCCGAGGTGGCCCTGGCCTGCTCCCACACCCATTGCGGACCTGTATTGGGAACAACCTTGCGGAGCATGTATCCGCTCGACGACGCCATGCGCGAGCGAAGCCGGGCCTATGCCGACTTCCTCGTCGACCGAATCGACGAGGTGGTGGGTGAGGCCCTTGGGCGGCTGAAGCCCTGCTCGCTTTCATGGCATGAGGGCACCTGCGGCTTCGCCGTCAACCGCCGCGCCAACAAGGAAGCGGAAGTGGTGGCGATCCGGCAGGCGGGCAAAACGCTGGCAGGTCCGGTGGACCACAGGGTTCCGGTGCTTGCCGCCAGAAGCGCGGATGGGGCGTTGGTGGGCCTGGTTTTTGGGTATGCCTGCCATGCCACCACCCTGTCGTTCGACAAATGGTGCGCCGATTACCCCGGCTACGCCTGCGAGTCGTTGGAGAAGTCCAACCCCGGAGCGGTGTGCGCCTTCATGGCCGGGTGCGGCGCCGACCAGAACCCCCTGCCCCGCAGGACCGTGGCGCTGGCCAAGACTTACGGTGAGGAATTGGCCAAGTCCGTCTCAACGGTCCTTGGGACTCCCGGCAAGGCCCTGCCGGACCGGCTTGCCGTGGCGATGAAGAATGTTCCGCTGCCGTTGGAGAATCCCCCATCGCGGGAGGAACTGGAAAAACAGGCGGCCGGCCGGGAAAAATACATCGCCGCGCGGGCCCGCAACCTTCTGGCCGACCTTTCGGCGGGTCGCGCCCTGCCGATGGAATACCCCTTCCCGGTTCAGGCATGGCGGGTGGGTGACCTCGGCATGGTTTTTCTGGGCGGCGAGGTGGTGGTTGATTACTCCCTGCGTTTGGCCAAGGAGATTCCCGGCCCTTCCTGGGTCGCCTCGTATTGCAACGATGTCATGGCCTATATTCCCTCACGCCGCGTCCTGAAGGAGGGCGGCTACGAGGGGGCCAGTTCGATGATCTATTACGGCCTGCCCGCCTCGTGGCGCGAGGGGGTGGAGGAAGCCTTGGTGACCGCTGTGCGTGAGCGTGTCGCCCAGGCCGATGCCCCCAAACCCAAGCGCTGAACAATTTTTTCGGCAAGAAAATCCGGAGTTGTTGCAGGAACCCATGGAAAGGTACACGAACATGTGTACACTTGTGCATGGGAACAGGTTGGGGCCCCGGCCCCGGAGGGCAATATCATGGCGGATGATCGTGAACTGAAAAACGCGCTGTCGCAGATTGAGAAGCAGTTCGGCAAAGGCGCCATCATGTCGCTGGGCAAGGGTGAGAGCGCCTTGGATGTCCAGGGGATCTCCACTGGCGCGCTCAGCCTTGATCTGGCCTTGGGAGGCAAGGGACTTCCCCGCGGGCGCATCATCGAGATTTTCGGGCCGGAATCCTCGGGCAAGACCACCGTGGCGCTCCATGCCGTGGCCAGCGCGCAAAAGCTCGGAGGCGTTGCCGCCTTCATCGATGCCGAACATGCGCTCGACCCCAGTTGGGCCCGCAGGTTGGGAGTCAACCTCGACCACCTTCTGGTTAGCCAGCCTTCCTGCGCCGAGGAGGCCCTCAAGATCGCCGAGATGCTCATCAAGTCCAACGCGGTGGACCTGATCATCATCGACTCGGTCGCCGCCCTTGTGCCACGCTCCGAGGTGGAGGGGGAGATCGGCGACGCTCATGTGGGCGCCCAAGCCCGACTCATGAGCCAGGCGCTCCGAATTCTCAACCCCACCATCAGCAAAACCAAGACCTGCATGGTGTTCATCAACCAGATCCGCCAGAAAATCGGCGTGATGTTCGGCAACCCCGAAACCACATCCGGCGGTTTGGCCCTCAAGTTCTTCAGTTCCGTCCGCTTGGACATCCGCAAGATCTCGTCCATCAAGGAGGCGGAGGAAACTGTGGGCGCCCGGGTGCGGGTGAAGGTGGTCAAGAACAAGATCGCCCCGCCATTCCGCACCGCGGAATTCGACCTGATGCACGACCACGGCATCAGCCGCGAAGGCGACCTGCTCGACCTTGGAATCGAGGAAAAGATCATCGAGAAGTCCGGCGCCTGGATCAACTATGGCGATATGCGCCTCGGCCAAGGCCGGGAAAATTCCAAGCAATTCCTGCGCGACAACCCTGCCTTGGTGGATGAAATCACCCGCAAGGTTCTGGCCAAGCGGGTGCCCGCCGCTCAGGATACTCCCCCTGCTGAGGCGCCCGCCGAGGTGGCACCCGCGCCCGCCGCTCCAAGCGGTCGAGGCCGAAGGGCAGCGGCCGAATCCTAGCCGGCCTACGCAAAACCTCCATATTGCCCAAATATATTCGGTGGCGCACTGGTCTTGTACAGGTGCGCCACTCTGGTATTTTCACGACGCCCAAGGATGGGCGTCGTGATTGCATTTCGGCATCTGGCCGCACGGAGGCGCCATGCTCAGCACTCTTTCCCTTTCGGAATATCTGTTCTCCCGCGGCAAACGGTTGTTCGCGCACGGATTGCGCCGCGCCGCTTGCGCCGACTTGGCCAGCGTCGTCTCTTTTGGAAATGATTCCTCCGGCAAAAACGCGGAAGCCAGCGGCTTTTTGGCGGAAATGAACCTTTCGCAAGGCCGCTTCAAGGCGGCGCGACGGCATGCCGAGGCCGCCCTCAAGGCGATGCCATCCTGTCCCCAATACCAGTACCTCTGCGGCAGGGCGTGGGAAAACGGCGCCGGCGCCAACCCGGAAAAGGCCGCCCAATATTATCTCGATTGCCTCGAATTGAATCCTGCGCATGTGCGCGCCCGCTGCTCCTTGGGACTCCTGCGCGTGGCGACGGGACTGGTCAACGAGGGTCTCGCCATCCTCCGCAACGCCTGGGACACCAATCCCGGGAACTTCGACTCTTTTCTTTCGCTCTACCGCGGCCTTCGCCGTGCGGGCAGGGCGGCTGAAGCCCGGGGACATCTCAGGGAAGCGCGGTTCAGGCTGCGAAAAGACCCTCGCTTTGTCTCATTTCAGGATCGCCTGCGTTACCGCTCCGCCGCGCGGAGGCAAAGGGCGGGAAGTCTCGGGGATGCCGTCATCCTGCCATTCCTCCACCTGGCTGATCCGGTCGCCCCGCACAACGGCGAGCGACTCCGCTCGACCACCATCCGGATCGATCTGCCGGGTACGGTGCAGGAACCCCACGCGTTTCGCCTCAGGCGCCGCCAGCGCGGCCGCAACGCCTGACCCATGCCCTCCGTTTATCGGCGCATCCTGGGGGAGCGCCTCGACCTGCTCCCCGAATCGCTCAGGTCATTTCACGACATCGAAAAGCCATGGCGGGGCACCGCCATGGCGCGGATAGACCGGGGACCCACAATCCTTCATTCCCTGGTGGCGACCTTCGGGGGATTGCCACCGGCACAGGAACGCTGTCCGCTTCAACTCGACATCACGCCGGCCACGCGATGGGGCATGGCGGGTGAGCTTTGGCGGAGGGATTTCGGCGGCTTCGTCCTCGAATCATTTCAATGGGCCGAAGGCGACCTGCTGAGGGAATCATTCGGCTGGTTGTCCATGGCGTTCCGTCTCGCTGTCGAACCGCCGAAATTGGTTCTCCATGTGGCGTCAGTCCGCTTCTCGGGAATTCCAATCCCCGGGCTGTTGGCGCCCGGAGGCACCGGTATCGAGGAGGGGCGCGATGATGGAGTCGCATTTGAGGCGACGGCGACCGCGCCACTGCTGGGAATGGTGGTTCGTTATCGGGGACTGCTTGTCGAGGAGGCGACTCCTTTGGCACACTCCGAGCCGGGCTGATAGATTAGACTTGGCTGCCACGCGCTGGAGTGGCGGAATGGCATACGCAACAGACTTAAAATCTGTGGGAGCGCAAGCTCCGTGTGGGTTCGAGTCCCATCTCCAGCACTTCCTTTGACGGAAAGGACCGCAGCCATGCCTTGGTACGACCACGACGGCTTGAAATTTCACCATGCCGACGGGTGGGCCATCGAGCGCGACACCGATGAGGACGGCCATTGGCAGGTGAGCATTCAAAGCCCCGAAACGGCATTTGTGCTGATCAAGCCGTTGGGTCCGATCGAGGACTTGGAGGAGGCCGCCGAGGTCACCCTCGAAACCCTCCGGGAAGACTATCCCGACCTTGAGGAGGAGGAGGTCGAGGAGTTGATCGGCGGGGCGCGCGCCCCCGGTTATGATGCCACCTTCACCAGCCTGGACATTGTGACAACCTGCCAGATCCGGTTCGTTCGCGCCGGGGAAGATGCCGTCCTGGTCATGAGCCAGCACGCGGATGTCGATTCGGAAGAGTGCCAAGACGAGATGGAGCGCCTCAGGCGCTCCATCTCGTTCACTGTTTAATCCGATCAGGCTGAGATCAGGGCATGTTGGGCAGCTTGTTGGCAGGGGCACCGGGCGGGGTCATCGCGCCGGGAGGGCCCACTAACTGGAACAGCCCGGCATCGTACTGAAGAAGGGCATTGTAAAAGGAGTTGTAAGCGGCGCGATCGCCATCGTTTGCCTCGACAAACTTGAGGCCACCCTTGACCATGGAGTCGAGAACCTCGCCAACGGTTCCACCCTGAAGGCGGAAGTCACCGGTGAAATACTTCTTGGCGTCGGGATCGGATAGCACCCTGGCCTCCTTGTTGAGGCTGGTGACGAACCGGTTGGCAAGGATGTAATCGCCGGGGCGGAGGTCCCCAACCAACCCATCAAGGGCTTTTTGCAGCTTTTCAAGCTCCGCAAGGAGCTTGTTGTAGGTGTCCCCGTCGAGGCTGTCTGATTTCACCATTCGGACAGCTTGACCGACGATCTGATCGACTTCCTTACGCATGGGATTGAATTCACTGGTGCGGAGGGAGATTGGCCAGTTGAGCTTGCCGTCGCCCTTGATCAGGTTGAGGCCCCCGCGCCCTGAACTGCCGCCATCGTTGACATTGATGTGTTCGAGGACATCCTGACTAACCGCAATCTGGGGACCGCGAAGGTTGGTTTGGAGCTGGATCTTGCGAATCTCATCCATGATCGAATTCAAAGCCAAGCCACTCATGATGTAATGGGTGGGAGGATTGTCCTTGCTCCAGTTGAGCGTTTCCTGCTGCTGCTGGGTGCGAACCGTCTCGCGGTATTGGCGACTTGCCGTGGCCTCATCGCCACGAAGCTTGAGTTCCTCGATGCGGGTCTTATCCCATTCCAGACGGGACTTGTAGCGTTCGCGCTCGGCCTGCTGCTGTTCAATGCGGGCCTGCTGGATCTGCATCTGGTACTGGCCGTTGGCGTTGGTGAGCGAAGCCAAGCCCATCATGTAACCGCCGGAGGCTCCATAGGCGCCGTAGCCGCCCCATCCGTTGCCGTAACCATAGCCACCGCGGCCGTAACCGTACCCATACTGGCCAAGCCATGAGTTTTGGAAACCGCCACCCCATTGGGCGGTTGCGGTTCCGGCCACGAATAAGGCAGCCAGCAGGGCCGTGCCGAGGGAGCGAGCGATGTTCATGATCCAGACTCCGCGGAATCCGTGGTTGCGAACTTCGGGGGCGGGGTCAACCCGATCCCCATTGTATCACTGCTTGGGTGCGGCCGGCTTGGCCGCGGGAGCCTTCGGGGCGGGAGGAGGCTCTGGAAGCTTTTTCAGCTCCGTGAGCTTGTCCTTCCACTTCTTGACGGCGGCCTCGCGGGCAGGTTCCTCGTCGGTGGGATCGTAGCCGATCTTCTGGCCGTCGGGCACAAGCCTGTTGAGGTGCCAGATGGCCAGTCCGCGGATGGGTGTCCTGCTGTTGGAAAGTTGCTTGAGCAGATACACATAGGTGGAGGTCTGCTCCTTCTGCTCGTCATTGAATCCGTCAAGCAGGTCAATGAATGCCTCGGCCTGCTTGCTGGTGAAAACAGGGTTATCACCAATCTTGTGGGAGGTGAGGAACTTGAAGAAGACCTGGTCCATTGCAGGG
>CAWUNZ010000131.1:0-9293 GCA_963923445.1 uncultured bacterium
TGGGGAATGAAAGGTGGGGTGTTGTTGACCAAGTCCGGAGTGTTGACATTATGAGGCGCCACGGTACCCATGGTTTGTCGGGTCGATGATGGGCATTGGTAAGCCTTGATATTCGTCAAGCCGTATGGATTGTTCTTGCCGGTACCTGTGGTGTAGGCGCCAGCGGCCTGGCTGAACGACTTGAACAAGCTCTCCTGCTCGATGAACGGCAAAACATACACATGCCAGCTTAACTGGGTCATGAGTTCGCCTGCCTTGGGAAGACCACCCATGGCGTCGTGGTAAGAATGAAGCGCGATTCCAATCTGCTTGAGATTGTTGGTACAGCTCATGCGATTGGCTGCTTCCCGTACTTTCTGGACTGCGGGCACCAGCAAGCCAATCAGCACGGCGATAATTGCGATGACAACCAAAAGCTCAATCAAGGTAAAAGCCAACTGTCGCTGATTTACTTTTTTTTGGAGCACGAATGAAACTCCCGGGGTGGCGCGCATGAAAAGGATAACGAGACGCGCGAAATGAATTCAAAGAAGGGCTCGTTCACCATGGGCAATTGGAACGCGAAAGATAAACTAAATCGATTCCGATGGGGAGTCAAGTCACCAGAAGTCATTTAGCCCTTGCAAAACCGGCACAACATTGCATGCTCCCCACCATCATGTGAAAATCATTTCATGAATGCGCGCTGGACTTTAATGCTCACTCTCGGGCTGGCCGCAGTTCCCCTGCAGGCTGCTGACCGGGAAGACCATTTCGAATCAAGGATAAGGCCCTTATTGTCCAGGCATTGCATCGGTTGCCACGGGCCTGAGAAACAAAAGGGCGGCCTCCGGCTGGATGACAAAGCCGGTTGGTCCAAAGGTGGCGATTCGGGAACCACCATTCTTCCAGGAAAACCAAATGAAAGTCTGCTAATCCAGGCGGTTCGACGATCCGGACCGGTTGCCGCGATGCCACCTAAAAATCCGCTCACATCCGCGGAAGTGCGAGACCTCGAACAATGGGTACGAGATGGTGCGATCGACACGCGTGGGGGCAGCGGGCGATTGGGGGGAATGAGCCTGGCCGAAGCCAGATCCTGGTGGTCGTTCCAACCCCTCGCGCCATCGCTCCCCCCTGCCACGACCGACCATCCCATTGACGCGTTTCTTAAGGCACGAATGTCACCATTGGGATTGAAATTTCAACCCTTGGCGGACAAACACGACTTGCTCCGTCGCCTTTCATACGACCTTACCGGTTTGCCACCGTCCCCAAAAATGATGCAGGCATATCTCAACGACAACTCTGCGGGTGCTTATGAGAAGATTGTCGATCAACTTCTGGCATCGACCGAATACGGGGAAAAATGGGGCAGGCACTGGCTCGACTTGGTCCGCTACGCCGACACGGCAGGCGAAAACAGCGATCATCCCGTGGTGAACGCCTGGCGATACCGCAACTGGGTGATCAACGCCTTCAACCAGGACATACCCTACGACAGGTTCATCCGTGCCCAATTAGCGGGAGATCTCCTTGCTCAGGCCGCGCCGGAAAACGAAAAGGCCGACCTGATTATCGCCACCGGGTATTTGGCTGTTGCCCGCAGGTTTGGCCACGACACCGACAGCGACATGCATCTCACCTTTGAGGACACCATCGACACATTGGGCAAAACCTTCCTTGGCCTCACCCTTGGCTGTGCCCGCTGCCATGACCACAAGTACGATCCTGTCACCACCCAGGACTACTACTCGCTCTACGGCATATTTCAGAGCACGCGGTTTCCATTTCCAGGTTGCGAAGCCAAGATGCAACCAAGGGATATGGTGCCCCTTCCCGCCAATGCGGCCCAAAAGGCCCTAACAAATCAAATCGATGGCGCCCTCGCCGAAATTGATTCCGAAATGTCGAAATTAGATTATCCCGATCTTGATTTTGCAGCAGGCAGGATCTTGACAACTGGCACGGTCCGGGAAGGTGGCTCATCTCCTTTGATTCTCCAATCCCCCGTGGAACTTTCCAAGGGGGACATGCTTCTGCTTTCGATCACTCCCCTCGCGAACCAAGGCGCTGATTTCACCCGCGTGGACCTGCGGTTGAAAGGAACGGATGACTCTTCTTTTTCCCGCGACCTGAATTCAGAGGCCGTTGACAAATTAACCTCGGGCAACCCGATTCCGGGAACTGGAGGCATGGCCGCAAACTGGTATTTCTTTGACCTCCAGAAACAACCACGGCTTCTTTGGACTCCCGTCACCGATGCCTATGGAAAGAAAGGGCTATTCGCATGGCGGACAGACTCCGAAACGCCAGCCGTGATGGTCAATACCTCAAATGATCCGGTGCAAGCCTTCACCAAATTGCCAAGCCGAACATTCTTCGCTCATCCTGGCGCGTCCGGCCCTGTCGGAATTGGTTTTCTTAGCCCCATGAATGTCCGAGTGCAGATCACTGGACATTTATCCGACGCACACCCGGGGGGCCCTGACGGAGTGGGTTTCACCCTGACCCATGTGCCCGCAACCTCATTACAAACCCTTGGTCGCCATGTCGAAATCCAGACAAGGGTTAAGGAATTGAGTTCACAACGGGCCGCCTTGGTTTCCAAGAGACCGGTTCCGGAAATGGCCTATGCCGTCGCAGAGGCCAAGCCAGGCGATGCCGCGGTGCAAATTCGAGGGGAACCTGAAAAAAAAGGCCCGATCATTCCCCGTGGCATGCCGGCCATTTTGGGGGGAACCCCTGTTTCAATGAAAACCGCCAGCGGGCGCATGGAGCTCGCCAACTGGCTTGCTTCCCCTTCCAATCCGTTGGTTGCACGCGTGATGGTCAACAGGATTTGGCAGCAACATTTCGGCGCCGGCCTCGTGCGCAGCCCCAACGATTTCGGGTCAAGGGGCCTCAAGCCAACCCACCCGGAGCTTCTTGACTGGCTCGCCCATGGTTTCATGAAAAACGGATACAGCATGAAGCGAGTCCACAAATTGATTGTCACTTCCCATGCCTACCGCCAATCAGCGGGCCCGCCAAACTCGTTGGATCCAGATAACCAATGGCTGGCCAGGTTTTCCCGTCGTCGACTTTCCGCCGAGGAAATCCGCGACAGCCTGCTCCTTGCCGCTGGGAATCTGGATGCGTCACCGGGCGGCGCCCACCCCTTTCCACCTGAAAAAAGCTGGGGATTCACCCAGCACAATCCTTTCGCCGCCCAATACGACACCAACAAACGCGCCGTCTATCAAATGATCACTCGCAATCGACGGCATCCCTTCTTCGCGTTGTTCGATGGGGCCGACCCCAATTCGAGCACTCCGGAAAGGCAGGCGACCACGGTTCCCACCCAAGCGCTGTTTTTCATGAACGATCCACTGGTTCACGAATCCGCCAAGGCGCTGGCCACAAGGGGCGCTGACAAGCCCACGGCTCAGGCTCAGATTGATGCTCTCTTCATGATCGCGCTCCAGCGTCCTTCATCTCCTCGGGAGTTTGAAAGCCTGATGGCATTGGCACCACCGGGATCGACACGATTATCCACGGAAGAGTTGGCCTCCGTCGCTCGCGTGGTCGTCTCGGGCAACTCATTCCTCACGGTTGACTGATTCCATGGATTCACCCCGCCCCATTTTCTCGCGCCGCTTTTTACTGGGTTCCAGCTTGAAAAGCACCCTTTTATCAGCGGGAATTGTGTCGGATTTGCTTGCCAGACAGGAATCGGACGCGTTGGCACCCCGAGTGTCCACATTTTCAGGCAAGGCCAGAAAGGTGATCTTCGTGTTTTTCAGCGGGGGAGTTTCCCATGTTGACTCCTTCGATCCAAAGCCATCACTTCACCGCGACCATGGTAAACAGGTGGCTCTCGATCATCCTGAAACCCGCGGTCGGGGCGGGTACGAGAAACTTTTTCTCAAGCGACCCGGATGGACTTTCAGGCCTCGGGGACAAAGCGGGATCGAAATCAGCGACCTGTTCCCCCACATCGCGTCACAGATTGATCGCTGCGCCCTAGTCCGCTCAATGCACACAAGCCACAGCAACCACTTCAACGCCACCCTCGGCATGCATACCGGGTCCTTTGCATTCTCGCGCCCCAGTATTGGTTCCTGGGTCAGTTTTGCCTTGGGAACTGAAAACGCTGACTTGCCATCTTTTTTGGTTCTGGCCCCCAGCATGCCTTATGCGGGTACCCAAGTATGGGCATCGGATTTCCTTCCCGGGGCACACCAAGGCACCCGGGTCACCGGAGGCGCTGATTCTGTCGCCAATCTTCGGCCACGCCTGCCGCTCGACCGCCAACGCAGGGAACTCGAGGCCTTGGCGTCCATCGATTCACTCCATGGTGCCTCCAGGCCGGATGCCCCATTCCTGGAAGCTAGGACAAGGTCTTTCCGCACCGCTTTTGGCATGGAATCGGCCATGCCCGAGGCCATGGATTTGTCCAGGGAATCAGACGAAACCAAAAAGCTTTATGGTATCGACCGACCTGAGGCCCGAGCCTTTGGCGAACTTTGCCTGACGGCGCGGCGGATGGTTGAAAGGGGAGTTCGGTTTGTCGAGCTCATCCACACGGGAAGCAGCGGCAATTGGGACAGCCATGGCAACATGGCCGAACATGGGCGTTTGGCGGCCCAAGCGGACCAACCGGTGGCAGGCCTTATTGCGGATCTCGCCCGCCGGGGCCTGCTGGACGAAACGCTGGTGGTTTGGACCACGGAATTTGGCCGCACTCCATTTAATAACACGGCGGAAAACCCTGGCCGGGAACATCATAACTGGGCATTCAGTTCCTTCATGGCCGGGGCGGGAGTGAAACCCGGAATCGTTCACGGTGCCACGGATGAGCATGGCATACGCGCGGTGGAAAAACCCGTCCATGTCCATGACTTCCATGCGACCATCCTGCACTTGCTCGGATTCGACCACGAAAAACTCACCTACCGACATGCGGGCCGCGACTATCGGCTCACGGATGTCAACGGGTCGGTGGTACGGGAAATCGTTGGCTGACATCGGCGAAACCAGACATTGCCATTAAAACGGGATCTACCCCAGGCCTCACCTCTTGGTGAGGGCTTCAGCCACAATGTCAGGATCCGAGGACTTGAATTCCGGGCCGCTGATAAAAGCCCCGCGAATCGACTCATAGGCTTGGGCCACCTCGGAGGCTGCAACAACCTTTCCTTGGCCATCGGTTCCGCCGGCAACGATAACGCGACGATTGCCAATCAGGGCCGCCACATGCGGGATGTCACCCAAACGGGGTATGACATGAGGGATGATTGTCGCGAGTCGCTGTTTCTCATACGGCTTGTTGCTCATCCACGAAACCATGGAATCCACCATGGCTATAGCGGCAATCTGATCATCCTGCGCCGCGGCCAGCAATCCTGTGATTCCCATCGGGCCCACACCGGCAATCATCACCGGCCTGCGGTCTGGCAATTCCCTCATCACCGCGTTGACGACCTGCTTGAGGTCGTGAGTCCATTGGCCCGCCAGGGGGCGACCAAGCCACATGGCCCACTCCGCGGAGTTGTGATCAGGCGCCAGACCAACCCTCTCACCCTGCACAGCGAGGCTTCCCGTGGCCCGCAGATCCACTGTCACCAATCCGGCGCCTCGCTTTCGCAACGCCGCGGCGAAGGACGACTTGAGCGCGGCACCCGCCCCGTCCTCATGCAGGAGGACGACCATCGGTTGCCTTAAGTCGCCCTGCTCCACGGTCATCGGCAGGCAGATTCCCGGCTCCGTTTCTATGATGAAGCTCTTGGTACCACCATTAATCACATCGGTTTTGATCACGCCTCTCCCCGGCCTGATCGGACCAGCGCCGTGAAGCAGTTTTGCCAATTCAGGTCCGGCATTTTTTCGCCACTGTTCCCAACCGGCGCTTTCTTTGGGCCATTCCCGTGACGCGAGGGATTTTTTTCCCTGTTCAACGGCAAACTGTGGAAGGGTTGCCCAACTCATGGGCCGCTCCCCCGCCGCGAAACAGCGAAGGGTTTCTCGTGGCTCGGCCACGAATTGGGCGTCAGGCACAGGTTCCCCGTTTCCCAGTCCTGCCAAGTGCTGGCGCATGAATCCCACCATGGCCTCCCGCATGGGGCGGGAATAATCATGACCGGATTCAAAAATGTGGTGTTCAAAGGCTCCCTCCCGCCCCATCACCTGAAAGAGGCTCCGGGCGCGGCCGATGGATCTTGCTGCTTCCCCCGGCGAGAATTGCCTGGCATCCCTGCTGGCACTGATGACCTTGAGCGCCCGGGGCGCCACTGCCGCCAGCACGGCGTCCTCCTCGGTGAATTGCAAGGCTCCGGGAACCACTTCGCACATGCAGCACGCCGCTCCCAGGTAGGCTTGGTAATTACCAACGGAACAAACCGGCACCACGGCCTTGAGGCGCGAATCCATCGCCCCGGCATACATGGTCTGGTTGCCACCACCACTGGCACCGGTCACCCCGATCTTTTGCCCATCAACCTCAGGCCGGCTCATCAAATAGTCGACCGCGCATGCATTCTCGACAATCTGGATTCCCGCCAGGGGCCGACCAACGGGTAGAAGCGTGGCCGCTGTCATTCCCCCGTGGTACTCACCCAAGGCTTGGCCGACGGCCCGCTCCCCGGCCCCAAACGCGTCCACCGCCATGGCGACAAAACCAGCTCGGGCGCATGAAACGCACCGCGCTTGCACCACCGGATCCTGCTTGGCTCCCGCCCAGTGCCCATGCACATGGAGCACTGCCGGCAGCTTGCCGGATTTCTTGGGCAGATAAAGATTGGCTGGCATGCGCACGCCGGGAAAAGTTTGGAAGTGAATTTTTTCGATCACATAGTCAGGCTTTTCAATCCTCCCGACCACAACGGGGTCCAACGGAACTTTTTCCGCGGCACTGATACCCAAGGCAACCCTTATCTGCCGAAGGAACGCTTCCCTCGCCTCACCTTGGGATGTGTTTGCGTTCACCAGTGGCGATCCGTTGGCCCGTAAACGGCCGGCCTCTTCCACAACCCACTTGAGATAATCCCCCGATGAAGGATTTTCCTGAGCCGAAACAGCGGTGGCGACGGCAATCACCGAGACGCAGGCCCAAAGGTGTCTCATGGCGTATCTCCGAACGGAAAAACAAATGTCAATCAGGATGGCCACAAACTATCCGAACAAATCCTGATTGCCACCATTGCCGACCAAAACCTTAGGATTGTGTCGTGTGAATCCTGATTCGGGAGGAATACTCTTCCATGTGGCAGGCCATTTGCGAGGGTGCTTGGGGACCGATGGCCTTCGCTGCCATCATTTTGGTGGGTTCACTCGGTTGGTTGAGATCCTCGCCCAAGGACAAGCGCGCCATTTTTTCTGTCGCGATTTCAGCAGCGGCGCTGATCATCCTGCCCATGATCAACTGGTTGGTGGTCACCGACAGGGAATCGGTGGCGATGGCGGTCAAAACCATGGAAAGGCAGGCAAACGCCCGCGACTTCAAATCAATTGTTGATGGGATTGACCCGGAATTCCGTTCCCATGGCGGGTTGGACAAAAAAGGCCTTCATGCCCTTCTTTCAACCCTTGAAGCGCGTCATGGTGTCAAAATGATCCAGGTGAAGCGACCTGATGTGCTTTCACCGAACGCTGACGGAACTTTTCCCTGTGAATTCACAATGCGACTGACTGGGGATTTCGGTGAATTTGTCGTACTGGTGAAAACCACCTGGAAAAAAAGGGAAGGCGCTTGGCGTGTTCATCGGGTTGTGGTGACCCGGTTGCTGGACAAGGACCAAACGCCACTCCCGGTTTGAGAATGAATTGGCCTAGTTGCAGTCACACGACTCCACGATCCTGAAGGACCCTTTTGAGCAAACCTTGGGACTGCACGATATCACAGGCGCGCAGGCGCTGTTGCACACCCACTTGCGATGGCCGCAGCATCCTTGGGCGAGCAGGGCCAATCCCCCCATCATGGTCAGGAAAAAACGGGTGCCGGTCATGGGTGTTCCTCCGTGGCGCAAAGATGACGGATGACCCGCATCTAACCGCCAGCAAAGAAACCATGACTTAAGAAAAATGCCCGGGCAAACACCGATTGGACCAAATCACGGGGCAGGAACCCGGCACATTCGGCCCAATCGGCACACCTGGGGAATTAATCATGGACAGGGTGATGTCGGGCAAGGTGCGGGGGCGTATGCCGGAGGACATGATGGCGCGGCCATCACAACAGGAGTGCATACTGGTACAGGTGCGGCCAAGGCGACATGATTGTCGTGTCGCTTGCTATTCCTGCAGGCACTGAACAACCCGTTGTGCTCTCCATTGTTTCGAGCCGAGTTGCTGCTCTGGCATCCCGTTGCGACAAGAGCGAACAGGCCGAAAATCACTGATTTTTTCATCTTAATGCTTCCCTTGGCTCAGGCGCCGGTCCCGCCGCTTGTTCCCACCGGGCGGGTCCGGCGCCATCGCTTCCTCGTGAGATTCCATTCACGCAAATCCCCGGCACCAGGTTCAATTCAACTTGAGCCAAAACCAGATAAAGGCGCAAAATGAGCGTCGAGTCCTGACGGTTGATTCAACCACCCCGATTGCTCCAAGGATGCCGGTCGCTCTTAACGGGCAGGCGAAATAATGACCAAACCCGACCTTCGGACAAAGGGATTCCAAAACAAAACCCCTTTGGCGGCCGCGTTGGACATTTTGCTGAACGAAGCGCGTCCCCTGCCTTCAGATGATTGCCAATCGCAGCGGGCCTGCGGGCGGGTCTTGGCTGATGATGTTGTTTGCCCTCGCCCGGTTCCCTCCTTCAATCGCTCTGCCATGGATGGGTTTGCGGTCCGATCGGCCGACATCCGAACTGTTCCTGTTTCCCTACGGGTCATTGGAAGTAGCTTCCCGGGTAGCCCTCACATCCAAGCTGTCGAAACGGGAACCGCGACGCGGGTGATGACGGGCGCGGCAGTTCCTGATGGAGCAGACGCCGTTGTTCCCGTTGAACATTGCAGCTTGGACGGGGCGACGGTATCGATTCTTGCAACCACGCAACCAGGAAAACATGTATGTGCTATCGGAGAGGATTTTCGCCCCGGCCAAATTGTCCTTAGGGCTGGACACCGACTGCGGGCACACGACCTTGCCGCGCTTTCCGCTTTAGGTATTGGGCGGGTCCATGTGGTCAGGCGGCCATCGATATCCATCATCTTGACAGGGAATGAGTTGCTGCCGGCGTTCTCGATTCCTGAATTCGACAAAATTTGTGATGCGAACAGCCCAATGTTGCGGGAACTGGCCAACCGAGATGGCGCCGGGTCGATTTTGATTGAAAC
>CAWUNZ010000132.1:0-9283 GCA_963923445.1 uncultured bacterium
ACCAGCCTTCGTCGGCAGCGTCAGATGTGTATAAGAGACAGGGCCAACCTGTTCACCCTGCTCGCTTCAAGACTGGATCATGCCCACATGGTGGTTTTGGCCCGCCCATTGGCCAAAAGAACGCTGCCCGCCCGATGGCTCCATGGGTTGTCGCGCGTGTTGTTGCGTGTGCTGTTGGCGCTCGACATGGGCGAGGCACCTGGTTGGCCGGGATGGAGGCGCTGGTCGGAGCGCCTGATGGGGTGGTGGTTTCTGGGAGTTCGCGGCACGGATCCCTTTTCACCATGCCGGATGCTTCGTTTGGAAGTCGCGCTTGCGTTGGGTTTGCAGTCGCAAGGATCCATGGTTCATGGGGAGATTTCCGCCAAGGCGAACTATCTGGGGGCGTTGATCGACGAGGAACCTGGAAGGGTGGTGGGCGCGGTTGAACCCATGGTTCCGGATTCGCGCTGGTGGCGGGATTTCCGTGAGTTGTTTCATCATCCACGATTTGCCGGGAGGCCTCTTGGCAGGCCCGAAACCCGGTCGCCCGAACCCGTTGGGGTTCCTTGACGAATGGCGCCTGTATGCTTTATGCTGGCGTGATTGCCGAAGTGGCGGAATTGGCAGACGCGCTAGCCTCAGGAGCTAGTTCTCGCAAGGGAGTGGAGGTTCGAGTCCTCTCTTCGGCACTGCACCTCGCTCGCTTGTTCTCCCCCCCCTCATTGCCAACCTGCCTCAAGTTGATTAACTGCCGTTACGGTCGTTTCCTGTCAATTTTCGCATCCAATATTTATTTGAAAGATTTATCCCCTGCCGACGATGGAAAGTTTATATCCGCTTTTCGATTCAATACCCTAGTTTAAGTTTCCAAGACAAAGTAGATAAGGCCGATCACGAAATTGTAATTGATTATGTTTATTGCCAAAATGTGATTAGATTAGTTATTAGATAATTGTGGTTCTATAATCCTTAGAAAAATTCATGAATAATTCTTCCAAATGAAGAACAAGGGAGTAAATTGAAAGAACAAAGTTGAGATATCGCTTATGCCCATCCTCGGTTGTGAATCGCAGTTGAATCCGCCCAATGTGCTGGATTCGTCTGCCGATGGTGAAAGTTATTGGTCGGTGGTGCACACCTTGCCAAGGGCGGAGAAAGCCCTGGCCCGATCAATATTTTCGACTGAAATCGGGTACTTCCTTCCTTGTACCCAGAGCCGGAGCTTGATTCGCGGGAAAATTCAGATCGCCTACCTGCCGCTATTTTCCGGCTACTTGTTTGTCAAAGCTGACAGGGACCAGACATCCCGCCTGCTCAGGCATCGTCAGGTCGCTTCCATTCAATCCGTGGTCGATCAGGTCCGGCTGATTGCCGAGTTGCGTCAGGTGCACGCGCTGATCGCATCGGGAGTGCCTTTGACCGCGGTGGACCGACTGGCCCCTGGAATGGCTGTCGAAATCCAGCACGGTCCCCTCCGTGGAATACGCGGCCAAATCCTCGATTGCGTCTCCGGCAGGCGCTTTGTGGTGGCGGTCGACTTTATCAGGAAGGGGGTTTCGGTGATTATCGACGACCTCATGCTGGCGCGATGTTCCTGAGCGGCATGTCGCCTATGGCTGAACCTTACCAGCCATTGCCGTCCCCGTATCAGGCCGTATGGATTCTTTCCTCCATCCCTTTCGCGATTGTTGCCACCATCTTGGTGATGCCCTTTGTGATGCTGGCAGGTTCCAGGTTCGGCCTGGTGGACCAACCCGACAGGCGAAGAAAGCCGGGGCAGGCTCCCATTCCCAGAGTCGGTGGGCTTGCAATGGTGCTTGGCGCCATCTTGGTCGCTGTGCCAGCCCTTGTTTTGGCAAATGGTCTGCCTCTGGTCCACCATTTTTGGATCGGCATTGGATTGCTCTTGGTGGTGATTGTCGGGGTCGTGGACGACCGGTTTGGGATGAGGGGTAGGCACAAGCTGCTGGGGCAGGTTGTCGCGTCGTTGTTGATCGTTCTTCCCGGCGGGCAATCAATCGAGGCGGTACAGGTGGCCGGATGGGACATCCCCCTGGGACCATGGGGCGCTTTCCTAGCCATTTTCCTTTTGGTGGGGGCGATGAATTCCGCCAATTTGTTGGATGGAATGGATGGATTTCTAGCGTCGGTCGGCTTGGTCTCAGCCGCGACAATCCTGGCGGTGGCTTTTATCAGGGACTTGCCGGGTGTGATGGCAGCGACCTGCCTGTTCATGGGTGGCCTCGCGGGGTTTCTGGTGTTCAACCTGCCACCCGCCCGGGTTTATCTGGGTGATTGCGGAAGCATGTTGGTCGGGGCGTCGCTTGCTCTTCTGGCAATTGGTTGCGGACATCCGGGAGAACATGCTGCCAATGTGTCGCTGGCCCTGCCCGCGGGGGTCTTATTCCTGCCAATTCTCGACACAACCGCGGCCATTGTGCGCCGTGGCCTGACAGGGCGGAGCATTTACAGCCCGGACCGAAGCCACCTGCACCATTGCCTGAAACTGGCGGGTATCGGCCCCCACGGGTGCATGATGCTGTCAATGGCCATCGGACTTGGAGTTGGTGCCATGGTGGTGCTCGGGCAGGCCATTCATGATGACCGCCCCGCGTGGGCAGCGATGGCGGCGATGGCCGCAACACTGATTCTGACTGGTCTTTTCGGGCGTGCCGAGGTTCGCTTGGTTTTCCGCCGGCTGAAGGCATTGGTGTTCCCCAAGCCGTCGGCATCCGGAAGATCCGACGCTGACATGGCCCTCCATCTTCATGGGAGTGGCCCATGGGAGGAGTTGTGGGCGCAGATGGTTTCCGTCGGCCGTGAGGCCGGGGTCACCGCGCTGACGCTCGATATCGACATGCCTTGGGCGAACGAGTCATTTCATGGCCGTTGGGACAACGGCAAGAGTGCTGATTCGGAACCGGATCAATGGAGACTTGAGCTTCCCATAGTGGCGGACGATAGGGTGATTGCCCGGTTTCGCGTCGAATCCTCCCATGCCTCGCGACCATTTGAACAGGTCTCCGCGCGCTTCCAACCTGTGCTGGAACGGTTGAAATCGCTGGCCATGGCCCTTGATTTGGTCTCGCAGCGCGAAAACGATGGGATAATTGACTCCACAGGCGGAGTTTCCGAGCCATGAAAGAACTCACTCCTTCCGGCGCGGTCAGGGATTTGAGGCCGCTGCGAAGCGATTCAGCCCGCGAGGACGACGCTTCCAAGCTGGCCATGATCCTGTGGAACCGCAAAGGCTTGGTCATGCTGGGCATGGCGGCGGGGTTGGTTGTCGCTTTCCTTTATCAATTGCGGTTGGCTCCCGTTTACCAGGTTTCGGCCCAAGTGATGGTGCTTCGGAAGAAAGTGGATCCGGGGATCGATGTCCGGACCGCCGCGGTTGACGATTATGTCGCCACCCAATTGGCCGTGATCAAGGGCGACCAGGTTCTTCGGGAAGCGGCGATTCTTCTCCAGGAAGAGGTTCCTGCCCAGCCGGCGGATAGCGCGGGTGACGACCTCCGCGCCACGGGTGCCCACCAATCGCTGGCGACGATGGACCCTGCCCGGGTGGTGGACTTCCTCAAGTCTGGAATCGAAGTGGCCAAGGACACCCAGTCGGCCTCCAGCAACATCGTCAAGGTGTCGTTCCGTTCCGAGTCGCCGCGCGATTGCTCCCTGGCCCTGAAGTCGATCATCCGGGGATACAAGGCATTCCTCGACAAGATGTACAACCTGGCCAACGACGCCTACATGACGCGGTTGGATCGCACCATCAGCACCGCGCGCCGCGACGCCGCAAGCCTGCGAGAAGATTTGCGAGGTGTTGAGGGTAAGGTCCAGGAAAGCGTCATTGGCGGGGCCTTGGGACGGCAGGCAAGCCTTAATGAGACCCTCCGCGCCCAGCAGTCCGGCTTGGACAGGCTCCGCGCCCGTCGGGAGGACCTGATGGATCAGGCGCGCGTGGCGGGCCTGATGAACCGGGCTGATGTCGGGGCCTTGACCATGGACGACCCGTTGGCTCGTGATGCCAATATGACCGTTCTTCAGGAGATCCGCCTTCTGGAACGCAAGGTCCGAGTTCTCAACCGTCAGGGGTTGGGCAAGGACCATCCCGATGTGCGCGACCTCCTCGACGAAATCCGTGAATTGAAGTCGGCCGGCGCCAGCCCTCCCCTTGCCGGATCGAAACGCGCCGGGGCGGTCGGGGAGGAGACGCCCTTCGCAAGCCGTTCCGAGGCGCTCGTGACCCACCTGGATGACAAGATCAATGAGATGGAGGGGAAGTTGGAGGAAACCCGCGCCAGCATCGCTGACCTCCAGCCCCAGGTGGATGAAATTCGTCAGGTGGAGGGGCGAAAGTCGGAGTTGGTTCGCAAGTTGGAAAAGGCGGACCGTGATGTGGAGCTTCATGAGCAGATCCGCCAGCAGTACATGATGACCAAGGACCATGGCGGATATGACGCTCAGGAAATCACCCGAATTCCTGAAATGGGCTCCCCGGTTCCCACGCGGGGCACGCTGGTGCTGCTGGTGGGACTGTTCTTTGGCGGCGCAGCGGGCTCCGGCCTGGCCTGGTTGGCGGAGAAAACCGATCGTTCGTTCCGTGATCCTTCCGAGGTCAGCCGGGCCTTGGGCATGCCAATTCTCGGTCATATCCCTGTTCTTTCCTTGCCGGAGGAACCAGACTCGTCCGGGACCATCGATGTCTCGCTCGTGGCGCACCACGCCCCCAAGAGCCAGGAGGCGGAGGCGTACCGCGGTCTTCGCACGGCCTTGTATTTCAGCACCCAGAAGGGCGGGCATCAGGTGATCCAGGTGACCAGTCCCTCAGCGGGGGATGGCAAGTCGACCTTGTCGGCGAATCTGGCCATCAGCATGGCGCAGTCCGGACGAAAGGTCCTGCTGGTGGACGCCGACATGCGCAAACCGCGCCTTCACAAGCTGATTCGTCTCGATTCCCCCGGGCCCGGCCTGGCGGCGCTCATTCAGGGCGACGCGAGCCTTGCCGAGGCCGCCAGGCCCACAGGCGTCATCAACTTGTCGGTGATCTGCTGTGGTCCGCGCCCGGCGAATCCCGCGGAACTTCTCACCTCGCCAAGGTTCAAGGAGGTGATCGAGGAGGCGCGCAAGACCTACGACATCGTGCTCATCGATTCGCCACCCCTTCTGGCGGTGAGCGACCCGTGCGTGGTGGCCCCCCGGGTTGATGGTGTCATCCTCACACTGCGCCTGCGCAAGAACGGCAGGCCGCTGGCGGAGCGCGCCGGCGAGATCCTCGCGGGCCTCGACGCGAAGGTCTTGGGCGCCGTCATCAATGGCTGCGATCCCTCCGGAGGCGAGGGCTACAAAGGTTATTACGGATACAAATATAACTACTATTATTCGTATTCCGACTACCACCACTACTCCGACAACGAGGGCCTGCAGTCGCCCGCGCCATCGTCACGCGTGCTTCCCTCGCTGGGATTGCGCCCTCGCAAGGGGCCGGGGGCCTAGCTTTTTCAGCATTACTGCGGACCACTCAGCGTCGCCGTGCCGATGGCGTCGCTCTGCCTGATGAATGTCGACAATATGTTGTACTGGAAGACCCCGTTGAAGTAGTTGACGAAGGCGTCCGCGGGCGCCTGCTGCATCACCAGGAGGTCTCCCGGAAGCATGCGGATGCGCTCGCGCGGGTCGCGGAACGCGCGGTTGATGTCCACCCGGATATTGATCTGCCTTTCATTCGGCAGGCGCCTGAGCACCGTGGCGAACGACGGGTTGGTGAGCCCGAGTCCGCCCTGCTGGAAACTTCCACCGAAGCCAGTCTGGCTGAACCCTCCGTTGAGCAGCGGTCCGCGGACCATTGAGATGGCCTCGATGACATCCAGGTCGGTGTCGCGTGGCAGGGGATATTGGCCCACGCCGATAAGCCCGGCGGTGTAGAAATACTCGTTTTCCCGCGCCTCCACATAAACGATGTCGCCATTCTTCAGGATGATGTCGTCCTGCGAGAAATTCCATGGCTCGCCAGCGCGCAACCTGAGCGGGATGCGCAGGAATCCGCTCCGGGCGGTGGCGGGCGAGGCCAGGTCGGTCGGCCGGGTGTTCCTCTGGATCACCACCTCGGCCTTCCCTCCTTCCCCTGGAAGGCCACCCGTGCGGCTCAAGGCGTTGAGCACATCGTTCTCATAGGCCGAGAGCGTGAGGGAATATCCATTGGATGCCCGGGTGCCGAGGTTGTTGATCACCACCGAGCCGAAGGAACCCGACTGGCCACCCACGGAGGCGCCCGGGTTGCCGCTATCCTCGCGGACAACAAGGATCTGGTAGGTGCGCGGCTGCATGAGGGTCACGCTCATGCGGAGCCTGTCCGGCGGGGCGATGATCTGCTTGGTCTTGGTGTAGGCGTCGCGTATGAGGGCCTGCGTTTCAAGGAGAGTCTTGCCCTTCACACTGATGGGATCGACGCTGGGCAGGAGGATCACTCCCCCCTCCTGCACGGGGATGGGATAACCTATGGCGGGCGGCAGGTTCGACTGGTCAGGCATTCGGTAGGGGATGGGGGTGGCCCGGTCACCCAGGATCTGTTCGATGTAGACGCCAAGAATGTCGCCCTGGTCCAGCCTGTAAGAGTCCGTGGGCCTTTGCCTGAGCAGGTCGAGGGGAACCGCCTTGTAGGCATCGCGGCTGACCCCTAGGTACTCCTCGGGAACCCGCCTCACCGGGATGCCGTCGATGACCGGGTTCGTCCACTGGGCGCAACCTGTGAGGGTCACGACCAAGGCGATGGCGAGCCATCCGGAGGTTTTCCCCAGAAGGTTCATGGCGTGCCACCCACCGGATTTTCAGTGCGGGGTGGCGGAAGGTTGTTTGCCGGGGCCTCATCTGGCCGGGTCGCGCGCGGAATATGGGAGCTGAACATGCTTCCGTCAGGGACAAACATCTTGGCCTGATAAGCCCGGCGCAAACCGCTGGCCAAAGCCATCTCGGCGCCGGTTCTGAACCCATCGAAGTACATGCTGGCGCGTTCCTGTCCCTGGGGGGTCAGGTTTCCCGCTGTCCAATAATGCCGAGGCGGTTGGGCGGGCGGATCGGTGGTTCCGCCGTTTTCCAACTGATCGATAAATCCGTCGATGTATCCTTCCTTGAAGCAGGCACCGCATTTCGGCGCGTTGCCGCCTCGCTTGAATTCCGCGAATGATTCATGGGCCAGTTTTTTGAACCGGTGCTTGAGGACGAATTCGTCGGTGGCCAGCAAAGGTTCGTTCACCATGGTCCGGTGCGTGTTGCTGACAAGGTTGCATCCCATCCCCGAGGCGATGAGTCCCAAAGGCAGCCAGTAGGTTGAAAAACGGGCGGGCATGCCTTTGCAACCCCGTGGTCACGGTGGATTATTCTCATAATCGACCGTAGAGGGTTGCCAAGTTGACTCTTAGTACCGGTTGTAACGATTGTATCGGATAAAACATGCATTATGTCTTTTTAGTTATATTGTCATTGCCCCTTGCCCAGCGGAACGAGGTTCCACCACAAGTCTCATCAACGGTTGGTTTAAGGGGAAGTGGAGGCATTGAGGGAGCGGGGGTGGCGGTCGCCGTCTCCGGCAAACAGTTGCTCGTTTTGACAGCGGCACACTTGGTGGGAGAAGGCGATTTAGCAGTTCAGATAACCTTTTTTAAAGGGACGGGCGCGGCGGGGGTATCGAGAGCGAAGACAGTCTACAGATCGCCAGAATGTGATATTGCGTTTTTACGATTAGACGGCTCTCCCACGAATGTTCAACCATTGAAACTTGCTCCTGCCCGATCTTTGGTCGGACCAGGGGACCCCGGGGTGCGCAGCATTGGTTGCGATCGTGGTTTTCCAGTTTCCCGTTCTGAGTCGATTCTCGGCAAACGATTACTGACCCATGGAGAAGGAGGTCGGGCGTTCTTTTGGCAGGCTCGTGACCCAAGCCTGCCTGGAAGATCAGGGGGGCCCCTTTTGAACGCCTCGGATGAGTTGTTGGGTATCTGCAGTGGCTACCAAGCGGGAAAGGGATACTACACCCATATCGATGAGATTCGCGCCTCATGGAAGCGGTCGCTGACGGGCTGGCCGATTCCCTGAGGCGCACTTCCCAACATCAATTGAAGATCGAATCAGGTTCTTTTGATTCAAGAGGATTTCGCATTTTACTGGTTGAAACTAGTGGATTTGGAAGATAATCTGAGAGCGAAGGGGTGCATCATGAAAGCCGGCAAAGGCCTTTTCATCCTTACCATCGCCTTGTCAGCCATGGTTTGTCTGGCTTTGGCCCCTTCAGCGGGCGCCACCTCCTTGTTTTCAAGTCCTGCCACCCAGTGGCCCGCCGCCCACTACGCGACCCAACGCTCTGAAGTCGCGCCAGCGGCCCGTAAAGCGATCGCCGAAGGCGATGATCTGGTCGTCAGTGTGGATGATTTCACCTACACCGGGTTGATCAAGGCCAGTGCCACCAACCCCTACGCTCCTCCCCCAAGGCGACCTCCGGTCACCAAGAAGGCCGCTTCCAGTTCCCCAGCCATTGTGAAAAAGAAGTAATCCAACCTCTGGCTATTCATGGCCGCCTTGTTGGCTCGCGTTGGAATCGCCCTCTGGCTGATCATGGCCTGCATTGGGCCTTGGCTTCTTGCCGCGCCTGACCCATGGTATGTCTCCTGTCTTGCCTTTCCTTGGTTGGGCGTGGTTGTTTGTTGGCTGTTGCTTCCACTGGCTGTGGGAAACCTTCCGGCTTCCACTGGTGGCATCACCTGTTGCCTGCTGGGAATCTTGGGAACAACCCTGTTTCAGGCGTTACCTGTGCCGGCCGATTTCGCCAAGCTGATCGCGCCCGACCTTCAAGCCAGGTTGGCGGTGCTTCGTCCGGAATCCCAAGCGAACTGGGTCACCCTGTCAGCGGACCCCTCGGCAACCCTCGACCTCTTCGCCCGCATGGCCGCTTTCACCTTGCTTTTCCTGGGTGTGCGCGGGCTGACTTCCGTGAGCGGAGTGCTTTCCATGGCCCTCACCGGCTGGGTGCTCTTGGTAAACGGAACGCTCTTGTCACTTGAGGCCATGGCGCAGGCGGCCACTTCCGCACCCGAAATCATCTATTGGACATGGATCACACCGGGGCGGGTGTTTGGCCCGTTCATCTGCAAGAACCATTACCCCTATTACATGAACATGGCGCTTGGTTCCGCTTTCGGGCTCATGGGCGCGGCCTATCACGATTTCGCTCCCCGGTCGCGCGATGGCAGGCTCCGCCGCGACCAATTTTGGGAACCGTTGAAGGAGGCGTTGCGAAGCCCTGTCTTTCTGC
>CAWUNZ010000133.1:0-9261 GCA_963923445.1 uncultured bacterium
CAATGCAACCTCAGGTTCCACCTATGGGTTGGGTGTGGCCGCGGGTGTCTATGCCGGGGCCGGTGTTGAAGCCACCACTACCATCAATCCCTCCGCCAAGGCACAAATCGGCACCGGGGTGTCGATGACGCTGACGGGCAAGTTGGCCGTCAATGCCAACGCGACCCCAACCGCCAGCGCCGAGGCGACGGGCGCCGTATTTTCAACTTCCGTTTCCGTGGGCGCTTCGCTTCCAAAGTCCTATGTCTATCCCACGGTCGAGGCCAGCACGGGAAACAATTTCACGCTCAATGGCGCCGCTTTCGACCTGATCGCCAAGACATCCACCCCGTCAGGCGGCACCTCCAACCTTTCGAAGGCCTTCGCCGCCGTCGGTGGTGCCCTCGTGGGAATCTCCGCCACCAGCACCGAGTCCAAAACCAACGGATCGGTCGTCGCCAAACTTGGCGATAATGCGGCCATCAATCTGGCCGACAGGAGGCGGTTCAATGCCATCTCCAGTAATGTGGATTTGGTTAAGGGTAACATCTACATAGGGCCCGACCATGGCCTTGAGACCGGGGATGAGGTTGTTTACTCGAACGGTGGCACTCCCTCCATCGGGGGCCTCACCGATGGCGCGACATACTATGTGATCGCCAACACCTCGGACGACCCTTCGACAACCTATGACGACACCCAGTATGTGAAATTGGCCAGGGATGCTGATCAGGCCTCCGCGCGGACCGCCATTCAGCTCACAAGCCTCCCTCCTTCCAACAACACCGTGACCCTCACGAGTGGCGGAACCACCGCCTCGGGGGCGGCGGATGTCACGACCGACATGATCAATGTCGCCTCCGCCAATTTCACGAGCACCGTGAATTTGGCCACCGCGGCAACTGCAATCATCCCGTCCACCTCAACCGGTCAAACTCCGAATTCCCTCACGCTCGCCAATGACCTTGGTTTGATCGAGGGGGACCGCATCGTTTACAGGGCATCCGGTGGGTTGAGGATTCGTGGAATTGACTCGGGCAAGATCACCTTCGGCAGCCTTGCCATCACGGCAGTAGATTTCGCAGCGGACACCATTTCATTCGCCACCCCCCATGGGCTTATTACCGGTGACAGGCTGGTTTATAATCTGGTTTCAGGCTCAGCCCTAAATGGTCTTACCAACGGAACGGCGTATTCGGTTATCAAGGTGGACGCGTCCACCATCAAACTTGCATTGGTTGCCACGCCCGCCACTCCGGTTGATGTGACAGGTACGAGTTTCAGCGGTTCACACGAACTTCTTGCCACCCATGGCATAACGGGTAGTGGCATCAAGGTGCGTTATGTTGCCGTTTCGGGGTCCGCCATCAGCGGACTGCAATCGGGAAAGTCGTACAGTCTTGTGGTTGTTGACGCTGCCAGGGTGAAGCTGGTGGACGCAGGCACCGATGTCGCGGTGAGCGGGTCGATTGGTGATGCCGCGGAATCCGTTCTGCGGCAGGATATCGGTGTGGCGGAGAACACCATCTACTACGCCAAGGTGGATAGCGCCCTGACCATTCGACTGGCGACCAGCAAGGCGAATTTGACCGCTGGAACCTTTGTCCCCCTTGCTTCCTCCGATTCGGCGTTTGCCACCAACCACAATTTCCTCATTCCGTCAATAACCACGGCGTTTGCCGTTGTTCCCGACTCTCTTGACGCCTCCGCTGATACCTTGTCTTTCTCGAAGGGGCATTCTTTCTCAACGGGTGATAAGGTCCTCTATTCAACTACAGGCACAGCCCTGGCCAACCTCACATCCGGTACCCAGTACGAGGTTGTGGTGGTCAATCCGACGGAGATCTCGCTTCGTCAGGTTGGTGGATCCAGCATCATTGGGCTTTCCGGTTCGGTTTCTTCAACCGATACCTTCACCCTTCAGCCTCCACAGGGGCAATCGGTATATCCGTCATCCATACGATTGGACGATGGCCGAATTTCCCAGGGAGACAGGGTTCTTTATCGCAAGGACCCAGACTCAGCGTCCTCGATTGGACTCACTGACAACACCGTTTACCGAGTATTGAGGCCGTCCACCGATTGCATTCAACTTGTTGCGAAATACGGAACCGCCACGGCGGTGGACTCAAACTCCAAGACGATCACATTTGCTGGTGGCCACAATTTTGTCGGTGGTGAAAAAATTGTTTTCGGCTATGTGCCTTCCAATAGCTTTTCCGTCACAAGGGTGGATCGGTGGGTCATCGTGGTCAGTTCCACGCAGATCAGCCTGTCGGACACCCAAGGTGGGACGACGCCGTCGGCTCTTCCTGACATGCGGTCGGATATGTTTCCGTTTGTTCATACCCCGATTCTTGAACTTAATGGAAACGGTCTCGACGGATCCCACCTTCTGACAAGGCTGGCGTTCGCAAACGGGGATACCGTTACTTACAGTCAGGTGCCGGGTTGCCTTGTCAGGCCTTTGGCTAACAATGGCACCTACTATGTGATTCTTGATCCCGCCACCCCGGACCGTATCAAACTTGCTTCCACACCATCAGGGACGGCGATTAACCTGACCCAAGATGCCCCCAGTTTTATTCATTCGCTCTTGGTTCCGGCGGTCATGCGGGTGCGGGCCGAATCGAACCTCGCGCAGACCGCGGAGGTTCGCGGTGGTCAAGGAGGCTTGCTTGCTGTTGGTTCCAACAGCACGACTTCCACTTCCACGATGACGGTCAATGCTGAACTAGGGACAGCCGCCCGAATTGTCGCCTCGACCCTTGATATTTCCGTTGGCGGGGAAGATCGCAACTATGCCAAGGCCAGTTCGGGTGCCGGTGGGGTGGTGAGCGGAACGGCGGCAAACGCCTACACAACCACGAACAGCACCAACACGGTGACTATCAAGGCTTCCGGTACGGATCAAACGAAGGGACTCTTCGTCAACAAATTTCTTGTGGGTATCGACAAGACCTCCAGGTTTGATGGCGATGTCGACAGTGTGAATGCTTCGCTTTTTGGTGGAAGCGGCGCGAACCTAGACAATAGCGTCACAAGCACTGCCACCATCACGCTGGGATCCCGCGTCACGGCGGGAACCATCACGGTAAAAAATGCCAACAGGGCCCGTAAAGATATCGTCTCCGGGCAAAATGTCCGGAGCGGGTCGGGCGGATTGATCGATGCTCCGGCGGCCAGCAGCATCAGCAATGTGGCCCTGAATACCGAAACTGTGGTTCAAGCCAACGCAAACATGGTTCAAACGGGATCATTCAGCACCGCTGGCGATTTCACCCTCGACAATGTCAACGATGTGTCCGGCGATGATGATGTGTTTATCGATAGCGGCGGCGCGATTCCCGTCGCCAAGGGTGTCTCCAAAATCACCACAACCGGCTATGCCAAGATCACGGTCAACAGCGCGACCCTTGCGGCGGTCGGCGACCTGAACCTGACAACCCACGCCGAAGGTAATTTCAAGACGAGTTCTGTCGTCAAGGTTTACGGTCTTGCCGGCGGACCAAGTGGTGAAGCGCGCTCCATTTTCACCAATTCCCTGCTCGTTCAATTGAACAGCGGCGCCACACTGACTGCGGTGGGCGATATCTACCTCTTCGCGGGCCGCAATCGCCTTGGAAAAGCCAACAGTTCGATTTTGCTTGCCTACAACGACCTTTTCAACATGACCCTGCTTCCCGTCGCTGACAAGGAGGCCGAGGCGCGGGTCGGTTTCGACAATCAGGTGGTGGTGGCATCTGGCGCAAGTGTTCTGGGAGTGGGTGACATCAACCTTGTGGCCGACAAGGGATTCAATCCGGTACTCGCGGGGGTGGCCAAGTCCCAGAACCTCTATCAGGCGGCCTTTGCGGACATCAGCGTTGAAAACAAGGAAATCAACAATAGCGCAAGTTCGGTCACGGTGAATGGCACGGTGCGAGTCGGCACCAAGCGAAATCAGAAAGTGGTGGTGAAGGAAGGGCTTGTCGGTGACTTGAGCGAAGGTAACCAGCTAGCGAATGTCGAGTTGGATCGCGCCGCAGGCCAAACCACCGAGGGAATTCCCGATCCCACGGTTTCCAGCATTGATGTCGGCGCCAGCATCGGAAACGCCATCGACCTGATGCGGCAACTTCGCAGCGAATATGCCGAGTCGCCATCCGCCGTGGCCGGTTACAACTCCCGAATCGACGCCCTCATGGCCCAGGCGACCAGCTTGGGGCTTGTTCAGGACGGCGTTGTCACGGGAAGCTTGCAGATCAATTATGTTGTCATTCCCGAAATCGTTTCCGGTGTGGGCAGCATTTACATCTACGGTGACAACCTCTACGGAACCGGTGTGATCGATGCTCCGCGTGATGTGAAGGTGGAGATTTACAACTACAGTCCCTACAGTCTGCTGCTCATGGGTGTGACCATTCCTTTCCGCGATGGTGGAAAGGTCATGATGGATAGCGGAAGCGGATTCACTGAAATCAGCACCAATTCGGCCATCAACCAGAAAAACAAGTCCGGCAGTGGCGCCAATTTCTCCAGCATCACTGCCGCCGGCAACTCTGGTGCGTCCGGTTCCCCCCAGCAGGATCCGATCATCACTGTCAAGAACTACTGGAGCAGCACAAACCACACCTCGGTGAACGACAGGATATTCTCTGGAACTGGTGTGGACATCAATACCCTTAACCCGCCTGATATCTCAGTTCAGGGAAGCGTTCAAAACCTGGGTGGCACGGTTAACCTGGAAACCCCGGGAAGCATCGTGGTGACCGGGGCGTTGAACGCCAAGACCATCAACATCAAGGCTGGCCGTGATTTCAGCCTCACCACAGACGGTTTCTACCATGTGGGTGGCGATCCCAAGGCCTACTACACCCGCAATTACACCGGGCCTGTTAATACCCCAGGCAGCCAAAGTTCCACTTACAGGACCAGCAATACGGATAAGTTCAACCCCGGAGGCGTGGTCCAGGCCGGCAACAACATCTATGTTTCCGCCACCTACATCAACATTGACGGGACCATGCGAAGCGGGGTGGCAACCAATAACCTGACTCTTCCATCAACCTTGAATTCCCGCATCAGCGCGTTCAAGAGCGCCTATCGTCCCGGCGGCAACAAATACCTTTCCCTCTCGGCCGATGACCCCACTTCGATCGGTGCTGTCTACAACGCCGAGGCGAATCGTATCGAGGTTTCCAACACCGTGACTCGCGGTGGTTACATGCAACTGACAGGCCAGGTGTTCAGCACTGGTTTCGGTAGCCTCGAGTGCATGGATGGTTTCGGAACCATCAATATCAACAACCAGACCGACTATCCGGTTCTCGTCAACAAGATTGACACGGGTGGAGAGGGCATCGAAGGAAAAATCGTCATCATTGACACCGCCAAGGTCGATTCAGTCGGCCGGCCGCTCAAGACTGTCTACACGAGAATCGGAGACACCATTGAGAAGAAGTCGTTTTACGAGGTGTACAATTCCACTACTGGCGCGGTCACGCAAACCAGTCTTTCCTCCGCAACGGCCAGTGGCCGCGATATCGCCTCCAGCAGTTCCCTGGCCTACACGCCCAGGTCCGGCCTCCGTTACGGCTGGACCACGGGGCTTGGAACCCTGACCCAAGTCACCCGGGTATGGACAACGACATCCAGTTGGGGTGGATGGTCCTATAGCGCTGACCGGCCGCCTGATAGTTCCGACACCCGCGCCCTGAGCAATTCCCCGCTCTTGGAAGGTGACTATCTTCGGGTTGATACCAGTCTTAGCCAGTACTTTGTACTTGGTTACGAGAACAAGCTTCTTTCCGAGAAATTGGTCCGCGAAGACACGCGAAAGTCATCAAGCGGTTGGGGGCCATGGAAAAAGACAAAGACGACTTACACCCGTGTTACCGAGAAGTCCAACAAGGACATCTACTCCTACAGCATCAAGGCCGACAATCCGGTTGGAATTCGTTTCATTGGCGCGGACGCGGGTACCCTTGCGGTCAATTCCTACAAGAATGTGATCGTTAACGGTTCCCTCAATAATCCCCAGGGGACGGTGACGATTTCCTCTAGGGATGGTTCGATCGAATACCAGAGCGCCTCGCCGATCGTGGCCACGACCGTCTCGATGACTGCCAAGACAGGTATCGGTGTCAATTCGACCGTTCTTCTGGACACGAAAGGCACCGCTGGTGAGTTGAATGCCACGACTGATTCCGGTTCCATCCGGATCAGGGAAATCTCCGGTTCGGTCCGGTTCAATCAGGTAACCACCAATACTGGTTCCGATGTCATTTTAAGTGCTGATGGCTCGTTGACTCCGACGGGTACGGGTAACTTGATCCGCGGGAGAAAAATTAATATCGGATCGGATACTGGCTCAATTGGTGTCTCCACCTCCACTCCTGTCAACATTGTGACAGCGGATAATCAAAGCGGAGGATTGATAGCGGACGCAGGTGATAGCGCCTGGATCAACCAGGAAACTGGCAATCTTCGGGTCGTTTCGGTCCTCGCCCGCAATGGCGACGCCTGGGTGAGGTTGGGCAATGGCGGTTTTATCGACGCGAACCTCAGCTACAAGACCGATTCCAGGACCTATGACCAGCTTCTTTCCGTTTGGACTGCCGGTAGGTTGATCGGCGCCGATGCCGAAAACAGCCTAAGGGACAATATTTCCGCCTACGAAACCCAGAAGGTCGCTGAATACAAGGCGCAGTTTGTCAACCTCAGGCCTTCGTACAATTCGCGCACAGCCTCCGGTTTTGATAACGACACATTCTCATTTCCCGAGGCGCATGGCTTGGCCAGCGGCGCGCGGGTGGTGGTCAATGTCAGCGGAGGTTCCATTGGCGGTCTTAATTCTGGTTCCGCCTATTACATCATCCGCCTTTCCGACTCGCTGGTCCAACTAGCAGCCACGGTATCCGATGCCCAGAATGGAATTCCCGTTGACCTTGGAGCTGCCAGCGGTACCCCCTCTGTCAGCCTTGTAACCGACGACCTTTCGGGCCTGACCCTTAATGCCGGGGCCGGCACATTCACCTCGGCCACGCCCCATGGCCTGGCGACGGGGGCCCGGGTCGTCTACAACCAAAAAACCTATGACTCTCTTGTCATCGACTCTGTTGATGCCACGGCCCAAACCATCAACTTCAGCACTGATCCCGCGCTTGCCACAGGCGACAAAGTGACATTTGATTCAGGCTCGGGCACCGCGCCCGGAGGAATCACTGCCGGTGGAACTTATTTTGTTATCCGTGATTCGGCGACCTCGTATCGGTTGGCGGCCACCCGTGACGCGTCCGCCGCTGGTATATCCGTCGCCATCACCTCATCCGGTTCAGGCCAATTGGCCCTCCGGCAATACCGGGCGGCGCCTGCCGGTCTGACCGATGGCGATACCTACTACGCCATTGTGGTTTCCCCCACGGTTATCAAGTTGGCATCCTCCCGAGCCAATGCCATCGCCGGTAATTCCATCGGTATTGGCAATTCCGGTGGTGTGGGTGCTGTTCACGACCTTTTGGTGTCCGATTTCAGCGGCGTGCCAAGGGCAACGAATATTCTTGCCTTTAGCACATCCCACGGTCTATCCACCGGCACGGCGGTCACCTACGAGCAGACCGCGGCTGGAGGCACCGCCATCGGCGGTCTCATCAGTGGTTCAACCTACTATGCCATCAGCTTGGGTGACAAACTGGTGCAATTGGCTGGATCCGCCAACGAGGCCAATGAAGGCAGGGCCATTGACTTCAACTCGCAGCCGAGCGGTACCCATGTCATCAAAACTCGCAACCTCGACTCTCAAGGCCGTCCGGCCTTTACTTGGGACAGTGGCCCTTCAACCTACAACCCGGATTACCAGTACAAGCTGCGCCTGGGCATCACGGCCATCGACACATCGGCTGAGACGATCTCTTTTGGCAAGTATGGAATCACGGCGGTCGATAATGCCAGCGGTATTGTCACAACGCAGGTCGCTCATGGCCTGAGCACAGGTGACAAGGTCATCTACAATGGATCCTCTGACATTTCCGGGCTTACCCGGGGAACGACCTACTATGCGATCGTCCTTGATTCAACCCACCTGAAGCTTGCGACATCAGCGGTTGAAGCCGAGACCGGCAATTCGTTGTCAATTAATGGAACCCTTTCTGGAACCCAATATCTCACCAATCCCCGCGCGACCCATAGTTTCGCCACGGGCGACACGGTCCGTTATCGCATCGCCGCGGGAACGGGTATTGTTGGACTTACTGGTGACGCCGAGTACACGGTTGAAGTGGTCGATGCCAATACCATCAAGCTCAAGCTCAATGGTTCCGTGGTCAATCTTTCGGGTTCCCTTTCGGGTGAGCAGCAGCTTATCACTGACGGCGACAAGTATGACGACCTCTCTTCCCGTTATGTTTTGACAGCCGATGAACTCGGTTTCTCGATCGGCGGTGGTTTGCTGGCGGCAACGAACACTTCGGCCGGCACTGAAACGAGAATCGAGGATCCGAATGTCAAATCGTTCACGGGAACAGTGACGATCCTGGCTCCAGGATCAGGCGGGTTCATCGGTCGAAACACGGATCCGCTCGACATATTCCTGCCGGGTAGTGTCCGTGTGACCAACATCAATGCATCGACCAATACCTTGACAACTGCCGCGAACCATGGATGGTCCACCGGGCGGCAAGTGAAGTTCACCAAGACAGGGGGAAACACCACCCCCGATATTGGTGGAATCAGTCCGGGTAAAATCTATTTCGCGATCGTGACTTCCGCCAACACCTTGAAACTGGGGACAACCGCGGCCAACGCGTCGGCCGGCCAAGCCGTTGATATCACCAGCGAGATCGCCACGGCCAACGCCAATTCCTACTCGGTTGTCCGAGCGGAAGGTGTGAGCACTTCCAGTTTGACTGATGACCAGAAAGTGGCCCTGGCATCCGCCGAGCAGGGTGATGTGCAGATTACCTTTGCCAATCGGAATGGAGTGGTTGGCACCGTTTTCACGGTCTCGCAGCGTGATGACATCGATGTGTACACGCTCGGATCATTCAGCACCTCATCGGTGGGCCAGGTTTTCCTCGGATCGGAGATCGACCTCACCATCGGTCAGGTGAGTTCGCAACGCGACATCGTGATCAAGGTTGCCCAGAACCTGTACGCCACCGCCGGATCGACCCCCAACGCCACGACTCCGATGACCATCATCCTCGAGGCGAAAAACGGCCAGATCGGCACGGAGTCCAATCCCTTCCGCACCAACCTGACTTCCACCAATACCAGTGCCGACCACAGCACCGATGACCTGAC
>CAWUNZ010000134.1:0-9229 GCA_963923445.1 uncultured bacterium
ATCCCCTTGTCTTTCTCGAGGACTGGAACCACCCCCCTGCAAAGAGGAACGGTGTCCATGTGCGTGCTGAACACCAGGCCGGGGCCTTGCCCTTGCCCTGGCAAATAGGCCCAAACATTCCCGCAGGCGCTCTGCAATCCCATTCGCAAATGTGAATCATCCTGAAGGATCGCCCCGCGGGGAACGCCGGCTGCCACCAATTCATCAATCAACAATTTGGCTATCGAGGTTTCCTCACCTGTCACCCCTTCGCATGCTAATAGTCTCATCAGCAAATCCGTGGCCTTGGCGGGGTCGTGCGGACATTGAATCTTTGACTCCATTAGGTTCACTCCCGCTGTTTGCCGTTGATATTTACACCAGCCGCTTCCCAAGGGCAGATTAGTCGCATTGACCACAAAGCCAAAGGGACTGATTCAAGCATGATATCGAGGCGTTCACAAAATCTAGTTGTTTGGTTTGCCACTGCTGATGCCTTGGCAGCAGCTTTTTGCTGGCTTGGCGCCTACTGGGTTCGGTTTATTAGTGGCTTGTTCGAAACAGAATCAAGATTCCCGGATCTCGCAGCCTGCCTCCACTCGTTGCCCATAGTGATGGTGTTGGCCTTGGTTGCGTACCGGGCAACCGGGCAATATTCTTTCGACCGCATGAGGCGCCTTCGTGAGGAGGCGATCGGTGTCTTTCAGGGCAATGCGCTGCTCCTTTTATTTGCCGCCACAACTCTGTTCCTTCTCCGGGACGGGTACGAATCCAGACTCAGCCTTCTTGTTTTCTTCCTTCTCAACACCGGAATAACCTTCCTTGCAAGACGAACAGGATGGGGGATAGTTCGCTTTGCAAGGTCTCGTGGTTTGGACACAACCTTTGCTTTGATCGTCGGTACCGGCAAGGTGGCGCGCAAAACCGCGAGGACTCTCCGCCGAGTGACTTGGATGGGAATACGACCGATTGGATTTATTGAAGACAGCCCAAACACCTATTGCGCCGACCTTGATGTGGTTGGAAAGGTTGCAGATCTACCAAGACTGATCCAAAAATATGGTGTTGGACATGTGTTCATTGCCCTGCCAGCAAAGCGTATGCATGAGGCCCGCGCTGTTTTCGAGGCTGTAGGCCAGTCTCTGGTCGATGTTCGTCTGGTGCCAGATATTCCTGGATTGGCAACCTTGAGTTTGCGCTCCACCCATTTGGACGGGCAGCAGGTGATTGATTTGCGGGAAAGCCCTCACTTTGGGGTCAATATCCTAGTGAAGCGGGGCATGGATATTGCTCTGTCAGCTTTGGCTTTGATCATTCTTTCCCCAGTCCTGGCGGCGGTGGCGATCGCCGTTCGCTGTTCAAGCCGTGGCCCAATTCTTTACCGCCAAGAACGGTGTGGCCTGAACGGGGCCTCGTTCCAAATGTTGAAATTCCGCTCCATGAGGGTGGATGCCGAATCCAGCACGGGTGCCGTATGGGCAACAAAGTCTGATGACAGAACAACAAGTGTTGGTAAGTTCATTCGAAAAACCAGCCTTGATGAACTTCCGCAATTCTGGAATGTCCTGATGGGGGACATGAGTCTGGTAGGACCAAGACCTGAACGACCGGTTTTCATTACCAGATTCAGTAAAACGATTCCGAATTACATGACCCGCCATGCCGTAAAAGCTGGAATCACAGGGTGGGCTCAGGTTCATGGCTGGCGTGGTAACACCTCGCTTCGGAAGCGTTTGCAGTACGACCTCTACTACATCACTCACTGGACCCCGATGCTCGACATCCGGATCCTCTGGATGACGATTTTCAAGGGTTTTGTTCACGAAAACGCCTACTGAGTCCTGTTCGGTCACCTGCCTCCCGCTTCAATGCGATAACATGGGTGCTTGTATCCGGGTGGGACCAAGAGCCATGTTTGTCGATCGCGCGGTTATTCATGTCAGGGGAGGGGACGGGGGCTCTGGTTGCAGCAGCTTCCGGAGGGAAAAATATATCCCTAAGGGCGGTCCTGATGGAGGCGATGGCGGAGATGGAGGCAGCGTTCTGATTCGGGCCTCCTCAAACGCCGATAGCCTTTCCGAATTGCTTAACAAAACCCATTGGAACGCCCCGTCAGGGGGTCGTGGTGGTGGTGACAACTGCCACGGCAAAAAAGGCCATGATCTCCTGATTCTAGTACCGCCGGGAACCTTGGTCATGGACCGGGACAGGGGCCATGTGCTGAGGGACCTAGCCACTGAAGGTGATGAGGTCGTGGTGGCCAAGGGTGGAAAAGGAGGCCGGGGAAACAGGGCTTTTGCAACATCAACGAACCGAACCCCGAGGGAGTTCCAGCCAGGAACACCGGGAGAGGAACGAGTTCTGGCCTTGGAGTTGAAGACAATTGCAGATGTAGGCCTGCTAGGCTTCCCGAATGCCGGAAAATCCACCCTCCTGAGCCGTTTGAGCAGGGCTCATCCCGAAGTGGGAGACTACCCATTCACCACGAAACATCCAAACTTGGGTGCTGTTCATGTTGGCGCTGAGCGCGTTTTTATTCTTGCCGACCTGCCTGGCCTCATTGAGGGAGCCCATGTTGGAGTTGGACTGGGTCACGAATTTCTGAAACATGTAGAGCGAACCCGGGTTCTGGTTCATATTGTGGAACCTTTTCCAGCAGATGGGGGTGATCCGGTTGCCAACTATCGGACGATAAGGCGTGAACTCGCGCTTCACGGTGGCGACCTTGCTGGAAAACCAGAGGTCATCGCCATGAGCAAGTCAGAGCTTACCGGGGCGGAAGAAAAGCGAAAGTGTTTTGAAATGGAAATCGGACGACCGGTACATGGTATTAGCGCGGTAACAGGCAGGGGATTGGCTGATCTCGTAACCCGGGTTTGCGCCTGCCTAAGGGGAGGGGAGGAAACCCAGCCCTCTGGAACCTCCTCATGAAAATGACCGTCGGAGCTGCCGACTCCGGCAATAGTCGCACAAAATGGGCCGTCTTTGAAGACGGGATCCTAGCTGACCACGGGTCATGGCCGGACCAAAATTTATCAGACTGGGAAGTGGTTCAAACTGTCTGCCACTGGAAACTTGCCGGTGTTCATCCGGAAAGGCTTGCCACTGTCAAAAAGGTTTTGGAATCGCGGGGAAAAACCTGCGATATTTTATCTGACCCTGGTTCAATCGGCCTTAAACTTGATCTGCAATACCCTGAAAAAGTCGGAATTGACAGAGTGGCAGCAGCCTGGGCGTCATGGCTTAGAGCAGGGAGGCGCCACAGTTGCGTGGTCGTTGACGCCGGTACCGCGGTCACCATCGACTTAGTCGACAAAAATGGAATTTTTCGTGGAGGTGCCATACTGCCCGGCCTCGACCTCATGTTGAAAAGTTTGGCGGATGGCACAAGGCTTTTGCCAAGGTTCTTTCCTTCCGACCTGCCCCACCGATCGCAATGGCCGGGAAGGAATACCGTTGAAGCAATCGCAGCAGGTACCCAAGAGGCTCAGATCGGGGCTGTTACGGCCTTTATCAGCATGGCCAGAAATAAAGACCGGGATGTCCGCGTGTTCATCACAGGAGGAGGAGGTGATTTTATTGGGAGGGGGTTGAATATTTCTTATGAAATGGTCCCGACCCTCGTGTTGGAAGGAATCGCCAAGGCGGGTGCAGTGGTGGCATGAATAATTGGGTCGCTCTTCTGACACCACCATTGCCAGGTGCGGTGGCGGTTTGGGCCGTTCGCGGACCCGATTCTTGGAATATTATCGCGCCATCATTGAAAGCACTGAGGGGATCCGAGCTGAATATGGGGTTCATTCCCACCCATGCGCGATTAGCCAGATGGAACATTGTCACCGGCTCATCAGGCGATGAAGTTCTGGTGGTTCCTCGTGCCAATCAACCTGTACCGTGGTTTGAAATTCACGGGCACAGCGGCCCGGAATTACTGCGATGGCAATCCCATTGGTTCCGCACCCATGGGTTCCGGATAGCAACTCCCGAGTCGTTCTGCTTCTGGGTTGAAAAGGACCGCCTGGAAGGCGAAACGGTGAATTGCCTCAGCAAGGCTTTGACCCGAAGAGGTGTGAACGGGATTCAATCGCAATCAATTCTTTGCCGTTCGACCCTGGCGCAATGCTCCGATTGGCTTGAAAAGGGTATGTGGCAGCAAGCCATGAAATCAATGAACGAAATGGCAAATGGTTATCGTCAAACCAAGGCCTGGACCAGTGGTTGGAAGGTTGTTTTATGCGGGCCACCAAATGTTGGAAAAAGCACTCTTCTGAACGCCTTGTTGGGAACAGCAAGGTCACTCGTCTCCAGCGTTCCAGGAACCACACGAGATGCGGTTCATGCCTTGACAATCCTTGACGGCTGGGTTGTGGAATTGATCGACATGGCCGGCTGGAGACAGTCGGAAGATCCCTTGGAATCGGCTGGAATCAAATTGGGAAAAGAGTTGACCAAATCTGCCGACCTTGTGTTGCTTCTTTCCGATAGTGCCGGGAAACACCTTTTGATTCAGGAAACTACAGATTGGGCAAACACTCTGCAAATTTATACTAAATGCGATCTTCTAAAATCACATGTTTCCAATACTGGTACGATTCTTCATGTTTCTGCACATAAGGAAATTGGAATTGAAGAACTTGGAAAACGAATCGTGGACAACTTGACAGACAACGGTAATCTGCCCTCAGGCCCAGCAGCTTTCAGTTTTTCGCTCAAGGAAAGTTTGTTGCGAGCAGTACAAGCGGCCGGATCGGGAAAAATTGATGACGCATCGGAATGCGTTCGGCAATGGTTGGAACCAGTCCCGCAACCGACGGAGGTCGAAGGATGATTGAGAATCTCATCGCACTGGGTAAGGCACGGCATACCGACGGTTCCATCCGTGTGGTAGTACTCAAGGGACATTCAGCCCGTTTTGTTTCGCCGCCCTTTGGTGAACTCAATGGTTTTACCACCATTCTTCACTCGGCGGATCCTGGTCAAATGGCGTCGGGACTGTTTGACAAATCAAACGAGGATGTATCGGCCAAGGACCTGAAATGGATGGCTCCCATCGACCAGCAAGAAGTCTGGGCCGCCGGTGTCACCTACTTGAGAAGCAGCGAAGCCCGACAAAGGGAATCACAAGGAGCGGCGGTATTTTATGACAAAGTTTACGGTGCCGAACGCCCGGAATTGTTTCTTAAGGCCACTGCAAAACGAGTGAAGGGACCTGATGAGGAGGTTCGTTTCCGCTCCGATAGCAAATGGTCTGTTCCTGAACCTGAATTTGCACTGGTAGTCAATGCAAATGGCAGGATTGTTGGCCTGACAATTGGCAATGACATGAGCGCCCGTGATATTGAGGGTGAAAATCCGCTTTATCTACCACAAGCCAAAGTTTACCAAGGCTCATGCTCGCTAGGACCCTACATCATACTGTCTCCTTCTTTTAGCTCACCGGCCGATTGGCGACTTGAAATCAGCATCCATCGGCAAGGCAAGGTAGTCTTTACAGGAAACACCAGCATGGACCGGATGAAAAGATCTCCGGAAGAACTTGTTGGTTGGCTTACCAAGGAACTTGACCACCCAGATGGGGTGATCCTTCTCACGGGAACCGGTATTGTGCCACCTGATGATTTCACCTTGTCAAAGGGAGATTTGGTTTCGATCCGCCTGGGTGATACGGCTACATTGACCAATCCCGTGGGTTGCTGAACGGAGAACATTTACATGGCACGCATTTATTTTACAAAATCGCTCCCGCAACTTGATCTTGCAGGCTGGATCGCTTTCTGCCGGGGATCCGGGATTGACGGTTTGGACATGGCGGTCCGGCCAAAATACCCGGTAAATCCTGAAAATGCCGTGACAAAGCTTCCGGAATGGGCAAAAGCGCTCAAGGATGCGGGATTGGTGATCGGTTTGGTGACAGCGCCCACTGACCTGACAAATGCGGAAGACAAACGTGCGATTGCGATATTCGAAGCATGCGCCAAGTCGGGTGTGGGGCATGTGAAAATCGGGTATTTCCCTTATCAGGGAAATTATGAAAAGGACCTTGGACAAGCCAGAAGATCTCTGTCCGGATTCGCAAGCCTGGCAAAGGCTACCGGTGTCAAAGCATGCTACCACACACATTCGGGCCCTATGATCGGCTGCCATGGATTAGGCCTGCGATCCCTCCTGGAAGGGTCGGACCCGCACCATGTCGGAGCTTTTTTAGATACTGGACATATTGGAATTGGAGGCGGTCCCTTTAGCATGGAATCCGATGCCGTTGCTCCCTGGTTTTCAATCCTTGCCATCAAGGACATGTCTTGGGCAAACTCTGGTGGATCATGGAAAGCCAGCGTCGTGCCCGCGGGCAAGGGATTCGTGCGATGGAAAGAGATCGGCGCAAGCCTTAAGTCTCGAGGCTTTCGCGGAAACATCTGCCTTCATGGGGAGTATGAAGCCGAGGGTGTGGAAAGCAGAATCAGCCTGGCAAGGACTGAAAACGAATTCCTGAAATCGCACGGAATTTGACGCGACCTTTCAAATGACCGTGCCGTCTGGAATGGTGATTCCCCGAGGCAACACCACGATGCCATCCCTGATCACGAAATGTTCCCCTTCGCCATCCTGAATTCGACCATCGTTGGAAATCCTTGCCCCTCGTCCGATTCGGCAATCCTTGTCAATTATCGCATTGGCGATCACTGTTCCATCGCCTATTCCGATATCGGGCACGCCACCCGTGCGATTAGCGGACATCTCGGCTGAAGTTTCATACCTGTCAGCACCTAACAACACTGAATCAGATATCCTTACCCCGCGCCCAATGATGCTGCGTAATCCCACCAAACTTCGCTCAATCACAGTTCCCGGCTGAATCATGCATCCGTCACCAATCACTGACTGCTTTAGTTCACATCCTGCAAGGCGGGATGCGGGAAGAAACCGCATCCGGGTGTAGATCACCCCTTCAGGACTGTTGAGATCAAATGGCGGGTTGTCCTGTGTCAGCGCAATGTTTGCCTCATGATATGCCTTGATTGTTCCCAAATCCTCCCAGTACCCGTCAAAGAGGTGAGCCACAACCTTGTGGGATTGTATGCTGCGAGGGAAGATTTCCTTGCCAAAATCAGTGGCGATTGGCCGCGCGTTTAACTGCTCTAAAAGGGCTCGCCTGTTGAACAAATAGATTCCCATGCTCGCCAGATAAGGACGATCAGGGGCATTGACGCCGTGACGGGCCATCCACTCAGGTGGAGTATGGTACGGAGCAATTTCCTCTTCTGTCTTGGGTTTTTCAACGAACTGGATAACCCGGCTTGAATCATCAAGCCGGACGATTCCAAATCCTGGAACCTGATCGCGGGGTACCGGAATCACAGCAATGGTAATGTCAGCACCTGTTTGGCGATGGGTGCGAATCAATTGCCGGAAATCCATTCGGTAAAGTTGATCACCTGAAAGGATCAAGACCTCCCGACAGGCGTCCTCCACCACATACCTGATCTGCTGTCTGACAGCATCGGCAGTCCCTTGGTACCAATCGGCTTTCTCATTGGTTTGCTGAGCCGCAAGGACCTCGACAAATCCTTTGCTGAACGGATCAAACTTGTAAGTGTTGGCAATGTGACGGTGCAGGCTGACACTCAAGAATTGCGTCAGCACATACATTCGGTTCAAACCGCTATTGAGGCAGTTACTGATAGGAATATCAATCAATCGATATTTGCCGGCCACCGGAACCGCTGGCTTGCTGCGCAACTGGGTTAAGGGATAAAGCCGGGTTCCGCGACCGCCACCGAGAATTAGGCTTAATACCTCACCCATGCCGCACTCCCGTATTCTTTTGCAGTTCCGCTCTCCCGAATCATTAGTCAGTTTACGACTTCAACGGAATTGATCAAAATGGATCGACGCCCCCATCCAGAACCCGCTTGGCCATCAAGTGCGCCTGGTCCACGCAGTCGTTGAGCGCAACTCCCTTGAATCCACTCCCGCCCAAAAACAATCCCGGGAACTTGCCGAGCAGGAGAGCAATTCTTTCCAGTCGGAGCGAATGTCCCACCAGATATTGAGGTATGGCCTTGGGCCAGCGGACCACTTCCACCAATTCAGGGACGGTATTTAATCCTGTTACCCTGGCCAATTCCTCCCGCACGGTGGAAACCAATTCCGTGTCACTGGCACGCAAAACCTCAGTGTTTTTTGGACCGCCAGCCAATGCGCGCCATAAAGCCATACCTTCGGGTGCCCGCAAATCTGGAAAAATATCGCTGCACCATTGAACCCCCAGTACTGGCCTTCCTTCCCGCTGGGGGGACAAATAACCAAATCCATCCAAGTGCTTAGGCACGTCTTTTTTTGGGAATCCAAGGCCCACCAAGCATATTGAATTGCTTGGAATGCTGGACAACTCACCAGATATTTCCTTGTCTAACAATTCAAGCAATTCAGCTTGGGCATCCGGCGGAGTGGCCAACACAACTTGGTCCGCCTGAATAGTTTCACCTTCAAGTTGTAATTCCCAAGGCTTTGTCAAATGTGGGTTGTGCTTTAAGCCCATCACCGCCGCGTTGGTTCGAATTGCCTGGTTGCAATCCTTGGCTAAGGCATCAACAAGTTCCACAAGCCCGCCCTTAAGCGACCACATTCGCGGCGATCCGGGTGGTTCTTGCCCTGCCAATCGGGCTTCGGAAATGCGCTCTCTCCTTCGAGCCAGCATTCCGCCGCTCAAACTGCCATGTGTAACTTCCCATTCATGCCATCGGGGGAAACAGCTACGAACACTAAGTTTTTCAGGATCTCCAGCCCATATGCCGGTGACAAACGCATCTAGCAAAGTTTCTGTCAATTCCCGCCCAAGCCTACGACGGCCGAAAGCCGCAATCGACTCGTCTTCATTTGGAATCGTTGGACGCCGAAAACGCTCTGTGAAGACCCTCCATTTTGAACCCCAACTGATAACACCCGAGGTCAGGCCCCCCCATAATCCCGCTGGAAGGCGGTGCAATTTACCTTTCAAATAAACAAATCGGTTTCGGGAGGCCGTCCCACTGGCAACAACTAGGCGATCACCTAATCCAAGATCCCTGCAAAGATTAATTGTCGCCGGATTCGTATCAAGAAATCCATTAGCAGCCGATTCAATCAAAAACCCGGAGCGGCTCAAACTATGGATCTTTCCACCCGGGCGGCCTGACGCTTCAAACAGTTTGACGACTCCGGGGTGCCCTCCACGGATCAAAGCCCGGGTGCATGCCAGCCCCCAGATACC
>CAWUNZ010000135.1:0-9141 GCA_963923445.1 uncultured bacterium
CATCCCTACCTGTTCGCCGATTTATTGCTTCTCAAGGCGCGCAGGCAATCGTACGACTACGCCATCACATCGCTCACGCCCACCGGCACCGGCTTGGTAGGCGACATGCAGAATCTGGATTACTCGTTCCGTGCCGGTTTCAGGGCGGGCGCAGGCATCCAATTACCCGACCAGTGGCAGGTCGAAGCCAGTTTCTTCAACTACCACTCGACAAATAGCCGGTACGCTGTGCCACCCAACGGGGGTACCCTCTATGCCACCACCACCAACCTGAGCTACGACGAGATCGGTACCGCGCAGGCGAACGGCAGCGTGAACTTCAGCGTTCTCGACATTGATTTTGGCCGCTGGGTCGAGCTGGATCCTTCCTTTTCCTTCCGGTTCACCGGGGGCACACGCCTCGCGTGGATCGACCAGAACTTTTCGGCCCTGTACAACGGCGGTCCCCAGTCGGCCAACAACAGCATGGTGAACATGCCTATTTACTTCAGCGGCGGCGGCATCACCGCGGGTGCCGAGGGAGTTTGGAATTTTCTTGGCAAAATCGGCCTCTACGGACGCGGGAAGGGCGGCCTGATCGCCGGACGGTTCAGCAGCCGACTCAATGAGACAGCCGACAATGGCTCCGTCACGGTCGTCAATATCCATGACAAGTACGAGGGCGTGGTACCGACATTGGACCTGGGCCTTGGCCTGTGCTACCGCGGCGAGATCGCCACCGTGCGGATCGGTTATGACCTGTTCAACTATTTCGACATGGTGGATTCGCTGCAATTCCCCGGCCCGCAACTGGGCAACCCGGTACGCCGCACCAGCAACATCTCGCTGGAAGGCGTGAGCATGGAAATCGGCTTCAAGTTCTAATTTGGTTCGCCAGCGCGGGTGAGCACCTCACTCGATACGGTGTCGGCAAGGAATCGCCCCTGCCGGGTGAGTCGGACAGTTCCATCCGCCACCGTCTCCAGCAATCCGGCGTCCACCACCCTTTCCAATCCCGTCATCATCGCCTGCAACTCCATTCCAGTCCGGTTACGGAACTCGGCGGGATCCGCCCCGCGCGTTCGGCGCAGATTCAGGTAAAGGGTCTCGCGGGCGGCTTCCAAGCCTTCCAGTCTTTCCCCAGCACGGGACAAGGCCTCGCCGGCGAGCGCCTTGCGGATGTATTCCCCCAAGTCCCGCGTGTTGACCGACCTTTCACCGCCGACAAAGCGGGCGGCGCCCATGCCGATTCCGAAATAACCATGGTTGGCCCAGTATTCGGCGTTGTGCCGGGATTCCTTCCCCGGTTTCCCATAGTTCGAGATCTCGTATTGAATAAAACCAAGGTCAGGCAGCAGGTCCATGGCCAGCCCGTACATGCCGCTTTCCGTCTCGTCTGTCACCGGCAGAACCAAGCCGGCGCGCCGCTTCCGTTCCAATGGCGTTCCCTTCTCATAGGTCAGGCCATAGGCGCTCACATGGTCGGGGCCGAGCGCCACGGCGCGGCGAATGTCCGCCTCCCAGTCCGGCAAAGTCTGTCCGGGAACGCCGAAGATCAGGTCGGCCGAAACAGCCAGGCCGGCAGCGCGCGCGTCTTCAACAGACCGCGCCGAGGCATCGGCCCGATGGGGGCGGTCGAGGGCGTCGAGCGCGCCTTGGGAAAACGATTGGATGCCAATACTGACGCGGTTGAATCCCATGTCGCTCAGCAATCGGGCCTTAGCCGACCCGAACGATTCCGGATTGGCCTCGAGTGTCGCCTCACCTCCAGGAATGAGGGGAAACCAGCGTTTTAATAGCGTGCCCAGGCGTTCCAAGAGATACTCAGGCAGCAGGGATGGCGTTCCACCGCCCACATACCAGGTGGCGACGGGTCGAGGAGACACCAATCGACCCGCCTCCGCCTCCAAGGCGCCAAGGTACGCTTCCATCTCGGCGGCCTTATCCACGGCGATGGCAAAATCACAGTAACCGCACCTGTGGGCGCAAAAGGGCACATGGACATAAACCGCGCGCGGTTCGATCCAGGCCGGGGCGTTGAACAATTTCTCGGCAACCATTGAATACCTCGATATTGTTTCCTTTCAGGTTCACGATGATGCGGGAAGGGGAAAACCATGCGGCTTGCCGGAAAAAAAGCTCTGGTCACGGGGGCGGCGGGGGGTATTGGAGCGGCGACCGCCTTGGCGCTGGCCCAGGATGGGGCCGATGTCGCCCTGGTGGACCTTCACTGGAATGATCGGCCCGGCAATCCCTCGGCGGCAATCCGCGCCTTGGGACGCCAAGCCGTGGAGATCGCTTGCGATGTCGGCGACCTCGACAAGTCCGAGGCGGCCTTCGCCGAGGCCGTCTCTGCCCTCGGCGCCATCGACATCCTCGTGACGAGCGCGGTCTACAGCGACCGCGAATTTTTTTACAAGGCGGACATCAAGGGTTTCCGAAAGACCATCGATGTTTCGTTGTGGGGGGCCTTCCACTTTCTTCGGGCCACCTCGAGGCACCTTATCGATCGGCAGGCGCCGGGATCCATTGTCTTGGTGAGTTCTCCCCACGCTCATGTGCCGACGCCCTCGTGCATGGCCTACAACATGGCCAAGGCCGCCCTCGACATGATGGGAAAAACAGCCGCCACTGAGTTGTTGGGCAAGGGCATCCGGGTGAACATGATTTATCCCGGCTGGACAGACACCCCGGGAGAGCGGAAATTTTTCACCGAGGAGACCCTGCGGGTCGCCAGTGCCGCCCTGCCGATGAAGCGCCTCATGCGCCCTGACGAAGTCGCGCGCGGGGTGGTGTTCCTGTGCGATCCGGCCTCGGAATCGATCACGGGCACCATCTTGTCGATCGATGGCGGCACGCAACTGCCTTGGTGGTCGAAACGAGGCACCGGCGAATTTTGATATCAGGGTTGGGCCGCCTTGGATTCCGTCATGGCCCATTTTTTGTTCTGTTCAATGTTTTTGCGCAGGTCATCCAACGCGGCCTTGCCGCCAGTGGAGAGATACTCACGCATGTCGGAATCGTACATGGCCATAGGCTCGGGAGTGCGCCCCTTGTCATTCGTGCGCGTTTCCCAATCGGCAAGCCGAGCGCGCATTTGCAACAGCGTTTCGCGATGACTTGGATCCGATGCCAGGTTGGTGACTTCGTGACGATCAGCTTGGAGGTCGTACAACTCCTCCGGCTGCCTCCGGGGCGCGAACAATAGCTTTTCAGCCACGGAATCCAGCGTTCCAGCGGCATGAAGTTCCCTTAGTTTCTTCACGATCGCCTTCTCGTCCTTGTACCGGCATGGCTGAAGGTGGGGCCTTTCGGGAAGGTAATTGCGGATGTACTTGAAGCGGTCGGTCCGAACGGAGCGGATGTGCTCCATGGTCTCGTCGCAGCGGTCTCGGGCGGCGAACACGGCATCGCGTTTCCTGTAGTCAGGGGAAAACAGGTCTCGTCCCTGCATCCACGCGGGTGGGCGAACCCCCGCGATGGCCAATGAAGTTGCCGTGAGGTCGATGTGTTCCACCAAGTCCGCCACCACCCGACCGCTGGGAACGCCCGGGCCAGCGGCCACAAGGGGCACATGGGTTCCCTCGTCGTACAGGAATTGTTTGCCCCGCGCGTGGCTGATGCCGTGGTCGGTCATGAAGAACACCACGGTATTGGCCAGCAGCTTTTCTCGTTCCAAGCGCGCGATCCACTCACCCACCTCTCGGTCGGTTTGCCGACAGCAGTCAAGGTAATCGGCCCAGTCCTGCAGGATGACTGGATCACGCGGATAGTACGGCGGGAGTGTCACCTTGGCGGGGTCGGTGGCAGAGCCAAGTTCGCGCCTCACCCGCTCCTGCCAAGCCTTGTTGGGTCCCTGTCCGCGGTATTTGCCACCGTGCAACTGAACCTGCATGAAGAACGGTTGCCCCGCCTTGCGGTTCGACCAGTCATTTCCGTCGTACATTTCGCGAGGCCATTCGAAATTATAATCCGTCTTCCCAAGGCGCTTGCCGTTGGCACCGAAACCACCAATGCAGGTGTGGTATCCGGCCTTGCGGAACAGAACCGGAGCAGGGACGACATCGCCGGGAAGGCTGATCTTGAGTTCACCCCGGCCGCTGCGATGGTGGTGCGCGCCGATGGTTGTTTGGTAGCACCCGGTGATCAACGCCGAGCGGCATGGCGAGCAGACGGGTGCCGTGACAAAAGCCTTGGAAAAGCGCGTGCCGCGCGCGGCCAGAGCGTCCACATGGGGAGTGCTGATTTGCTTTTCCCCGTAGCAGGAAAAATTCGCCGACATGTCGTCCACAATGAACCAGACAATGTTCGGCCGTGGAGGCGCTTCAGCACGCGGGGCAAGCTGTAAAGCCACAACGGCAAGGAACAGAGGATACATCGCGGAGTCTCGCTACTTCTTCGATGGGGGGACGGAAGGGGAAAACATTTGATGAAGCCTTGCCCGGGCGGTGGCGACCGCACCGGCCAGGGATAGATCGTTGACCCGATTCTGAGCCGGATCGGGAAGATCACCTTCAGGATAGTATTCCGACCCGACCACCTTGCCTGTTCCCCATTCCCGCCATTCGGTGTAGCGACCCGATTCCAACCGAACGCTGTAACCCATGGCATCGGGGAAACCTGTCTTGGTCCGGTCGAAGTAAGCCGGCCTTGGATGCTGGGTGAAGGCGGCACCGTTCGGTGAGGATGCTCCCTGGAGCACGGTCTTGGCCCTGCTTGCTCCCTCCAAGCCTGGAACCTGGCCCAGCGCGCACAGGTCGTTGAGCGTGGGAAAAATGTCCAACAGTTCAACAATTCCCGATTCCATTCGCCCGGGGCGCCGAAGTCCAGGCGCGGCGATCACCAGTGGAACCCGGGCATCGCGCTCAAAACACGATGTCTTGGCCCAGAGGCCCAACTCTCCCGTGTGATACCCGTGATCCGACAAAAACAACACCACCGTGTTGTCTCGCATTCCCGACCGGTCCAATGCGGTGAGGACCTTGCCAACCTGGGCATCCATATAGCTGATATTGGCCAGGTATCCATGGCGCATCTCGGCGACTTGGGCGGCGTTAGGCTCCACCCGATTGGGAGGCACTCCCAAAATTTCCCGGCCATCGTGAAAGGCCAGGTTTGGCGCACCGGCAGGGCGATCCTTGCGGGGGGAAGGGATCGAGGCGCGGTCGTACATATCCCAATATTTTTTTGGCGCATTGAACGGCGCATGGGGTTTCCAGAATCCCACGGCCAGGAAAAGCGGCTTGTCACGCTTTTCGGACAAAACCTTCACCGCTTCGGCCGCGACGCGGCCATCGTAATAAGCCTCATCCTGAATATCCCGGCATTCGCACACGGGCACCTTCCCGTACATGCGCCCGATGCCCACGGCAGTGTTGGGTGGCAGCGTTCCAACACTCTCGGGAACATCATCGCCGTGATTGGCGTAATGAAGAAACTCGGGGGCGCTCCATGAGCGCCTGTCGCCTTTTTCCTTGGTATGCCAATTGTGGAAAATCTTGCCCGCGCACCTGGCCTCGTAGCCATTGGCCATGAAATGCTGCGGCAAGGTGACCACATCCGGCATGTTTTCCCGGAAGTGGGTGCCATTCGACCACAGGCGCAAGGTGTCAGGCCGTTTTCCCGTCAGGAAAGAAGAACGCGACGGATTGCAAACCGCCTGCTGGCAATAAGCGCGGCTGAAAGCCACTCCGCGGGAAGCCAAGGCATCGATGTTCGGTGTGCGGGCAGGGGAACCGTACAACCCTAATTCGGTTCGAAGATCATCGGCGACAATGAGGACAACATTCGGTTGCGCGCCGCTGGCCGTCAAAGTCGTTAAAAAGACAAGAAAGGCAGTCAGGGTTTTGAACTTGACCACGGATCACCTCCCCTTCTCAAGGTCTGAAAAGGGAGGTCGGTCGAATCGACATTCGCGGTCCACCACCCTGGGATCGCCCGCCTCGGTCAGGATTTTCATCAACCGGTCGCCTTGAGCCTTGAGGGCCTTGGCGTACTCAGGGTTTCCAGCCAGGTTGCTTATTTGTTCAGGATCCTTGGTCAAGTCGTACAGTTCCTCCGCGGGACGCTTGCCAAACGCGTAGTCGTAGTGCCATTTCCACTCCGGATCGTTGCGGTGGGCCACCAACCATGCCTTGGTGGGGCCGGCATCCATGTCGGCGAAGGCGACGAAGGTGCTGTTCTCCAATGCTTGCGCGGACGGTTGCGAATCCTTGGTCACATTCTTGGGATCGCCAAGGGGATAACGGTCCGGGGCAAAGTTTCGGATATAAAGGAAATCCTTGGTCCTCAAGGCCCGCTGGGGGTAGGTGGCGTTGCCGATGCGGGCGGTATCGACATGCCTTTCCCGGCCGGTGACCACGAAATCGCGGGCGGGATCAATCTGCCCGGCGTCCTTGGACGACAGCAGCGGCCAAAGCGATTTTCCATTCATGCCGGCGGGGAGTTTGGCACCGCCCACTTCCAGGAATGTGGGTGCCAGATCCATCAGGTTGGTGAGATCGTCAATCACCCGCCCACCAGCAACACCCGGTCCGGCAGCAAGCAGGGCAACGCCGGTTCCGAAATCATACAAGTTGCACTTTCCTCCCGGAAAACCAGGAGCGCCATGGTCGCCACTGATCACCACCAAGGTTTTGTCAAGAATTCCCGCCGCCTTGAGTTCACCCAGCAAAACTCCCACCTGGGCGTCAAAGGCCTGTGATTCGCCCAAATAGTCGGCGAAATCCTCGCGCACCTCGGGCACATCCGGCAGGAATTTGGGAAGCTTTCCCTTGAGCGCGTCGGGATCGATCCCCCAATGCCTCTTGCCAGATCCCTTCACCCACGAGCGATGCACATTCGTCGGACCGTGCCAGAAGAAGAACGGCTTGGCCGCGTCGCGCCCCTTGAGGAAAGTGCTGAAATTGCCACGAACCTGACCAAGGAGGTTGTCCCGGGCCTGATCGATTGATTTACCGGCCTTGAGCATCGATTCGGTCTGCTCGGAGAAATTATTAAACGCCATTCCCGATTTCTGGTAAGCGAATTGTTGTTTTCCGATCGGGGCGTCGGCGGGGGTGCCTGGGCTCCACACCTTGCCGGTCTTGCCGATCTGATAACCCGAATCTTTGAGAACCAGGGGAAAACCGGGAATGGTTTCGTCCCATACCGCAGCGCGGAGAATGGCACCCCTGTTGGTGTTGAAGAAATACCGGCCACTTAACAGGGCGCTGCGACACGGAGTGCAGGACGGCGCGTTGACAAAGGCATTGCGGAAGCGGACGCCACGAGTCCCCACTGAATCAATGTGGGGGGTCTTGATCACGCTGTTGGCGGTGGGCTTGGCATCCAATTCGGCGTAGCACGAGGCGTACCGCCCCCAGTCGTCGGCGAAAACGAACAAAATGTTCGGGCGATCGGCACCCCGGGCGCCGACCATCAAGAACAGCCACATCACTAGAGAAAAAAGCCCAAGACGCATCAGTCCACTCCTCGGCCTAGGGTTCGGCCCTTCCGGCCGGCCTTGTTCCGGTACCTCGGGCGCCGGTCAGGGTGTCCCCGAGGTCTTCCCGGTATCGTGTCGCCAGTCGCTGCATTTCAGCCACCTTGGCTGGTTGCTCGCCAGCAAGGTTGCGAGTCTCACCAGGATCGGAATCCAAATCGTAAAGGGAAAGGGGCAACTCTACCACCTTGTATCCGTGCCGGCTGGCAATGCCACGGATTCCCGATTCCTCGATGGCAACGGGTTTCATGTTGGCATGGTTGGCCGGTTTTCCGTCCCTGCCGGGCAAACCGTCGACCGTCAGGTATGGATGGGGCAGGTGGAGCTTCCATTTGCCGCTGCGGACAGCATGCAATTCGCCACCAGAATAGTAGGCAAATTCCTCGCGTTGCATGGCGCCCGGCTTGCCAAGCAAGGCGTTGGAAAGGTCGATACCGTCAATCCGTGCTTTTGGGGATTGCGCCCCGGCGATGGACGCCAAGGTGGGAAGAATGTCCAAGCCCGTCACCAAGCGGGCATCGATCCTTTCCGAGGGAACCCGACCCGGCCAACGGACAATGAACGGCACGCGTACTCCACCCTCGAATGTGGTCAGTTTGCCCTCGCGAAACGGACCGGCGCTGCCGGCATGGTTGCCATAGCTCAGGAACGGTCCGTTATCGGAAAGGAACACCACCATGGTGTTCCGGTCAATGCCTGCCGCGGCAATCGCCTTCATCACTTCCCCAATGGCGGCGTCAAGTTCCTCCACCACATCGGCATAAAGGCCATTTTTGCTGGATTTCTTAAATTTTTCAGAGGCGAAGATGGGCACATGGGGCATGATGTGCGGCAAGTAGAGAAAAAATGGGCGACTCTTGTTTTCACGGATGAACGCCGTCGCCAAATCAGTCAACCGCCGGGTGAACATCGCCTGATCGGGGTCTGTTTCCACGACAGTGTCGTTGACAATGAACGGCAAAGGCGGAATCCCGCGGATAGTGGGGTGCAACGGACCGTTATCGTTCGAGTAGGGCAAGCCCGCCCATGTGTCGAAGCCGTGGCGCGTGGGATAAAACTTCGGCCTTGTTCCCAGGTGCCATTTCCCGAAGTGGGCGGTGGCATAACCCCGCGCCTTGAGGAGTTCCGGTAGCAAAGTCTCATCGGGGTGGATGCCAATCAGGCTGGTGTGGTTCAGCGCGCCCGCCATGCCGATGCGGTTGGGGTAGCAGCCGGACATCAGCGCGGCACGCGACGCGGTGCAGACAGGCTGGGCCACGCAGAAGTTGGTGAAACGGGTGCCTTCCCGCGCCAAGGCGTCGATGTTGGGTGTGCGTATTGACCTGGATCCCTGACATGAAAGGTCGCCATAGCCAAGGTCGTCGGCAACAATCAGCACAATATTGGGCGGGCGGCTTGGTTCGTTGATCTCAACAAAATGGGCCAGTGAATGAAGCAGGATCAGCGCGATCGACAACATGGAGCCAACCCGGTGGTGAGCACCATGCCGGCGTTCCCATGCCGGTCTCGGTGCTACATGTGACTAGCGTAGCACGGCGCCAAGCATCTCCACACGACAACAAACCAATAACTACTACTGTATTTCATCAAAGGTACCGCAATGCCTTGGCACGGTCCGTGGCCGCGATTGGTGTTTCAGTCAGCGTTTGTTTTTGAAGATATTCGCCAAGGGATGACCC
>CAWUNZ010000136.1:0-9046 GCA_963923445.1 uncultured bacterium
CCCCACCCCATTGACAAATGCCGCCGGTTCGCCAAGGCTTGGGTGGAGGCGCAGGAACAAACCGGCGCTCATCAATCGTTCATATTCACGGGAGTTTTTCATGGCGCGTGACTGGTTGCGGATGGTGTGGAACGGTGCCGCGGTGGTCGCGGCCCTGGGTTTGGCGGCGGGAGCGGAGGCCGGCCCGCTAACCGACAGCCTCAAGCCGGGCGCGGTGAAGCTGCAATCCACCGGCCCGATCACCTTCGGCGCCGAGGGCGTGCTCTTCGTGGGCGATCCCAAGGCCGCGGCGGTTTACGCCATCGGCACGGGTGACACCGCCTCGTCCAAGGTGGCGCCCGTGAACATCGACAACATCGGCGCCAAGCTTGCCGGCATGCTGGGCGTGAAGGAGGCCGATGTCCAGATCAACGACCTCGCGGTGAACCCCGCCTCCAACAAGGTTTACCTGTCGGTGTCGCGCGGCAAGGGTCCCGCGGCCCTGCCGGTGATCCTGGCCATCGGCAATGGCGGAGAGATCAAGGAGGTGGCGCTCGCCTCCGTTCCCCATGCCAAGGCCGAACTCAGCAAGCCAGTGGCCGAGGGCGCCAAGCGCATGGAAGCCATCACCGGCCTCAAGGTGGTGAAGGACAAGCTTTTTGTCGCGGGCCTTTCCAACGAGGAGTTCGCCTCCACGCTGCGCAAGATCGCCCTTCCGTTCGACGGCAAGGCTGCTTCGGCAGGAATCCAGATCTACCACGGCGCCCATGGCAAGTACGAGACCGCCGCGCCCGTTCGCACCTTCACCACCGTTGAAATCAACGGCAAGGAAGAGATTTTGGCCGCCTACACCTGCACCCCGCTGGTCCGCATTCCGGTCTCCGAACTGCAGGATGGCGCCAAGGTGAAGGGCAAGACGGTCGCCGAGTTGGGCAACCGCAACCGTCCCCTCGACATCCTGGTCTATTCCAAGGGTGGAAAGCCTTACGCGCTCATGGCCAACAGCGCCCGCGGCGTGATGAAGGTGGCGCTCGACAATATCGACTCGGTGGACACCATCTCCGCTAGGGTCGCCGACACCGCCGGGTTGAAGTACGAGACCCTCAAGCAGCACGCCGGTGTCGAACACCTGGCGCAGTTGGGCGACGCGCATGCGGTGATGCTGGTCCGCGGCACCGCCGGTGTCTCCATCCAGACGATCGAACTGCCCTGAGCATGTTGCTTTCCGCGCCAACAACGGTCAGGACCGGCATCCCGGTCCTGACCGTTTTGCTTTTTGTTTCCTCGCTTGCCCGGGCGGCGGAACCGGTGTTGGCATGGAAAGCCGACGGACCGGCGCAGGCGACCGGAAGGTTCGAGGCGCGGTCGCTGCCAGTGGACTCGCCCGCCCTCAAGTCTCCCGAAAAGTTTTTCTCCGTCCGGGTCGAAGCCGGCCCGGGCCTTCTGGGGACATGGGGCACCGAGGCGACAACCGCATGGTTTCGCCCCCGCTTCCCGTTGGCGCACGGCGTGCGGCACACGGTGCGCTGGGATGCCGGCGCCGGTTCCAAGCCCGTGGTTCTTGAATTCACCTTGCCCGCGCCCAAAACGGCGCCGACCACCGTGGTTTCAGCCTATCCATCCGGCCCGGTGATTCCGGAAAATATCCTTCGATTTTATCTGGAATTCAGCGCCCCCATGCGCGCGGGCGAGGCCTATCGTCATGTGAGCATCGTCCGCGACGACGGCCATGTGGCCGACCTTCCGTTCCTCGAACTCGACGAGGAGTTGTGGGATCCATCGGGAACCCGGCTCACCTTTCTGATCGATCCGGGGCGGATCAAGCGCGGAGTGAAACCCCTGATCGACCTGGGCCCCGTCTTCGAGGCCGGCCGCAAGTATTCCCTCAGAATCGACCCCGCGTGGCAGGACGCCAACGGCAACCCGTTGGCCAAGGCCCACCGGCACGATTACACCGTGAAGCCAGCAGTTCGCGAACGCATCGATCCGTCCGCGTGGGAAATCGTTCCTCCCCGTTCGGCGATGGACCCGCTGACGGTTCGTTTTCCCCGTCCGCTCGACAAGGCCTTGGCCGAGCGGTTGATCCGGGTGGTGGACCGGGCGCAAGCACCGTTGGCTGGCAGCGCGGAGGCTTCAGTGGGAGAAACCGTCTGGACATTCAGACCCAAGGCCCCTTGGGCGCCCGGCCAGTACCAACTGGCCATCGACCCGGCCCTGGAAGACCCCGCCGGCAACAGGCCCGATCGCCTTTTTGATGCCCCGGAAGACAGTGCCGCCAACCCCGGCATGAAGGCTTTTCGCCGTTCGTTCACGATTCATCCGCGCTGATATCATCATTCATCTTCTTGACTCCGGGCCTTGGGTAGGGCAAAAAAGAATGACCTACCCCGCTTGCCCTCGCAAAGCCATGGAACCCCCGGTCATGCCTCACTTTCGCGTGATCGCCACTCTCGTTGTGACGGCCTGCTGCCTTCGGGCTGATCAGGGCACCGATTTTTTCGAGGCCAAAATCCGGCCTGTTCTGCTTGAGCATTGCCATGCCTGCCATTCGGCGGATGCCGCCAAGGCCGGCAAGCTGAAGGGTGGCCTCCGCCTCGATACCCGCGATGGCTTGCGCAAGGGAGGCGACTCGGGGACAGCGTTGGTGCCCGGAGATCCATCCAAGGGCACACTTCTGGCCTCGCTGCGCCACGAAGGCGATGTCCGCATGCCGCCCAAGGGTAAGTTGCCCGAGACCGTCGCGAACGACTTTTCCAAGTGGATCGCCATGGGGGCACCTGATCCTCGCGGTGGTGCCGAATCCAAGCCTGTCGCTTCCGCCGGTTCGTTGCCATGGTCGTTCATCGCTCCCAAGGCGATCGGCCCGGAAACGCCGGGCGAGATCGACCGCTTGCTGGCCGCCAAGCGCAAGGAAAAGGGTGTGGCCCCCGTGGGTCCCGCCGACCGCCGCACGCTTGTCCGCCGGTTGTATTTCGACCTCATCGGCCTCCCGCCGACCCCGGCGGAGGTGGACGCCTTCGTCGCCGACAATCGGCCGGAAGCGTACAAGGAATTGGTCGATCGCCTGATCGCCTCGCCGCACTTCGGGGAACGGATGGCCCGCCACTGGCTCGATGTCGCCCGCTACGCCGAGGATCAGGCCCACACATTCGCCGTCAAGCCGAAGGGCAACGCCTACCGCTACCGCGACTGGGTGATCGCCGCCATGAACTCCGACATGCCCTACGACCAGTTCATCCGTTTCCAGTTGGCCGGAGACCTCATGCCGGAATCCTCCGGCGACGCCTTCACGCGACTGGCCGGCCTGGGGCTGATCGGCCTGGGAGCCGAATATTACAAGAACACGGCGCGCGAGCAGGCGATCGCCGACGAGCTTGACGACAGGGTGGACACCGTCACCCGTGGCTTTCTTGGCATCACCGTCAGTTGCGCCCGCTGCCACGACCACAAGTTCGACCCGGTGACGCAGGTGGACTATTACGCCCTGGCCGGAGTGTTCAACGGTTTCAGCAATGTCGATGCCCCGCTGGTCTCCGCCGAAGTGGTCAGCGCCTACGACAAGTCGCAGCAGGAGATCAAGAACCTCGAGAACAAGGTGAACCGTGTGCTCGCCAAGGCGGGGGAATCCGCGGCCAACGACTCGTTGGCGAAACTCTCCGAAACCCTCGCCGTGGCGCGGTCGATGCCCAAGGCCAAGGGCAAGAGCCTTGAAACCGCTGCCAAGGAGGCCGGCATATCCCCCTATTTTCTGGGCCGATGGGTGAAATTCCTCGGCTCGCCCCAGGCCGGCAAGGTGAACGAGTTGTCCGCCATCAAGGCCCTCAAGGACGACGCCGGCACCGATGCCGTCTCCCGGGCCTGCTCCACCGCGGCCAAGGCGGTCCAAGCAGCGGCGGCCTCGGCCAAGCCCAACGACCACCCCCTGATGAAGGCTCTCAGGGCCGACAAGAACGGCCCGCTTTCCGTTCCGCCCGAGGATGCCGAGAAATTGTTCCTCGATGAAGCGGGCAAAAAGGAGGTCGCCCAACTCCGCGAGGAGTCCGGCCGGCTGAAGAAAAGCTCGCCGCCCATGTATCCGGTGGCGCACTCCATCCGCGGCGGGGGGCAGACCATGCCCCTTTACATTCGCGGCAACCCGCTCAAGAAGGGCGCCCCCGCTCCCAAGGGCTTCCCCGTTTCCCTATCCATCGCCAGCGCCAAGCGGGGCGAGGCCTACACCCGGCTCGACCTCGCCGACGCCATCGCCTCCCGCGACAACCCCCTCACCTCCCGGGTGATCGTCAACCGGGTCTGGGAGCGTCACTTCGGCAAGGGTCTTGTGGGCAGCCCGTCGAACTTCGGCCAGTTGGGCGACAAGCCAACCCACCCCGAGTTGCTCGACACCCTGGCCGTGCGCCTCATGGACCATGGCTGGTCGCTCAAGTGGCTGCACCGGCAAATTGTGTTGTCGGAGACCTACCGGCTGTCCAGCAGCGGTGAATCCGCCGGGGCGGCGACCGACCCGGGCAACACCCTTCTTTGGCGCTCCAGCCGCAGGAGGCTCGATGTCGAGATCTGGCGCGACAGCCTGCTGGCCGTTTCCGGCACGCTCGACACCACCGCCGGAGGGCCCACCTTCGACCTGCGCGATGCCGGCGCCAGCCGACGCACGGTCTATGCCAAGGTCAGCAGGCACAACCTCGACGGCCTGCTCAGGCTCTTCGACTTCCCCGACGCCAATGTCACCAGCGACAAGCGGACCAGCACCACCGTGCCCCAGCAGCAACTGTTCGCCCTCAACAGCGATTTCATGATCAGGCAGGCCACGGCGCTGGCCGCCCGCCTCGCCAAGGAAACCAAGACCGACACCGATGCCGTCCGCCTCGCCTACCGCCTGGCGTTCGGTCGTCAGCCCACCGAGGGCGAAACCCGGCGCGCGGTGGACTTCATCACCACCCCCGCCGCTGCCGATGACAAGCTCAACCGCCGGGAGCAGTTCGCCCAGGCGATCCTCGCATCCAACGAATTCATGTTTGTGGACTAAGACAACGGAGCCCTGCCATGATGCTTCCCTCGCGCCGCCGGATGCTCTCCAACCTGGGTTCCGGCGTGGGCATGGTCGGGTTGGCCGGCGTGATGGCCGACGCCGGACTGGCGGGCGCCGCCCCTTCCGTCTCGGAAAATCCGCTCGCCCCGCGCGCGCCCCATTTCGCCCCCAAGGCCAAGCATGTGATCCACCTGTTCATGAACGGTGGACCCTCGCAGGTGGACACCTTCGACCCCAAGCCCGAACTGGCCCGCCATGCCGGCAAGCCGATGCCTGCGGGGCACCTTTCCACCGAACGCAAAACCGGTAACTGCTTCCCCAGCGCCTTCAAGTTCCACAAGTCGGGCCAATCCGGGGTGGAAGTGAGCGAGATCTTCCCCGAGATCGCCAAGCGGATCGACGACATCTGCGTCATCCGGTCCATGCACACCAATGTGCCCAACCATGAGCCGTCGCTGCTCATGATGACCAGCGGCAACCTGCAGCCGATTCGCCCCAGCATGGGCGCCTGGCTTTCCTACGGGCTGGGAACCGAGAACCGGAACCTGCCGGGGTTCGTGGTCCTGTGCCCGGGCAAGCCCGTGGTGGGCCCGCAACTGTGGGGCAGCAGCTTCCTGCCCGGCGCCCATCAGGGGTGCCACATCCAGAACCTCGATCCCCAAAAAGTGATCGACCATATCCGCAATGGCCGCATCAGCGCCTCCTCGCAGCGCGGCCAGCTCGACCTCATCAACGCCATGAACCGCGAGCACCGCGACGCCCGCGCGGGCGACGACCAGCTCGAGGCCCGCATCCAGTCGTTCGAAATGGCGTTCCGGATGCAGACCGAGGCCTCCGAGGCGTTCGATGTCTCGCGTGAACCCGCGTCCACGCGCGCCCTTTATGGCACCGGCGCCTATGCCGACTCGCTCATCATCGCCCGCAGGCTGGTGGAACGCGGCGTGCGCACCGTGCAGGTGTTCACCGGTTCGGGCCAGCCGTGGGACGACCATGGCAATGTCGTGAACGGACACCGAACCAAGGCGCAAACCACCGACAAGCCCATCGCCGCGTTGCTGGCGGACCTGAAGGGCCTTGGCCTACTCGATGAAACCCTGGTCCTGTGGGGCGGCGAATTCGGCCGCACCCCCACCACCGAGGGCGCCGATGGCCGCGACCACAACAACCACGGCTTCAGCGTCTGGCTGGCTGGCGGCGGCGTGAAGGGCGGCATGGCGTATGGCGCCACCGACGACTTCGGCTTCGCAGCGGCCCGCGACAAGGTCCATGTTCACGACCTCCACGCCACCATGCTCCACCTGATGGGAATCAACCACGAGAAGCTGACCTACCGCTACAGCGGGCGCGATTTCCGCCTCACCGATGTCCACGGCACCGTGGTGCGCGACATTCTTGCCTGATCAGCAAGGTTTGCCCAAAACTCATCCCCCCCGGGCGGGCTCTTTTGCGGGAAGTTTCCCTGTGCTTGTGATGCCCCGTCCCCGTTTGCCGGTTCCCTTGCTATAAATGTGAATGTTCGGATTCACAGGGGCACGAGGAACCACTCCCGACAAACCCACCGAGCACCATCCCGGCGAGGGGCGCTGCGACGGCACCACTTGGAGTGCCTGCCAGGCTCGCGGGGGCGGAAATAACCGAAACGGCGCCCGTTCATTGTTTTCAAGGAGACTTTGAACATGTCCGCCGTCAAGGAAAAGCCCGTTACCTTCACTGATTTCAAGGTTGCCGACATCAAGCTCGCCGGCTGGGGCCGACGCGAGATCGCCATCGCCGAGACGGAAATGCCCGGTCTCATGGCGATCCGCGACGAGTACGCCGCCAGGAAACCCCTCAAGGGCGCCCGCATCACCGGGTCGCTCCACATGACCATTCAGACCGCCGTGCTCATCGAGACGCTCAAGGCGCTCGGCGCCGAGATCCGCTGGGCCTCGTGCAACATCTTCTCCACCCAGGACCACGCCGCCGCCGCCATCGCCGCCGCCGGCATTCCCGTGTTCGCCTATAAGGGCGAGTCCCTCAAGGAATACTGGGACTACACCCACAAGATCTTCGAATGGGCCGATGGCGGCACCTCGAACATGATCCTCGACGATGGCGGCGACGCCACGCTGCTGCTCCACCTCGGCGCCCGCGCCGAGCAGGACATTCATGTGCTCGACAAGCCCGGCAGCGAGGAGGAGCGCGTTCTTTTCGCCTCCATCAAGGAGCGCATCGCCTCCCAGCCCGGCTGGTACGCCAAGAACCTCGCCGCCATCAAGGGCGTGACCGAGGAAACCACCACCGGCGTGCATCGCCTCTACCAGATGCACAAGCGCGGCGAACTCAAGTTCCCCGCCATCAATGTGAACGACTCGGTCACCAAGTCGAAGTTCGACAACCTTTATGGTTGCCGCGAGTCGCTGGTGGACGGCATCAAGCGCGCCACCGATGTGATGGTCGCCGGCAAGATCGCCGTGGTCGCCGGTTATGGCGATGTGGGCAAGGGTTCGGCGCAAGCTCTGCGCGCCCTGTCCGCCCAGGTGTGGGTCACCGAGATCGACCCCATCTGCGCCCTTCAGGCCGCCATGGAAGGTTACCGCGTCGTCACCATGGATTATGCCTGTGACAAGGCCGACATCTTCGTCACCGCCACGGGCAACTACAAGGTCATCACCCATGCCCACATGGCGAAGATGAAGGATCAGGCCATCGTCTGCAACATCGGCCACTTCGACAACGAGATCGATGTCGCCTCGCTGGAAAATTACCCCTGGGAGGAGATCAAGCCCCAGGTGGACCATGTGATCTTCCCCGACAAGAAGCGGATCATCCTGCTGGCCAAGGGCCGCCTTGTGAACCTGGGTTGCGGCACCGGACACCCCTCCTATGTGATGAGTTCGTCGTTCGCCAACCAGGTGCTGGCGCAGATCGAGCTTTGGCAGAACAACGCCAACTACCCCGTTGGCGTGTATGTGCTGCCCAAGAAACTCGACGAGCATGTCGCCCGCCTGCAGCTCAAGAAGCTCAATGTGCAATTGACCGAACTCTCCGCCGAGCAGGCGGCCTACATTCATGTCTCGAAGGACGGCCCCTACAAGACCGACCATTACCGCTATTGATCGGCCGCCATGTGATTGAAAACAAAGAAGCCCGCCGGATCCCGGCGGGCTTCTTCATTGAACCATCGGATATGGTGACGATATGCCAAACCGATAGTCGCCAACGCGCTAGGGCACCAGAATCGGGGTTGGATTCGCTGAAACCGATCGTCCTTCTTCCACCTGCGACTCGGCGACATCCTTGCTGCGAGGGGCGGCGACCGGGGTGTCCCGCATCTCCATTTCCCACTTCTCGCGATCCAAATGCGGCGCGAACGGCCGACGGCCGCACAAAAGCCTGCCCGCCTGGTACCGGAGCTTTTTCAGCCATGGGAGCGGTTCGCGGGCGTACTCGCCCATCTTGTCCCGGTAGGTGTTTAAATCCGCTTCGGAAGGCATCCGGGCCTTTTCACGAAACGCGACCGACCAGACATTCGCCATCCGGCGGTCGGGGCCATGCCAGCCCAGCAGGCGCCGGGGGAAGTTGTCTTTAAGCAGGAAATCGAACGCCTCGGGAGTGAACCGCCAGTAGTCGCTGGGATAGCCATGGACATGGAAATAAAAGGGCGAGGCCACAATGAAAACACCGTCGGGGCGCAACACCCGGTCCACCTCGTCGAATCCAAGCCAAAACCGCTGAACATGCTCGAATGTGCTCAAGGCCAGCACGGTGCCGACGCTGCCGCTTTTCTGGGGCAGGTCCTCGACGCTGGCGACGCAATCCACACCCGGACCGGGGCGGAAGTCCACGCCCGTGTAATCTTTGCCCGGAAACAACGAACGGAGGTTGATGTCGCCAGTGGCGCCCTCCACCTGAAGCGATCCGATTTCAAGGATCGGCTCAGGCAAATGGAACGATTCGGCCACGGCCCGCGCCATGCCGCGCAGAAACTTGTTCATGTCAGCTTCTCCGAACCGGTGACAGACCGCACCAGTTGACCGTGGGCACGGAGATGGAAACAAG
>CAWUNZ010000137.1:0-9029 GCA_963923445.1 uncultured bacterium
AGGGACCCCACAACGGTCGTGTCGTTTACATGAACAAGGGGCGCGACCTTGCGCTTATTCGGGTCAAGTCGGAACTTCCTTTTCTTAAAATGGGTGATTCCTCCGTCCTCAAGAAGGGCGAGGATGTGGTGGTGATCGGAAGTCCGGGGCTTGGGCCTGGTGGCGGAGTTCTTCCCAATGCTGTTTCCAAGGGCGTTTACAGCACAATGGCCGACCTTGCAGGGGAAGGGGAATATCTTCAGATGTCGCTTGCGGTGAATCCGGGGAACTCGGGTGGTCCCGCGTTCAACGACCGGGGCGAAGTGGTCGGCGTCGTCACCGCCAAGGGCAAGTTTGTCGAGGGTGTCGCGTTGTGCGTGCCTGTCAACGACCTGAAATTCGCGATTGAGAACGCCCGCTAGGGTTGGGAGGCATCCATGGCTGGAACGCGCGATCCCAACCAGGTGGTTCAGCAAATCCAGGGATTCCTGCGGAGCAACAATCAGGAATTGACCCAGGAAATTCGCGAACTGGCCCGGGATTACGCTGACTGGGGACGCCACGCCGCCGACCGCCTTCGCCGGTGCGAGGAGTTCCTTCAAAAAGGGCTGAGGTCCGAAGCGGTGCACCACGCGCGGCTTGATCCGCCGCTGCTCGACTTGGCGGGCGTCCTCCTGTTTCCCCAGCACCCGCAATGGGATGAGGTGGCGACCCTGTATGGTTTACCCTCGACGCCCCTTGCCGCCGTGCCCCCCGAGTCGCTTGCCGAGTTGAACCATGCCTTCGCCGAGGAGGAGGTTCTGGCCAACGACATGCGCCAGTATCGGCGCATGGTGCTGGAGCAAGCGCCTTTGTCGAACCGGGCCGAGAAGTTGCGCGCCATGCTCATGCTGGAACCCGACCACCGGGGCCTCAAGGAGAACCTTCATGATGTCGAGGTTCAGTTGGTCGCGGATATTCTCGAGCAAATCCGCAAGGCCGATCGCGCCGGGAAGCCGGATGATGTTGGCAAGCGACACCAGGAACTGATCACAACGCCGTGGACCTCGCCGCCTTCGGCGGCGGTGGTGGATGAAATCCAGAGGATATTCAACAGGCACCATGCCAAGGTGCTGGACGGAATGATCAAGGCGCTGGGGGAGCAAATCGTGGAAGCCCACGGTCGGCATGATGCCGCCGCGTTGACCAGGCTGTTGGTTGAGTGGGACCGCGTCGCGGGGCAGGCTGGCGTCACGCCCGGTGAAAAGCGGGCCCGCGCCGTGGAAAGCGCGCGCATGTGGGTCACCCGCGTTCAATCGGAGCAGGAAACCCGCCTTCAGCACGAGATGGCGTTGGCGGAATTGGCTTCCGCCGTCGCCACGGGAACGGATCCAAATCGGTTGTACACCTTGTATGATCGCGTTTATGCCTTCAAGGGGATGTTGCCGCGAGGGGTTGTGCTGATCCCCCCGGATTTGGAAAACCGGTACGAGGATGCCGCCAATCGCCTTCGCAAGACGGCCGACTTCAAGAGGATCATCGTTCTGGTGGCAACGCTGTCGATCGGTGTCGCCGCCCTTGTGGGATTTCTCATATTCGTGATGACCCGTTAGGAGCGTGGCCGTGTATTTTCTGCGGATGCAGGGGCGTGTCACAGGCCCTTTCGACATGGCGAAGTTGAAATCCCTCCGCGCCCGGGGAGTGCTCCAGCCGTTTCACGAGGTGTCGACAGACCGCTCGAATTGGACGCCCGCGTCATCGCTTACTGAGATCTTCACCGCGGTTGTGGCCGTTTCCGTGGCCGCCCCTTCTGAACCGGAAGCCGACTTGTCAGAATTGCCCGTTTCCCAGCCATGGTTTTATCTCGACTCGCGGAAGGAACAAATCGGCCCCGTATCCAGCGAGGATTTTCCCTCCCTCGTTCTTCAGGGGGAAGTCAACAAAAAGAGCCTTGTTTGGTCGCCCGGGATGCGGGAATGGCTGGAGGCGTCGGTTGCCTTGCCTTATCTGTTTCAGCCTGGCTTGGCCGGGGATTCAGGCGGGTTCCCGGTTCCCCGTGAAAAAAAGAACCGGGTGGTTGCCATCCTGCTGGCTTGGTTCCTTGGTTTGCTTGGAATTCATCATTTTTATCTGGGCAACTCCGGAAAGGGTGCCCTTTACCTGGTTTTGAGTCTTCTCGTCCTCCCCATTCCTGTAATTGCAATCCTTTGCATCATCGACATCATCACCATCGCCACCAGCAAGGACCCGATGTTCGAGTGACCCCGGGCGGTAGGCATGTCGTATTCATAAATAGAGTGAAGCCCCCGGAGTCCTCCCCATGGCGCACCTTGTCAATGGTTTGTACGAGTCTTCCGAAACCTTCCGCATGGCCCGTCGGCAACTCGATGCCGTTGCCGGCGCCGTGGATTTGCACCCGGATTTGCTCGCCCGCATGGCTGCCCCCAAGCGCGCCCTTCTGGTTTCCGTTCCCGTGCGCCGGGACGATGGCCATATCGACACCTTCGCCGGGTATCGGGTTCAGCACAGCCTGACCTCCGGCCCCTCCAAGGGTGGTTTGCGTTATCACCCCGCCGTGGATTTGGGCGAGGTCGCCGCGCTGGCCATGTGGATGTCGTGGAAGTGCGCCATCATGAATCTGCCCTTTTCCGGCGGCAAGGGCGGCATCGCCGTGGATCCGGGCAAGCTTTCCCTCGGCGAGAAGGAGCGTCTCACCCGACGATACACCGAGGAGGTGCTTTCCATCATCGGGCCCAGGCAGGATGTCATGGCGCCCGACATGGGCACCGACGAGCAGACCATGGCTTGGATCATGGACACCTATTCCATGAAGGTCGGCTACGCCTGCCCCGAAATCGTCACCGGAAAGCCTGTGGAAATCGGCGGCATCACCGGTCGCAGGGAGGCCACCGGCCGGGGCGTGGTGTTCTGTGTCATGCAGGCGCTCGACGAGCTGGGTATCCAGCCGGACAAGGCCACCGCCGTGGTGCAGGGCTTTGGCAATGTCGGATCCGTCACCTGTCAGGAGCTGCACCTTCGCGGTGTCAAGGTGATCGCCATCGGCGACAAGGACGGCGCCATCGCCAATCCGGCGGGGATCGACATTCCCGCCTTGTTGAGGCATGTGGCAGCCGGGCAGTCGCTCGTCGGGTTTCCGGGTGCCAGCCGGATGGATTCCGACAACCTTTTAACCACCCCGTGCACCGTGCTGGTGCCCGCGGCCATGGAAAGGGTGATCCATGCCGGCAACGCGGTGAAACTCAAGTGCCGGGTCCTTGCCGAGGGTGCCAATGGTCCCACCACCCCCGAGGCGGACGCGATCATCCAGGGAAGCGACATCTTTGTCATCCCGGATGTGCTCTGCAACGCCGGCGGCGTGACCGTGAGTTACTTCGAGTGGGTTCAGGACCTGCAGCAGTTCATGTGGAGCGAGGAGCAGGTGAACCAGAACCTTTCCAAGCTCATGCTCGACGCCTTCGGCAGGGTGCGAACGCTGGCCAAGTCCCGCAACTTCTCCAACCGCACCGCGGCGCTCACCTTGGGGGTTCAAAAGGTCGCCCGCGAAATGACCCGTCGGGGTCTCTTCCCCTAATCCGAACCGCTATAATAATAATGAATTCGACCAAGACGCCCGGGTGACTCCGGGCGTTGGCATTTGACCATGATGGAGAAGACCGGGCCATGGCGACCGAAACCCTTGAATTCAAGACCGAACTCAAGCAACTCCTGCACCTGATCACCCACTCCCTGTATTCCAACAAGAAGATCGTGCTGCGCGAACTGGTCAGCAATGCCAGCGACGCCATCCACAAGTTGCGCTTTGATTCGCTCGACCGTGGCGAAATCCTGGGTGATGACAAGGACTTCCGCATTGTCATCACCCCCGACGACCAGGCCGGCACCCTGACGATCAGCGACAACGGCATCGGCATGTCGCGCCAGGGGGTGATCGAAAACCTCGGCACGGTTGCCCGGTCGGGCACCAAGGCGTTCTTGGAGAAGGTGCGCGAAGCGGGCGAGAACAAGACCCGCCCCGACCTTATCGGGCAATTTGGCGTGGGTTTTTATTCCTCGTACATGATCGCCGACAAGGTCGAGGTGCTCACCCGGCAGGCGGGGGATCCCGCTGATGCCGCGACCCGCTGGGTCAGCGACGGGCAGGGCGAGTTCACCGTTGAGGCGGCCAACAGGGCCGGGCGCGGGACCGATGTCATCCTTCACCTCAAGGGGGAGGAGAAAAAAGAGTTCACCAACCCGTTTGAGATCAAGGAGATCGTCAAGCAATTTTCCGACTACCTGGAAACGCCCATTTTCCTTGTCGAGATGAAGGTGCCCGAGGACGATGAACCCGCCGAGGGCGAGGAGGCAAAGAAGGAGGAGGCCGCCAAGGAACCGGTCCGCACCGAGGTGCAGATCAACACCCAGAAGGCCCTCTGGCTTCGCTCCAAGTCGGAGGTGACGGAGGAAGAGTACAACGGTTTCCACCAGCAACTCACGCACGATCCCACCAAGCCCGCCCGGGTGATCCACTACGCGGCGGAGGGGCGGCACGAGTACAAGGTGCTGCTGTTTGTCCCGGCCGAGCGGCCCTTCTGGTTCGACATGTCGGAACGCGAGCATGGCCCGCGGCTGTACATTCAGCGCGTCCTGATCATGGAGCATTGCAAGGAACTGCTTCCCCGGTACCTGAGGTTTGTCAGCGGCTTGGTGGATTGCTCAGACCTGCCCCTGAACATCTCCCGCGAGATCCTGCAGCACAACGACACCCTCGAGGCCATCCGCAAGGACCTGGTCCGCGAGGTGTTCAAGTCGCTGCGCGACCTGCGTGAAAGCGACCTCCCCGCCTATGAGAAGTTTTACAAGGGTTTCGGTACCGTTCTGAAGGAAGGCGTGCGCGAGGATTGGGAAAACCGCGAGAAGGTGGCCGAACTTCTCCTTTACGGTTCGCTCAACACCCCCGCGGGAGAGCACACCACGCTCGACCGCTATGTCGCCGCGATGCCGGAGGGACAGAAGGACATTTACTACATCACCGGCGACGGCGACGCGATGCTGCGTGCCTCGCCCAAGCTCGAGGCCTACCGCGCCAAGGGGCGCGATGTCCTGTTCATGACGGATGCCGTGGACGAGTACATCCTGCCATCCCTGTCCACCTACAAGGGCAAGTCGCTCCGTTCGGTTGACTCGGAAAAGGCGGCCGAGGATGTCGCCTCTCCCCCGGCGGAACCGGGCGATTTCGCTCCGTTGCTCGAACACCTGAAGAAAAAACTCGATGAGGTGTCCGATGTTCGGCTTTCCAGCCGGTTGGTGGATTCCCCCGCGTGCCTGGTGACGCCAGCGGGCGGCATGTCCGGCCACCTGGAGCGGTTGCTCGACCGCATGGGGCAAAGCGACCGCCCCAAGACCAAGCGCATTCTGGAACTCAACGCCACGCACCCCGCCGTGCTGGCCATCCGGAAGATATTCGAGGCCAACGCCGAGGATCCGCGGGTGGTGGACAATGCTCGCCTGCTTGCGGACCAGGCGACACTCGCCGACGGCGCCCATGTTGAGGATCTGGCCGGCATGGCCAAGCGCCTTGGCGAACTGATCGCCCGCGACGCGCGGTAGGGCGGGCTGAAAGAATCGAGAACCCCGGGGCGGTGTTCAATCTGCCCCGGGATTCAAGTTAGAAACCGAATCAGAATCCCGGTCGCGATAATCCACCGGCAGGGGCGGCGGGCGCCGGACCCGGCAGCGGCGCCTCGAGCGTTTGCTGCAGGGCTTTGATCGAATCGTTGATCGATTGCTTCGTGCTGTCCAAGCCGGCGGCGCCAGAACGCTGAGCGTCCGACATCCGGGTGAGAATCGCCTGCTTTTGAGTCTGCACATCTTGTAGCCGGCGTTCCAGGGCGGCGCGGGTCTCCCCGGCGGTGGAATTGAGCTGGGCTTGCAGCGCCCGCTGTTGGTTGTCGATCTGGCTCATTTGCGATTGGACCGAGTTTTGAAGATCCTGCGCGCTGGCCTGAACCAGGTTGCTGCCGGCCTGCGCCGTTTGCTTCACCTGGTTCTTGAACATGTCAAAGCTTGCACCGGTGGACGAGGGGACGGGGCTCTTGCTGGGGGCGTTGGCGCAGCCGATGACACCGGCGGCAACCAGGGCGCATGGAATCAGGCGCATGGAATCATCTCCCTGACCTTCAATTCACAATTTCATCGATACTTCACCGCCCGATGCCATAATGAGAGGGAGCAAAGCAAGGCGATTTGTTCACCGGTTGGGGTGGCCCCGTGTTCTGCCATGCCGCGATTCTCTCTTTGTTGCTTTCGCAATCTGTGGAGCGATTGCCACCGAGGGTGGAACTCCAAGGCCCCAAAGGAGTTGTGCTCGCCCCTAGTCGGGCGCGGGCCCTGCTGTTCTTCATCGATTCCGAATGCCCCGTCAGCAATGGCTATGCTCCCGAGATGGCGCGCATCGCCCGATTGGCCATGAACGAGGGCATTGTCGTGCTGGGAATTCATTCCGACCCGGCCATGACTCCGGCCAAGGCATCAGCCCATGCCCGGGAGCATGGCTTGGGCATGGATGTCGCCATAGACCCCGATCAGCATTTGGCCAAGGCCGCGGGGGTACGGGTGGTGCCCCAAGCCGTGTTGGCGGACGCCGACGGGCGGGTGGTTTACCGTGGCCGCATCGATGACTTGAGAACCGCCGATGGCAAGCGGCGCCCGGCGGCGACCCGGCACGACCTGCGCGAAGCGCTTGCCGCGTTCATCGCCGGCAAACCCGTGCCCGCCCCCGGTGGCGAGGCTTTCGGGTGCCCCCTGCCGGAAGTTTCCAAGAAACCACGCGTGGAGTGAGGCTATGATTTGCCTGATCGCTTTTCTCGCATGCGGGATCGATGTCCCTCCGACTTACAGCGGTTCCGTCGCGGCGATCCTGCACAAGCATTGCGCCGGTTGCCATCGCCCGGGAGAGGTGGGCCCGTTTCCGTTATTGACCTACGACGACGCTCGCAAGCGGGCCGCCTTCATCGCGGACATTTGCCGCTCGCGGCGCATGCCTCCGTGGAAGGCCGAGGCCGGCCATGGCAGTTTCTTCGATGAAAGGCGCCTTTCCGATTCGGAAATAGCTACTTTGGATTCCTGGGCCAAGGCGGGCGCCCCCAGGGGTGACGCCAACGCTGAACCCAAACCGCCCGTTTATCACGACGGCTGGCAACTGGGGAAGCCCGACCTGGTGCTGCGCATGCCGGAACTGTTCACCGTTCCCGCCGATGGCAGGGATATTTTCCAGGTGTTCGTGCTGCCCACGGGATTGAAGGAACGACGGACGGTCGCGGCGATGGAATTCCGTCCGGGCAACCGCCGGGTGGTGCACCATGCGCTGGTGTTTCTGGACGCCACCGGGCAGGCGCGCCGCAAGGATGAGGCCCATCCCGGTCCGGGGTATCCCACCTTCGGGGGTGTCGGCATCATGCCGACAGGGGGACTGGGTGGTTGGGCCCCGGGGAACTTCCCCCGCCGGCTTCCTGAAGGCATCGGACGCGAACTACCGGCCGGGGCGGATGTCGTGCTTCAAGTTCATTACCATCCCTCGGGGAAGACCGAGACCGATTCCAGCGAAATCGGCCTGTATTTCACGCCCAAGCCCGCCGAGAAACTGGTCTCGAACCTGCCGTTGGTCTCCCGCGACATCGACATCCCGCCGGGTGAGGCGGCATACAGGCGTTCCGTCCGGTTCACCACGCCCGAACCGCTGACAGTGATCGGCGTCACGCCGCACATGCACCTCATCGGCAAGGAGATGAAGGTTCGGGTCGTCAAGCCCGACGGCGGGGAAACGCCCCTGATTTGGATCCGCGACTGGGACTTCAACTGGCAGGACACCTACCTGTTCAAGGAACCGCTCCGGGTGCCCGCCGGGGCGCGCTTTGAACTCGAAGCCCTTTACGACAACAGTCCGGCCAATCCCCGCAATCCGAAGTCGCCCCCCGGGCGGGTCAAGTGGGGAGAACAAACGGAAAACGAGATGTGCCTTTGCTTTGTCGCGGTGATTCCCGACAGCAAGGAAGCCTTGGCCAAGGTTCGCCAATCCGCCATGAGGCAACTCATGACGCCGGGCATGTTCCTTCGCTTTTTGGGAGGAAATTGACCCCGATACCAAAGGACAACCTGGTCCGGTTTTTCTCAAGTTACGGGTTCTGCGGGGCCGATTTTCATCGAACGGCTTGTTCTGGCCGGTCTCGGGGAATCGGACCATGTGCGGCATCGCCACCATCGTGCGCGCGGATGGCCTTTCGGTGGATCCAGCCGATTTGGCGCGCATGTGTTCCGCGATCGCCCACCGTGGTCCCGACGGCGCCGGATACGCGATCCTCGACCAAGGCCGGGTCGGCTTGGGCCATGTCCGACTGAGCATTGTTGATTTGGCCGGTGGTGAGCAACCTCTTTACAACGAGGACTATTCCATCGCCGTGGCCTGCAATGGCGAACTCTACGACTACGCGCGCATCCGTCACCAACTCGAGGCCAAGGGGCATCAATTTCGCACCTCGTCGGATTCCGAACTCGTGGTCCACCTGTACGAGGAACATGGCGACGGCATGTTCGAGCACCTTCAGGGCGAGTACGCCTTCGTGCTATGGGATGCCCGGCGACGCAAGGTGATCGCCGGTCGCGATCATTGCGGCATCAAGCCCCTGTTCTATCATGCCACCCGCGGGGCGATCCTCCTGGCCTCGGAGATCAAGGCGATCTTCGCGGTGAACGGGGTTCACCGGGAGATCAATCCGCGCTACATGACCGGTCCCGCACTCGGAGTCTACAGGGCGGAGTTATCTCCATTCAGGGATGTTCATCCCGTCCTGCCTGGCCATTACATCGAAATCGGCGCCGATGGCATCGTCAGCCAGCACCGTCACCACCGCCAGGAATACCGTACTGACTTCGGCATGACCTTCACCGACGCCAGGGACGCTGTCCGCGAGGCGCTGACCAAGGCGGTCAAGAGGCGGTTGGCCGCTGATGTTCCCGTGCACGCCTACCTGAGCGGAGGCCTCGATTCCACCGTTGTCTGCGGATTGATGACC
>CAWUNZ010000138.1:0-9028 GCA_963923445.1 uncultured bacterium
GTGTGCAGCAGGAGCGACCCGCACATGATGATCCACCGCGCCCTTGGAAACCAGACAATAAAAGGCAGGCCCAGTTCCACCACCAGCGTGAAAACCACAAGGGACGACATCACGATTTCCCAAAGCCACCTGTGACGGCACAGGAATGCGAGCCCTTGGTAATAAGCCTCGAACTCAAGCGGTGCGAATGAGGAGTTCGCCATCACACCCCAGACCGCAGTTCCTCCCCACCAGGAGTTTCCCATCAGCTTCGATGTGCCCGCGCCGATGTAGATGATGGCGAAGTGGATCTGCATCAGCCTCTGGACGAAAGTGGCCCCCGAGGTGGCCACGGGCTTGGGCGCGGGCAGGCCGAGTCGGCGGGCCCGGCGGGCGGCCAGCCAGGAATCCACGGACCAGACGGCGCCGCAAGGGGCAAGGCACAGGTAAAACAAAAAGATCGATGTCAGGGTGTCCAGACCGAACAGGCTGGTTTGAGCTCTCTGAATATAGCTGATGGCGCCTATCCAAGTCGCCACGGCGGCGAACCTTGTCATGAATCCAAGCACCAGCATCAGGTTAGCGGCAAGGATTCCGGCATGCACAAGCCACACCGATGGCATATCGGTCACATGGTAAAAAATCGAGAATGTGGTCATGCCCTTGTAGATCGTGGATGGATTGGACGGATCATTCACCCAATCCATGGGCAGGCTCGGGTATTCCGTGGCCTCAACCCGAAGCATGTCCACCACGGGCTGAGTGATCCACGCCCGCGGCCCGACATACTCGCCCAGCCAGAAGCTGAAGCAAAAGTGGATGTAAAGGATCATCAGGCCGGCCATCACGCGGATGGCGGCATGCGTGTAGGGAACAGACGGGGTGAAGAAAAACGCGTCGCAAGCCTCGATAAAAGCCCGGGCCTGCGTGGCGACCGAAGCGATCGGCGATTGGGGAGCGGCCAAGGGGTGGTTGGACATTATTTCACCTCCGTGTAAGGCGGCGGGAAACGGTCGATCTCGGCCTGAAGCGCGAACAGGTCGATCTCCGAGGGTTTCCTACCCGCGAGCCTGTCCTCCAGGTCGCGGCGCAACCTGCCGAGCGCCTTGATCTCGTCCTCGATCACCGCCTGGCGGGCGCCCGTGAACTCTCCGGTGGCGCGCAGGTCCCTGATGCGGATCATGCGGGTCTCCTGCTCGGCGGCGCGCTCCCGCATCCGGGCAAGGTCGTCGCGGTCGTACGCCGTCAGCAGCCAGAACTTCAACGGCTCGTCGGGATCAGCCGTCCGGACGATCCCGGACTTGTCGTACAACCCCTGGTAGCAGGTGACGAAGAACTTCCGGCCCGAAGGGTCCACTCCCCGGCTGAACTGCTCGGGACCGATGATGCTATGGACGACCCGCCAAAGCTTGATTTCGAGAATATCCGCGCCCGATTTGTCCGATTTGGGAAACCGCTCCGCCACCGATCTCACATAGCTGCCCAGAAGGATGCGCGTGTTGGGCGCCGGATCCCGCCAGGCGACGGGCGAGATGAAGTCCCGGGGCAGTTCCGGCATGCGGAGCATCTGCCCGATTCGCTGGTGCACCTCCTCGGCGCGAAACTGGTCGGATTCCCGTCCCGAGGGCTGGTTGGCGCTCTCCCCGATGGACAACAGGCGCTGAAAGTGAATCCTGATCGGGCTGCGCATGTCATCGGGACACCTGAGCCAACGCCGTTCACCATCGGCGTAGTCGATGCGGTACCACATGAAGGAAGGAGGGCCAGGCTCCGGCGAATAGAAGTGGTAGGCGTTGTTGAGGTAAACAAATTGGAGATAAGGTCGATACAAATGAACCCACGCCTGCTGAACCAGCCAGGGCGCGTTGCCACCGGGGGGCGGAACGCTGAACACGGCGGAGAGAATTCCGCAGAAATGGAATCCCGCAACAACGACCAGGGATGCCCTGCGACCAGCCTCTGGCATCAGGAACAGGATCGCCCCGGCGAGCGCGCAAACGGCGCCGCCCCGGCATAGAAGGCCCATGCTGTCCATCTGCCCGGGCCGGTACCACTGGATCACGGGCCCTGGACCATCATCGGTCCGGTATTTCTGTATTTCGTCACCCGGCTTGCCCCGAAGCGATCTCTCCCCCAAAGCCATGGTGCCCGCCAGCACAACGCACGCCATCAATGCGGGAATCGAGGCGGGCCAGACGGGCCATTCGCCGTTGGAACCTGCGCAAGTGCGAAGTGCCGACGCGCCACAAATGGCCGCCAAAGCCACCAGCGCGAGGCGGATCCAGCCCGAAGGACCGAGAGTCACCGTTTCGCTTGCCGGTTCACCGGGAAAAAGGCATGAAAGCAAGTAGGCAAGGCCCGAGGCCGCCACCGCCAGCACCAGATAGGCCATATAGGCTCGACCGGCCCGGGCCAACTGACCAGAAGAGTCCATGGATCGGCTCCCTCCGAATAATGGACCGGAAGGTAGCCTGTGTCAGTTTTAAAAAGATAGTCCCTTTTCAGCGAAGTTCGGCCGCGTCCTCGGGACGGATGATTTCTAGCTCGGGCCGGGGGCCGGGCTGAAAGTCAATGAGGTGCAACTTCACCTTGGTGCTGCCGTTGAAAGTCTCAACCTTGGGGTGAAACGCCAGGCTCAACTCGCCGCCTGCCGATTTGAGTTCCCCAAGCCGCTCCGCCAGCTGAAAACCCACGCACTGGAAGGTTCGGCCCCCTTGGGTAACCGACATCTGCACCGTTGTGCCCGTCGCCCCAACCACCTTGGGTTCACCTGAGAGCCGGAGGCCCGTGGCCAGAAGCACCGGCGAACGATTTGTCATCCCAAAAGGTTCCAACTGATCGATCTGACGGACCTGCGCCACGGTCAGGCTGTCGATGGGGACCTCGGCGTCGAGGCAAAGCGCCGCCCGGGGCGAGGCGCCCTGAAAGTGATCGGCCGCCAACGCCTTGATGCGCTCGCGCAGGGCGTCCAGGTTTTCGGGCATGAGCTTGAAGCCTGCCGCGGCGCGATGCCCGCCGTGGGAAATGAGCAAGTCGGAACACCGCGCCAAGGCCTCGTGCACCGGAAAACCGCCCGCCGATCTCGCCGATCCGCTGGCGATTTTTTCATCGCTCGACTCATCGTCCCAAGGCGGAATGGCCACCGTGAACGCCGGGCAATGAAATTCGTCGACCAGCCTGCTGGCCACAATGCCCACAAGTCCCGGATGCCATCCCTGCTGCCCGACCACCAGCGCCTGCGGCGATTCCCCCTCGAGCGCGCGCGCCGTCTCCTTGGCTTGGCGCGCCTGCTCCGCCTCCATCTTTTTGCGGGTGCGGTTGTACTCGTCGAGCATCTGGGCGATGCGGCGCACCTTGGCCCCATCGGTTTCCGTGAACAAGTCGACACAAAAACGGGCGCATTCCAGACGACCGGCCGCGTTCAGTCTCGGGGCCAACTGGAAGGCCACATCTTCCGACCTTAAGGGCGCCTCACGCCCCTGAAACGAGACCTCCATCAAGGCGCGTATTCCGGGAGTGGCATGCTGGTCCAGATAGGAGAGACCGCAACGCACCAAGGCACGATTCTCATCCACGAGGGGCACATGGTCGGCCACGGCACCCAGTGCCGCCAAGCCCAATCCCTGCAACAAAACCTTTTGCCATGCCGGGTTGACCTTTTCAGAACCGCACGCCCTCATGGCCAAGGCCCATGCAAGCTTGAAGGCGACCATCGCCCCGCTCACACCGGAAAATGGGTAAGCCGAACCCGGAAGTCCCGGGTGAATCAAGGCAAGCGCGTCAGGCAATTCGGGTCGAAGTTCATGGTGATCAGTGATGATCAAATCCACGCCCAATTCCTTGGCGCGGACCGCCGCATCCACCGCGGTGATGCCGCAGTCAACGGTGATCACGAGTTTTCTTTGTTCACGAGCATGGTTCTCAACCGCGGCCACAGTCAGTCCGTAGCCCTCGCGGCGGCGGTGTGGAATGTGATGGTCAGCACGGGCGCCCAACTGGCGAAGGGCCAGGACAAGGGTGGAGGTGCCGGTCAATCCATCCACATCGTAATCGCCATGAACGCAAATCCGTTCGTTCCTGGATATGGCCCCCTCGATCGCCGCGGCGGCGGCCTCGATACCCGGCAAAAGGAAGGGGGAATGCAAATCCGTCAGCTTGGGGCCCAAAAATCGACGGATGGACTCCGGATCAGTCAAACCACGCGATGCCAAAAGGGTGGCCAAAACGGGAGCTTGAACCGCCCCATCGGCCAACAACCGGTCCACCGTTTCCGTGTCCGGGCGGATCAAAAACCATTTTCGAGCACGCCTTGGCAATCAGAACTCCTTATCACTTGGCGGCGAATCTGTGTTCTTCTTGGCAATCTATGCGGGTTAAGGCTATCATTCGCCCGCCAGGGCCAAACCTCGGATCAACACCATATCGCCAAGGCCCAGACAGGGCGACCAGACAACCGATCAAGCAAAAGTACCCCGACATCCGGGGGAATCACGGTTTGATCCGTTGGGTCAATCGGGCCCTTAGGATCAAACAATAGCCAGGAAGGCCACTCACCATGAAGTACTTGCCACGAATTGCCCTGCTCTCCCTTGCGCTCATCGGATCAACAGGATGCAGAACCTCGATCGGTTCTTACAGCCTGTTCGGCGGATCCTCCGATTGCGGTTGCGGCTCAACTGTTGTCAGCGCGCCCGTCTCCGGAAAAATCACCGAGATTGAGCCGCCCCTGGCCCCGACTGCCGTGACCACACCATCCGCTCCTAAGACCAAATAATCCGAAAAGTCTGCCACAACGCATTCGAAAAGCCCGCCATGTGATTCATGGCGGGCTTTTTCCGTTGATTGGAAGCTTTCCAAATGTCAAAGGAGGCAACTTTGGGAATATGATCGGTTGGTTCCATTTGGCCGGTCCTGCCGTGCGCGACGCCCCCCATCCCACCTTTGTCTGCATTTACCACACAGTATTTTCTTGCCACTGCGGCGCCATGGTCGATTGTTCTCGTGACGCCGGACGGTTGCTTGTTCCAAACCGCCGTACCGTCCGGCAAACGATGGGAAGACTTCGGGATCGGTTTCCGAAGGCTCTCGAAGGGCCAGGTTCCCATCGACGCTGCTCGCAACAGGCCCCAAGGAGGATGTTCTGTGAAGTCCGCTTTTCTCGTGATGACCTCGCTGTGGCTCTCCGGCAGCGTTTCCGCCGCCGAGACGCTTCCCGTTGTTCAAGTTGGCCACCACGCCCAAGCTCCGGCTGGGAAGGGCCAGGACGCCGCCAAGGGTGGCGACTCCAAGGGCAAGGCTCAGGACCCTGCGAAGGGCAAGGGCCAGGCTCCTCAAGCTCCCTGCCATGATTGCAAGCTCAACTTCCTCGACAAGTTGAAGGCTCGCCTCGGCAGCATGAACATTGGCCACAAGTGCAACACCTGTGACGCTGGCAAGGGACAGGCTCCCGCTGGCAAGGGCCAAGACGCCGGCAAGGGCGGACATGGCAAGGGCCAGGACGCTGCCAAGGGCGGCGACTCCAAGGGCAAGGGTCAGGACGCTGCCAAGGGCGGCGACTCCAAGGGCAAGGGTCAGGACGCTGCCAAGGGCGGCGACGGCAAGGGCAAGGGCCAAGCTCCCCAAGCTCCCTGCCATGAGTGCAAGCTCAACCTGCTCGACAAGCTGAAGGCTCGCCTTGGCAACCTGAACCTCGGCCACAAGTGCAGCACTTGCGACGCTGGCAAGGGACAGGCTCCCGCTGGCAAGGGCCAAGATGGCAAGGGTCAGGACGGCAAGGGTGGCAAGGGCGACAGCAAGGGCGCAACCCCGATGCCCGCCAAGGCCGCTCCCGCCAAGCAGGTCTCCACTCCGGTTCCCGCGATTCCCGATCTGAAGAACCCCTTCTGATTCTGGATCGAGTTTGAACACGGAACCCCGCGCAATACGCGCGGGGTTCTTTCATTTTCAAATGGCAAATCAACGCGCTTTATTCCATTCGGAATTCGAATAACGAGATGTTGCAAGCTCCCTGATCTGAATTTCAGCCTCATCACACCACGACCTAAGGCCGGCCTTGCTGCCCAACGCGACCTCCAAACATTGGGCAAGACCGTCCGCGCCGATTCCCGCGATTGTTGCTCCAAGGTTGGTAAGCCCGGGCAGCCATGGCGCGGCGGGGCAGGTTCCCAAAAGAAGGCTGCCATGTTGCAAAACCGCGCCATGGCGTTTGCGTTGCGCGCTACCCATGACCTTGCATCCCTGAAACAAAACATCTCCAGCAGCGGGATGCAGAAAACAAAGAATTCCCGCCGGCGCCCCTTCCCGGCTGATTTTTCCCGCCTCAGGCTGACATTGGGTTTCGATTCCCAAGGTTTTGAGCCATTCGGAGACCGCTCGATGAACGCGGCAGGGAAGATCGCGGACGACCCCTAATGCTTCAACGGGGGCGGCAATGGCGTATGTGATTTCATTATCATGCACCAGCAGATCGCCACCCGTCTGGCGACGAACCCATGGCAATCGAGCCAATGAAGGCACGGATTTCAGCCGTTCCCAAGATTGAAAATAACCAAGGCTCACGGTTGGCGCTTCGAATTCATAAACCCTGAAGAGGCATTCTCCAGCCTCGGCGCGACTGAGCATCCAGTCGTCCGCTGCCATTTGCCACGCGCCCGAAGCGCGACGATCAGGCAACCGCTTCCAGACATAAGACATGATTCAATCAGCCGTCCAACGAAGGACGGGTTCCTTGGTGGCCCTCACCTCGTCAGGCCTGCTGATGGGCAGGGAATGGGGCGCCCCCCTCAGCAGTTCCGGATCCTCATCGATGATGCGTTCCAGTGCCGAGGCGAATGCCTCCAGGGTTTCAGGACTTTCCGTCTCGGTTGGTTCCATCATCAGCGCCTCGGGAACCACCAGCGGGAAATACACCGTGGGAGAATGGTACCCGTAGTCGAGCAATCGCTTGGCGACATCCATCGCGCTCACCCGCTTTTCCCGCCGAAGGTTCCGGGCGCTGGCCACGAACTCATGCAGGCAATTCACGGCTCCATGGATTTCCAGCTTCTCAGCCAGGAGCGATCGCAGGTAACGGGCATTCAAAACGGCATACCTTGAAACATCCGCGAGCCCTTGGGCACCCAAGGTGAGAATGTAAAAATAGCCGCGCAGCAGCACCCCGACATTCCCGTGGAAGGAACGAACACGGCCGATCGACAAAGGCCGTTTTTCATCCAGCAAGTAGTTCCCGCCATCGTCCCGAACGATGCGAGGACCGGGAAGGAACGGTTCGAGCATGGCCCTGACCGCGATGGGCCCGGAACCCGGCCCGCCAGCGCCATGGGGCCCTGTGAAAGTTTTATGCACATTGTAGTGCATCATGTCGGCGCCGAAATCGCCCGGCCTGGCCGCTCCCAAGATGGCGTTCATGTTGGCCCCGTCGAGGTAGACAAGACCGCCGCGCGCATGCACCATGTCGGCGATGGACCGGATATTAGCCTCAAACAACCCCAGGGTGTTGGGGTTGGTGATCATGAACACCGCCACTTCGTCATCAAGCTTGGTGTTCAGGTCATCGATGTCCACCAGACCTTCGGTAGTCGACTTCACCGTCACGGCCTGAAATCCCGCAAGGGCGGCGCTGGCTGGATTGGTTCCATGAGCGGAATCGGGAATCAGGACCTTCACCCGCCTCGTTCCCTTGTGACGAAACCAAGCCGCGGCGACCAGAAGAGCCGTCAACTCACCTTGGGCGCCGGCGGAGGGTTGCAGGGAGCAACAGTCCAAACCCGCGATTTCCGCCAGCATGCCTTCCATTTCATGAAGAATTCGCAACATCCCCTGGCATGTGGAATCGGGTTGAAGCGGATGAAGTTCGGCAAATGCCGGTCCTGAAACCCAACGCTCATGTCGCTTGGGGTTGTACTTCATCGTGCACGAGCCAAGCGGATAAAAATTGCAGTCGATCGCCATGTTCCGCGAAGACAAGTTCGTGTAATGCCGGACAATATCGAGTTCTGAAACTTCTGGCAGGGGTGGCGCGGCCCGCGCCAGAAAGCGTTCGGGAATCATCGATCCCGGGTCGATTCCGTCCGCGCAGGAAATCCGGTGACAGCGCCTTCCGGGTCGCCCGATCTCAAACAGCAGACCTGTTGACTGGTTCTTGTCCATGGCGACCTCCCGTCAACCCCGCCCAACAACCTGCCCAAGGCTTGTCGCGAATCGCCCGATCTCATCGGATGTTCGTTTCTCGGTCACCGCGATCAAAAGGTCGCGGTCACGGTCCGGGTACCATTTCGAAAGCGGGTATCCAGCCAGGAAACCCCTCGCCGCCATCAATTCCACAACCTGACACGCTGGCGGTGAACCGGGTGGCAACCGCAACACAAACTCGTTGAACCAGGGCAGTCCATCCAATGGTTCCCCCGCTCCGGCACTTCGAAGGGCCGCGGCGGTTTCCCGCGCCTTGGCGAGACAGGCTAGGGCGGTTTCGCGAAGGCCCGAGGGCCCAAGGGCCGCAAGGTGGACCGCTGCTCGAAGCGCATAAAGCCCTTGGTTGGTGCAAATGTTGCTGGTCGCTTTTTCCCGGCGGATGTGCTGCTCGCGCGTCTGGAGTGCCAGAACCCAGCATCGCTTTCCATGGCGGTCAACCGTCTGCCCGACGAGCCGTCCGGGAATTTTGCGAACGAGCCGGGCATGACAGGAAAGAAGGCCCAGGTAAGGTCCTCCATAGGCCAGCGGACTCCCAAGGCACTGGCCTTCGGCCACGGCGATATCGGCCCCGTAATCGCCGGGCCTCTTGAGCAACCCGAGACTCACCGGGTTGTAGGAAACAATAAAAAGGGCTCCCTTTTCCCGGCAAACGCGCGCTATTTCATCCACTTCCTCAAGGTTGCCCAGCGCATTGGGATGTTGAACCACCACGCAGGGCGTCTGGTCCGTCACATGGTGAGCCAGGCTCCCGGGGTCCAGACGGTCTCCCTCGGCCGGCAACAATTCCACTGAAGTCCCAAGGTTGGCCAGATAGGTTTTTGTCACTTCCACATGATGCGGATGGGTATGGGGCGCCATC
>CAWUNZ010000139.1:0-8990 GCA_963923445.1 uncultured bacterium
AGCGTTTTGGTAAGCCTGAATCAGGAACTTGGTGGACGGAAAGTGGTTCTCGACGCAAGCTGACAGACGAATTGTCGATTGCTGCGGCTGTTCGCTATGTACTGGACCAGAATCATCCTCTTATCATTTGGCCTTCAGGCGAGCGTGGGGCGTCAGCCCCATGAGCGCTTTTCTTGAGAACTCACAGGGCTGACACCCCTCGCTCGCCAAGGTGCGGATGAATCAGTTGGCCCGGTTGGGGTCCATCAGGCTCAGGAACTCGAGCGTGGCCAGGTTGGCCGAGACCTTGATCCCAAAACCCTTGTCGGTGGTGACCTCAATCCGGGCGCGATCGGCGCCTGGCTTGCCCGTGAACGCCTTTTCCAGCGCCTTCTTCACGAGAGCCTTGGGCACATTCGAATCGCCCAGCTTGGCGATCGACGCCAAGCCAAGTTCCGCCTTCAAAACCGATCCTGTTTCCGGCTTGAGGCTGACCATGTCCTTGAGCATGGCCAAGGCCTCGGGGCCTGCGGTGACCAGCGCCAAATCGTCGCGGATGGCGAGGAACGCCGGTCCGTCGCCCAGCATCTCGCGCGACTTGGCATCGTCGCCCGCGGTGAACTGGTGGACCTTCACGCCGGCGTAGGTTGCCGTGTCGAGCTTGATCTTGCCATCGGCCTTGTCGGCGAATTCCTTCACGGCGGACCGAAGGGCCTCTTCCAGCTTGGCTCCGTCCTTCACGCGGAAGCCCATGGCGGCGTTGTAGACACCCTCCTTCTTGGAGGGACTCAGCGCGATGCCCATGTCCATTTCGGCGGCCTGGAGCGTGGGCATGATGGCCCCGAGCATCTCCTTGGCCAATTTCTGCTTGGCCGGGGTTTCGTTCGAGTCCTTCGCGTTGGCGATCGCCTCCTCCAGCACGCCCATGAACGCCTCGCGCAGTTCCCTCGGCATCCGCATGAACGAGGCGATGGCCACGGCGTCTCCCCGGGCGGCAACGGCCTTGCCAAGCGATTCGCCGGCGCCCATGGCCCGCATCGCCTTGGTGATCGAGGAATCCGGCAGGGTATCAAGGCGCGCCTCAAGCGACGCTTCCTCGGTCTTCGAATCGATCACCAGTTCCAAGTCGAGGTTTCCGCCTTCCTTCAGGAACTGAACCAGCCCGCCTTCCATCATGTCGGTCAACTGGATGCGGAATTTCTTGGCCGCCGGCGTCTCGGCGGGAGGGGCTTTTTCCCGGGCCTCGGCAACCCCCTGCTTGAACGCCTCAACGGCTGTCACCCTAAGGTTTTCGGGCACGGCGGAGAGGTCGAAATGCAGGCGGGCGACACTGCCGGCGGGGGCTTCAAGCAACTTGACCGGGTCGGGAAGCTTGTTGTCGGCGATGGCCGTGTCGTCCTTGATCGTGGCCCAGCAGTATCCCTTGGCGAAGCGCAGGAAGATCGGCATGGGCGACTGGTCAAGGTTGAGGGTGTGGGACCCGCCCTTTTCCTTGGCCTCCACCAGGTTGCCCCCAATCGCCCCAGCCAGCTTTTTCAGCGCGGCCAGCATGGCGGCCTCATCGTTCACCGGGACCAGGATCACCCCGGTGCTGTCGAGCCCGTTGGGCCCGATGCGGCCATAAATGCCGACGGGCCTGGTCGGGTCGAGGCCCTGGATTCCCCCGGGACCCGTGGCCCCTTGCAGGGCGTTTTTCACCTGTTCGGCCTCGGCCTTGCGGCCCACCTTGTCCGCCAGAAGGAAGAACTGCTTCGTGAGGGTGTCGATGGATGCCAGGCGCACCAGAAGGGGCGGCGAGGTGCTTTCGGCGGCACGCGCGGGCGCGACCATTGTGGCCATCAACGCGACAAGGCCAAGGCAGACGGGAACGCGCATCATCGAACCCTCCGGAGCGGACTGCTGACTCACAAACCAATACCGGTTAGCATCATTCAAGGTTTCAGGCATCCATCGTTGGCCGGGAGGCGTGGGCATGTCCAGTGCATGTGGTTGGCTGGTGGGTTGGGCCTTGGTGGTTTCGGGCCAACCCGCCGTTTCCGCCGAGGTATCGCAGGATGGGGTGGTTTCCTTCAAGCTGGGGACCGCCGAGGTGACCCGTTACCACGCCCATTCCAAGGTGGCCAAGCCCTATTTCTGGCCCGTGATCACTCCCGGGGGCGTCGCGGTGACCCGCGACTGGCCGATGGTGCCCGACGCCAAGGAAGCCAAGGACCACAAGCACCAGAAGTCGGCCTGGTTCTGCCATGGCGATGTGGTGCTGGAAGGCCACCAGGCCCCCAAGCGCAAGGGGATCGACGGGGTGGACTTCTGGAGCGAAGAGACGGGGCACGGCACCATTGTGGCCACGGCGATCGCCAAGCCAACTCCCAGCGGTCAGGGCAGTGTGACCGTGCGCACCAGCAACATCTGGAAGGATTCCACCGGCAAGGCCATCCTCACCGAGGCGCGCACGCTGGTGTTCCGGTCTCGCGACGCATCCTCCTGGGTCATGGAAGTCACCTCCGAAATCACCGCCAGCGAAGGTGGCATCGTGTTTGAGGACACCAAGGAAGGATCGTTTGGCGTTCGGGTTCGCGACGACCTGACGGAAAAGCCGGGCAAGGGTGTGCTCACCAACGCCGAGGGACTCAAGGGCGAGAAGAACCTTTGGGGGAAAAAGTCGGCATGGTGCGACTACTCCGGCCCCACCGGGGGCAAGGTTGCCGGCGTCGCGATTGTGACCCACCCGGACAACAAATACCCGACCTGCTGGCATGCCCGGGGCTATGGGCTGATGGCTGCCAACCCGTTTGGTCGCTCCAAATCGGGCTTCCCCGATATGAAGGGCCGCACCGACCTGGTGAAGCTGGCCAAGGGTGAAACCCTCAAGCTGACCTATGCCATGGTGGTGCACGATGGCGACGCCGAGGCCGCCAAGCCCGGCCAGAATGTTTTCGGCAAGAATTGATTCAGTCAGCCCGCATCCGTTTCAGGAGGATCCCATGATTTCCCTCTGCTTGATGCTCTTGGCCGGACTTCCGGCGCAGGAAGTCGCCGCCCCGGTGTTGAAGGAAGTCCGGTTCAACGACCTGGCCAGGGCCGTGCGCGACCTCAAGGGCCAGGTTTTGGTGGTGGATATCTGGCATCGGACCTGAATCCCCTGCATCAAGGCCTTGCCCCATCTGGTCGAGATGGGCGGCCGTTTCCCGGGCAAGGTGACGGTGATTGCCGTCCATGTGGAAATCCCACTCGATGCCGAGGAGGGACATGAGAAAGTGCGCGAGAAGGTGAACACGATCGTTCAGCGCGCCAAGCTTCCGGGAGTTTCCTACATGCTGCGCGAACCGCAGGAAGTCTGGCAGAAGAAGTTCGAGATCGAGGGCTACCCGGCCACCTTCGTGTTCAACAAGGCGGGCCGGATTGCCAAGAAATACCTCGACAGCGAGGCCGCGGAAATGGAACTTCCGCAGTTGCTGGACAAGCTGGTGAAGGAATAAGGGCAAGGACGGCATCGCATGCTCAGCCAAGACCGCGAGATATTGGGTGGCGCCCTGGGGCGACTGCCCAGCGGGCTTTACATCGTGACCGCCGGCAACGGCCCAACGGCCCAAGGCATGCTGGCCAGTTGGGTGCAGCAATGCGGCTTTGAACCGCCCTCCGTAAGCGTTGCGGTCGGCCGCGACCGGGGATTGGGGCCATTGCTGGTTCCCGGGGCCAAGTTCGCCATTCATGTGATCCGGGACGGGCAGAAGGATCTGCTGCGCCATTTCGGAAAGGGGACACCCCCGGGGCCCGAGGGATTCGCCCCCTTGGCGGTAAGGTTGTCAGACGACCTGCCCCCGCTTCTGGAGGATGCCCACGCCCACCTGTTGTGCGAGGTTTCCGGGCGTTTTCAGGTGGGAGACCACGATTTGGTGACCGGCACGGTGCTGGCCGGCAGGTCGGACGCGGAAGGCGAACCCTGGACCCATGTCCGCCGGAACGGTTTCCGCTACTAGGCCTGGCGCCTTGCCCTGTATGCTGACCAGACAAGACTTTCGTAGCCGGAACCTCGCCCCATGACCGTTGCCGCCGTTGAGCCTTCCGTCGTCAAGACCCTGATTGGCCGCCTTGAAGACATTGTCGGCCCCGATGGACTCATCAATTCCCAGGCCGAGCTTCTGGTTTACGAATGCGACGGCTACACCCTTGAGAAGAACCGGCCGGATGTCGTGGTGTTTCCCACGACGACCGAGCAGGTGGTGTCGATCGTGAAGCTGTGTCAGGAGTTGCGGGTTCCGTTCCTGCCGCGCGGATCGGGCACCAGCCTGGCGGGAGGGTGCCTGCCCGTGGGCGGCGGGGTGATCATCTCGCTGGCGCGGATGAAGCGGATCCTTGAGGTCGATTTGCGGAACCGCTACGCCCTGGTCGAGGCGGGCGTGATCAACATGTGGCTCACCAACCGGATCAAGGGCGACGGATGGCACTACGCGCCCGATCCCTCCAGCCAGGGAGCCTGCACCATCGGCGGCAATGTCGCCACCAACTCCGGCGGACCGCACACCCTGAAGTATGGCGTCACCGTCAACCATGTGCTTGGCGTGGAGATCGTCATGCCCGACGGCACGGTGCAGACGCTGGGCGGACCGGTGGAGGATGGCCCCGGCCTCGACCTCACCGGGGTGGTGGTGGGTTCCGAGGGCACCTTCGGGGTGGTCACCAAGGCGTGGGTGCGCCTGGTCCGCAATCCCGAGTCGGTGCGCACGCTTCTGGGCGTGTTCGAGTCGGTGGACGACGCGACCGCGGCCATATCCGCCATCATCGGCGCGGGGATCGTGCCGGCGGCCCTGGAAATGCTCGACTCGCTGATCCTCAAGGCGGTGGAGGAGGCGTTCAGCTTCGGGTTCCCGCTGGATGCCGGCGCCGTGCTCATCATGGAGGTGGACGGCCTCGATGCCGGCCTCGACGAGGAGGCGGCGCGGATCGAGAAGCTGGCGAAGGCCAACCGCGCGCGGGAGGTGAGGCGGGCCAACACCGAGGCGGAAAGGCTATTGCTGTGGAAGTGCCGCAAGCAGGCCTTCGGCGCCGTCGGCCGATTGGCGCCCAGCTACTGCACGCAAGACGGCGTGGTGCCGCGGACGGCCCTGCCGGAGATGCTGAGGTCGATCACCGCCATCGGAAACAAACACCAGCTTCGTATCGCCAATGTGTTTCATGCGGGCGATGGCAACCTGCACCCGATCCTGCTGTTCGACGAGCGCGATCCCGACCAGCTTCGGCGGGTGATGGAGGCGAGCCACGAGATTCTTGACGAATGCCTGCGGCTCGGCGGAAGCGTGACCGGGGAGCATGGAATCGGCGTGGAGAAGATCGACTTCATGCCCAAGCTGTTCGCCCCCGACGACCTTGCCGCGATGAAGCGCGTCCGCCAGGCGTTCAACCCCACCGGCCTGTGCAGCCCGGACAAGATGCTGCCCACCGCCGGGGCCTGCGCCGAGGCGGGCAAGCACAAGCAGGTGAAGCCAGGCCGGCGCGCGGCGCTCTGAAAGGCATCCCAAGGAAACGATCCCGAGCCATGTCCAAGACCATTGAGATCGACGGCCTCGAGCTTGACACGGTCACCCCCGACTCGCCCGAGGCGCTGGCGCAGGTGGTCCGCGCCTGCCGGGCCTCGGGCCAGCCGATGTACTGGGTGGGCGGGGGCACCTCATTGGAAGTCGGCCTGCCGGCGCGAACGCCGGGCACGGCCGTGGACATGACTCGGCTGGACAAGGTGATCGACTATCCCGCGCGCGACATGACCATCACCGTGCAGGCTGGCATCAGGGTTTCCCGGTTGCAGGAGATCCTCGCGTCCGAGGGGCAGACGCTTCCCTTGGACATCCCGTGGCCGGACAAGGCGACGGTGGGCGGAGTGCTGTCGTGCAATGTCTCGGGATCGCGTCGCCTGGCGCATGGAACCCCCCGGGACTTCGTCATCGGCCTGACGGTGGTGGACGACCACGGCAAGCTCACCAAGTCCGGAGGCCGGGTGGTGAAGAATGTGGCCGGCTACGACATGGCCAAGCTGCACATCGGTGCCCATGGAACGCTGGGGCCGATGGCCCAGGTCACGCTGAAGGTGCGCCCCTTGGCCCCTGTGCGCGCCTGGCTGGCGATGCCCCTGAAGCCAGGGAAGCACGGGCAGGCGGCCGACAGGGCGCATGCATGCGCCTCCCGGCCTGTGGCATTCGACCTGCTGGCCCTGCCCGGCGGGCCGGTCGCCTGGACGGCGATGGCCGGTTTCGAGGGCGAGGCTCCCGCCGTGGCCTGGCAGGTGGCCAAGGCCAAGGATGAGTTCAAGGATCTGGTTCATGGCCAAGTCATCGAGTGCCAGCCCAACTCGGTGGACGCCATGGCGACAAAGCTCGCCGAGCGGACCGATCCCGCTTACGGGTCGGTGGCGGCGCTCGGTTGCCTGCCGGGGCGGACCGCGGACTTGGCGGCGCGCGTTTTGTCCGACATTCCCGGTGCCGTCGTCCACGCCCTGCCCGGATCCGGCGTCATCAAGGCCGTGATTCCCGAGGGAACGGATCCCCGCGCCTTCCTGCCCGCCTGGCGCGACGCCGCCGGGCCTGGCGGCTGGGCCCGCCTCGCGCGCGCGCCCCGGGCCTGGCGCACCGCCGAGGCCATGTGGGGCCCTCCCCGCCCCGAGGAGGCCATTTCCGCGGCCATCGCCCGCGAAATGGATCCAGACCGGATCTTCAATCCCAACCGCATGCGCCACAACGCCTGAGAAACCGACGGAACAAAACCATGAGCGCCCCCGCATCGAGACAGAGCCTGCCGATCGCCAACGACCTTGGCAAGAACATCGATTACGAGCTGTTCATGGACTGCGTCCATTGCGGCCTGTGCCTGGGATCGTGTCCGACCTATGTGGAGACGGGCAACGAGAACGACAGTCCCCGCGGGCGCATCTACCTGTGGCGCGCCATCGCCGACGGGCGGGCGCCGTTCTCACCCGAGGCCGAGAAGCACATGAACGGGTGCCTGGAGTGCATGGCCTGCGAGACGGCATGCCCCTCGGGCGTGCAGTACCGGCATGTGATCCACTCGTTCAAGAACGACCAGGCGCGCACACGGGGCCCGGCCCCCATGCTGGGTTGGATCCAGCGGGCGATGCTGTTCGGCCTGACACCCTATCGGTCGCGCATGGCCTGGGCCCTTTTCCCGGTCAAGTTGATGCAGCGCCTGGGCCTCGGCTGGGCGGTCAGGCTTTCGGGATATCTCATGCCCGGTTTTCTCCGGCGCATGCAGGAGATCGTTCCGGACCTCGCTCCCTACCACAACCTGCCCGAATTCCTGCCGGCTATCGGTCCCAAGCGGGCCACGGTGGGCTTGCTGTTGGGTTGCGCCTCCGACGCCTTCCACCCCCAGATCAACCTGGCCACCGCCCGGGTGCTTCAGCACAACGGCTGCGATGTGCATATTCCCCGTGCCCAGGCCTGCTGCGGCGCCCTGCACAAGCACGCCGGCCTCGATGACGAGGCGGCCAAGCTTGCCGCCGGCAATTGCGACGCCTTCGCCTCGGTGCCCGGCGGCTTGGCGGGCCTGGACGCCATCATCAGCAACGCCGGCGGGTGCAGCCCCGTGCTGAAGGACTACGGCCACATCCTCGAGGATCACAACGCCGCCGGACCCGGCAAGGTATTCGGTAAAAAGGTCCGTGATATCCATGAATTTCTGGCCGACCTTGGCCCCGTCAAGCCCAGGCACCGCGTGCCCCTCAAGGCGACCTATCACGACGCCTGCGGTTTGGCCCACGCCCAGAAGATCCGCTCCGCTCCCCGCCAGGTGCTGGCGATGGTGGACGGCCTGACCCTTGCCCCCCTGGCCGAGAACGAGCACTGCTGCGGCGCCGCGGGCAGCTACAACATCACCCAACCGGAGATGTCCGCCGCCCTGGGTAAGCGCAAGGCGGCGAATGTCGCCGACACGGGCGCCGTGGCAGCCCTCACGGGCAATGTCGGCTGCCTGTTGCAGATCGACCGACACCTGCGCGATCGCTCGCCCCGCGTCTGGGTCGGCCACCCCGTCCAGATCCTTGACGCAGCCTACACCGGTGAAAAGCCATTCGGGCTGGATATCGCCATTTCCTGACGAGGAGGATGGATCATGTCGTTTCGTGGCATCATTCCACCCGTGGCCACTCCGTTCACGGAGTCGGGCGATCTCGACCTTCCACGCTTGCGCTGGTTCATCGACAGGCTCATTGCCGGCGGCGTCCATTCCGTTTTCGTGCTGGGCACCAACAGCGAGTTCTACGCCCTGGACGACGCGGAAAAGCAGGCGGTGATCGCCACGGCGGTGGAGCATGTCGCCGGGCGGGTGCCGGTGTTGGCGGGCACGGGCGCCGAAACCACCCGCGAGGCGGAGCGCCTGACGCGCATGGCTGAGCGGGAGGGCGTGCAGGGCGTCTCGGTCATCACCCCGTATTTCATCATGCCCACCCAGAAGGAATTGGAGGACCATTACAGGAGGGTGGCGGGTGCCACCAAGCTGCCGCTTCTGCTTTATTCCAATCCGGTGACCTGCGGAGGCCTTCGCATCGAGGCCGAGACAGCCGAGAAACTGGCGGCGGTCCCCAACATCGTGGGCATCAAGGATTCCAGCGGCGACCTGACTTTGGTTGCCGACCTGATCCGCCGGGTTCCATCCTCCTTCGCCGTTCTTCAGGGCCGCGACACCCTGATCTACAGCGCGCTCGACTTGGGTGCCGTGGGAGCGATTCCGGCGACCGGGAACATCGCCCCCAAGCTGCTTGTCGAGATTTACGAGAAATTCATGGCGGGCGATCGCGCGGGTTCAAGGGCGGCGCAGGCGCGCCTTCATCCGCTGCGCTTGGCGCTGAACCTGTGCACGCCGCCGGGCGGGGTGAAGGCCGCCCTGGCGCTTCTGGGCGAATCGATCGGCCCTTGCCGCGCTCCCATTGCCCCGTTGGATCCTTCCAAGCGCCCGGCGATGGAAAAGGCCCTTCGCGAGGCGGGACTGACACCGGCCGGTTGAACGGG
>CAWUNZ010000140.1:0-8926 GCA_963923445.1 uncultured bacterium
GGAGAGCGCGTGCTTTGCAAGCACGATGTCGGGGGTTCGATCCCCCCCATCTCCAGTTTGATAAGTCATATCGGTTGCTTGATGTGTATTAATCGATTCTCTAGTCGGCTTTGCCGCTGACAAACCAAGGCTGAGTTCTCTTCCTCCAATTTTCCGCTGTTGTCCAAGCTTGCCTTTGGAGGAATCCTGCCAATTCCGCCTCAATCAACATTGTGCCGGCACTAGTCGTTACGGAATTCGGCAAGCCTTCCGGGCTTTTCCGGTGAACAACCGAATAAAAAACACACGCGGTCAGGTAGGCGCCGGTCTCGTTGGAATGGTTTCCATCAGGCTGATGGAGTTCGAGGTCGGGGCGCGCCAGACGAACAGACTTCCAGGCTTCACCAACCGGGCAAATTTCTCCAATCCCGTCATCGCCTTGCAACTGTTTTACGGCAGTGGCGCTGGCTTTTGTCAATATTTCCTGCGGACAAACACCATTTGAGCGCTCGAACAATTGATAAACCATTGGTATTGCTTTTGTCTCCTTACAGGCCGAAGCGAAACGCAGGTTGTATTCCAAATAATCCGAACTGAGCAGGCAAGGTTCCTGACTTTGCCCTTGCAGCACGACGAAGTCGAACCAGTCAGGGCCTGGTGCCCTTATCAATTCCAGTGCGCGGCCATCATCCCAATGTTCGCGCAGCGTCCTGCCTCCCACCACGATCAAGGTTGGCCTGACCTCTGCCCGGCCGCCGGAACGTGACAATGACACAAGCATTTCGGGAATGTTAATATTGCCATTGACCGTGTGACTATTGCCGATGAATAAGATATTGAAGGGATTTTTTCGTGAAGGGGGTTCGTCCAGAATCCGTTGTCTTCGCCAATTGAGGCGCTCAATATCAGCGGCCGCTTTGCGGGCTGATTGGACAGCCGCCAACGCCAAGACCCCGATGATTGAGATGATTCCGATCGTGACGATCAGTTCAATGAGGCTGAATGCGCATCGCTTCTGTTTAGCTGAAGTCCGGTGGATTGTTGTTGAAGTAAACGGAAGAAAGGCTATCCGAACCATTTGGCGATTCCGTAGGCCGCGGCTGCCGCGACACTCCCCACCATAACGGTTTGCAAGGCGCTTCGAACCGGATGCGGAGTGGTAAACCTTCCCTTGATATAGCCGAAGACAAGCAGCGCCATCAGTGTGACCAGGATGGATACACCCAGGCCTTTGTGCACATTGTCAAAGAAAAAATACGGCGCCAAGGGAACTAGACCCCCCGCCACATAAGAACCTGCAATCGTCGCGGCACTGGTGGCGGCACGGGTGGGGTCTGGTTTTTCCAGTCCCAATTCGAAACGCATCATGAAATCAACCCAGCGCTTGGGATCGGCGCAGATGGCGTCAACAAGAGGCTTGGCCGTTCCTTGATCCAACCCGTAGGAGAGAAACACTTCCTCGACTTCCGCGATTTCCTTATGAGGAAGTTCCACAATTTCCCGCTCTTCCCGAGCCAGTTCCGAGGCGTAATGCTCCTCATCGGTTTTCGCGGCGAGGTATCCGCCCAAGCCCATGGCGATCGCACCGGCGGCAACCTCGGCCAAACCGGCGGTGATGATCAATCCGCTCGATTCCACGGCGCCAGAGAGGCCGGCGGCCAATGCGAACGGCACAGTCAATCCATCCGACATTCCGATGACAATGTCTCGTACGGATTCCGAGGCGGTGAAGTGCTTCTCGGCATGGGGTGTCTGCGGCATTGTGGCAACTTCCTGCTGTTTTGCTTACTGATGACCAATCCGGAACGGGCTGGCAGGCAGACCAGCGGCGTTGAACAGTCGGCAATCCGGATTGGAGGACCATCCGTACCGCACGCCCACAGGCATGGCGACTTCCGTGGATGAAACTTGAACCGTCGTGCCCATGATGGCAGCCTTTGCTGGTTTCCAAACGCCGTCGGTTCCCGCGACCTCGAATTCCTTCAATTCGCCGCCCTTGGCTGTCAAACCGCCCTCGGCATGGTGGAACGAAATGGAAATCGTTGCCCCCTTGATGGCATGGTTGGCTGGGATCGGGCCTGAGTAGGATTCGACCTTGCTTCCGTACACTGTTGACAAGGCCCACAGGGCCAGGCGCTTGCCGACATCCTGCTTGTTCGCGGGATGGATATCCTTGGGATCTCCGATGTCGATGGTGATGGCCATGCCGGTGCGGGGCAGGGCAAGGGTTTTCATCATCCCTTCCCTCACCACTGGCCAATTCTTCTCATCGCGCTTGAAATTCGGGAGCTGGACCCATGCGAATGGAAGCTGTTCATTCCATCTTTTTCGCCAGTCTGTGATGAGTGCCTTCAGGTAGTGCTGATAGTATTCCGCTTCCGCCGGGCCCGTGTTGGCCTCACCCTGATACCAAGTCACCCCGCGCAAGGCGTATGGAATCAAGGGATGGATTTTTCCATTGAACAGCCCGCCCGGGCCTCCCTTGCGCGCGCGCGCCTCGACCGGATCAATCGGCTTTCGGGGCGCGACTTGGCCGGAAGCCTTGGCCTTGTCGCTGTCGGCTTTCCACTTGATGAGCGCCTTTTCATGATTCTGTTTTGCCTTGGCGGGGTCGAATGTCGCATCCGACTTGGCCTTGGACTCCACGATCGGCTTAAGTTCCGGAGTCGCAAGTTGCGCCTCCGCCGCGACCCATGATTCGATCGGCGTTCCGCCAACCGACGAATTGATGAGTCCAACGGGCACCTTCAGCTCCCGGTGCAGTTCGCGTCCGAAAAAGTAGAGGGTTCCTGAAAAGCCTCCCACCGTTTGGGGAGAGCAGACGGACCATGTTCCCTTGGCGTTCTCTCGGGGTTTTTCCGACGCCGGGGACTCCTCGCGGAACATTCGAATCAGCGGGAAATTTGCGGATTGTTGTTCCTTGGGGTAATCGGCGCAACGGTTGACAGTCATTGCCATGTTGGACTGCCCTGAACCGAGCCAAACCTCGCCCACAAGCACATCCCTGACGGTGGCGACGACTGTTGCTCCAGCCTTGACTGTCAGTTCTCGTGGGGCGGCACTGGCTGAAAGTGGGGCCAGCGATGCCTTCCACAAACCGGATTGGTCGGATTTGGCCGAAACGCTTTGCCCGGCGAACGAAATGGTCAAATCCGTTCCAGGTTGCGCCCAACCCCACACGGGGACTGATTTTTCCCGCTGGAGCACCATGTGGTCTGAGAATAAGGCCGCCAATCGTGGAGCTTGAGCCAAAGCGGCATCCGACAAAGCGACCAGCACCAAAATCGCAAATGGCCATCGGCACATGGGATATCAATCCGAAAAGGGCTAAGGTAATGTTCTGATGATTTTGTATTGGTTTGATGCCTTTCGGGAGAATATGGCCCATGGGTGAAATGGCGGAAAACATCCAAGGCAATTCCCTCGTTTATCCTTCCGACAGGCGAATGTGGGTTCATGTCAAATGGCCTTTTCTGGCCTTGGCGTTCGTGGCTGGGGTGGCACCCGTTGCCGCGGCTTGGGGTTGGTATTTGGCCTTTGGCTTGCCAGAGATCGGGCCAGGGCCGCGTGTGACGGAACCGTCGGCAAGCGACCCTATCGGGTTCCCCGTTTGGCTGCGACTGGCCCATTTTGTGAACCTGCTCCTCATGGTTTTGCTGGTTCGCAGCGGCATATCCATTTTGATGGATCATCCCCGCCTTTACTGGAGCAACCACTGCTCGCTCGATTCTGAGTGGATACGCTTCACGCCCGTCGTGGTTCCCCGTGACCGGGTTTGGACTGCCAAGGATGACAGCCGATACATCTCTCCTTGGATCGCCCTACCGGGATTTCGCCACACGATCGGGATCGCCCGGCATTGGCATTTCCTGAGCGCGTTTTTCTGGTTTCTTAATGGCGCCATCTTTGTGACGCTTTTGTTCTGCACCAACCAGTGGAAGAGGTTGGTCCCGACCGACCTTGGCATATTTTTTGACGCGTGGAAGGTGATGGTTCATTACGCCACATTCCACATGCCGGTCGAGCCCGACGGGTTCTACAAGTATAACCCGCTCCAGCAACTCTCGTACTTTGGCATCGTGTTCATCGTGGCACCCGTATCCATTTTGACGGGTCTGGCGATGTCTCCTGCGATCGACAACTGGGCGCGCTGGTACCCGGCCATGTTCGGCGGCAGGCAGGCAGCGCGTTCGATTCATTTTCTCGCCTTGTGCTCGTACCTGGCGTTTCTCGTTCCCCATGTCGGCATGGTGGTCATCACCGGACTTTGCCGGAACATGAACCATATCGTGATGGGTACCGACGACACCGATCCGGCCGGGCTGATGGTGTTCATTGGCGGGATCGGGTTGATTTTGCTGTCCTGTTACCTTGCCCATTGGATCTCTTGGAAACGGCCTCGCTGGGTGCAGATGGGGTTCCGTCGGGTTCTCGGACCCCTGCAGCGGGCAGTCCTCAATCGCCTCCCCAGCCGAGTGCAATACACCCGCGCCGACATTTCCCCGTACTTCTGGCCCAATGGCAAGATGCCGCATTCCCCCGAATGGGATTCTTTGGGCCATTTGAGGCGGGAACATTTCCGACTTAAAATTTTCGGCTTGGTGGAGAATCCTGTCGAACTCTCCTTTGCGGAGTTGGAGGCGTTGGGCAGGCGCGAGCAAATCACCCTGCACCACTGCATACAAGGGTGGTCAGGGGTCGCGCAATGGGGTGGTGTCACGCTTTCACAATTGATGGAAGTTGTAAGGCCTCTGCCCGGGGCCAAGGCGGTTGTGTTCAGGTCGTACGGAGACGGGCATTACGGTGGCGAATACTACGACACGCTGACCATCGAGAACGCCGGGCACCCCGAAACCATGCTGGCGTGGGAGATGAATGACAAGCCGCTTTCAGACCTTCATGGCGCCCCACTGAGGCTCCGCGCGGAAAACCAGTTGGGATACAAGATGGTGAAATGGATCAAAAGCGTCCAGTTTGTCGCCTCTGAGGCCGAGGTCGGCAAGGGCTATGGCGGCAAGAACGAGGACGATGAATACTACCCCGTGGTGGCCAACATCTGATCGATAAAGCGAGCATCGAACAAAAGCAAAGGCGGAGTGAGTGGGTCGGAAATAAAATAGCCCCGATCACTCTGGCGCTTCGCGCCTTCGTTCGGGGCTATTTCGATTTTCGTTTCCCGGTGTGCGGGGATCAGAGGCAGGGAATTGGATATTCCTTACTTCTGCCCGTAGCCTTTCCAAACCCATTCAATGGCATGCGGCAGGAACTGCTGCTGGGCGTTTCCGATGCCGTGCCCTGAACCCTGGCAGAACAGGTACTGGTACTCGTAGCCCTTGGCTTTGAGCACCTTGGCCATTTGGTGGTTGGCCTCCACCCAGTCGTGCATGTCGTCGCGCATGACATTTGGATTGAGCAAATCCCTGTCACCCACCGAGATGAAAAGGCGGATCGGTTTTTTTGCTTCGTTGGGGATGATGGTCTTGTGGAATCCCCAGGCGCCGTCAGGGTACTTCGGGTCGAAAGGCCAGGCCTGGTTCACAAAGGTGCCCGAGGTGGTGAGAACCCGGTGGTACAGGTCGTTGCGGAACCAGGCCATGATGAGGGCGCAGGAACCACCTGAACTGCTGCCCATGGCCGCGCGTCCGTCCGGGTTTTTAGTCAGCTTCACTTGGCAGTTTTTCTCAACCCGGGGCAGCACCTCGGTCTCGATATAGGTGGCGTAGTCGCCGTTCATGTTGTCGTATTCCTTGCCACGCTCATGGCCCTGCGCGTCTCCGCCACCGTTGGAAAGGCTGATGAGAACGATCGGGGGGATTCGCTTTTGGGCGATGAGGTTGTCGAGAATGGTCTTGTAGCCGCCTGCTTGGCCTGGGCCGTCATGGACCACCATGAATGGTGCCTCGGTCCCCTGCTTGTATCCAGCGGGAACATAAACTCCAACCCTGCGCTTGTAGTCGATATTGTGCGTCTGCACGATCAGCGTCTTGGGGTTGTTGGGATCGACCTTGCCGAATTCCTTTCGGGCGATGCCAGGATTGAACAGCTTGGTCTCCTTGGATTCGAACTCGAACTGCGTCACCTTGCCTTCCGGAACACCTTCGACCTTCTTCCGTTCCGGAGCCGCGGGGTATTTCGGCCCGATGACAAAATTGTCGTAAGCGTCAAGTGGCGGATTTTCTCCTTCTTTCAAAACCTTGAATGGAGGCGCCCCCTTGTCGTCGAACTTTCGGACCGGCGGCTGGGCCATTGCCAGGTTGAGTGAAGCTGACGCGGCGCACAGGGCCAGAGCCAGTAGACTTTTCATGGAAACCCCTTGGTTGGGAAAGGATTGCTTTCGATCTCACGGGTGGATCGCGATCGGCCAAAACTATCTGACGCGCTAGTCCCCGTCAACAAACATCGCCGGAAGACCAGCGCCCCGGTGGGCTACGGGTTTCACTTGGCCGTGGTCACCCTGAGATCGGTGATGGAACCCTTGAAGGGCTTGCCCGCCGGAAAGGTCGCGACCGGCTGGCCGTTATCGTGCCCGAGGCAGAAATCTTCCTGCGGCTGCCGGGGAATCGGCCCAGGCGCCTTGCCTGTCACGACCTTCATGTCACCGACCTTGAGGCTGATCGCACCGTCGGCGGCAAGTGTCGCCACCACATGGATCGGGCCTTGCGCTGATTCGCATTGCACGCTGGTGAGATGATCCTTGTCTGTTCGAACTGAGAAGACAAGCTTTCCATCGCGAAGATGGAGAGCATAGCCGAGGGCAGCGCCGCCATGCGCAAGAATAATGGTGTCTTTTTGGTCGGTGTTCAGGGTGCAGCTTAGCGTGAACCCCTTGTTCCCGATGCGCGGCGCCTGCGTGGCCCCAACAGCTTCTCCCACCTTGAGCTTGGCCAAATCGGCCGGGGTGGTGGAGGTTTTGGCCGTTTCGGCAACAGTGGGGTAGAGGGTGACCGGATTGGCTGCCAATCCTGCCGGTCGTCGGGCCTTTGGTTTGTTCCCTCCGATTTCCAAGGCCATTGCCTCGGCCAATGATTTCAGTTTCGTCACCACTTCCGGGTGCTTTTCCGCCAGGTTGGATGTCTCGCCGATGTCGTTGTCGAGGTTATAAAGGCGGGGACTGGATTGTGCGTCCTTCCTGAATTCGGAGCCAAGATGCGGTTCCGGTTGTGGCGCAAGCGCGAGTTTCCATGGCCCCTGGCGCACGGCCTGCAGGGTGTAGCCGGAAAAGTAATAATGCGCCTCTCTCGGAGATTGCTTGGTTTGGCCAAACAGCAATCCAGTTATGTCACGGCCATCGATAACAGTATTGGGGGCCAGGTTGGCACCGCTGATGGAAGCGCATGTCGGAAGCAAGTCGATTGTGCCAGCCACTGCATCGCAGGTTGACTTTGCCGCTATCTTGCCCGGCCACCATGCGAGTGTCGGCACGCGGACCCCTCCCTCCCAAGTGCTCCCTTTTCCACCCCGAAGCGGGGTTGCGCTACCGCCATCGGCTTTCTTCACCAGCCATGGGCCGTTGTCACTGGTGAACACCACAAGCGTGCGTTCAGCAAGTTTCAGGTCCCTGATCGTGTCCAGCACCCGCCCGACGCTCCAGTCGAGTTCCTGCACCCAGTCGCCGAATCTTCCATTTTCCGACTTGCCGCGGAATTTTTCACCAGGATGTATGGGTGTGTGAACTCCGGTGTGCGGCATGTATAGAAAGAAGGGGCGGCTGGCGTTATTACGGATAAAACCGACAGCCTCATGGGTGTATCGCTCGACGATGGCGCTTTGTTTTTCGTCGGTTAGCAATTCCTCCACGGCCTCGTCCCGCACCAGCGGTACAACCCGCTCACCAGTGGCCTTGGATTTGCGTTGCATGTCGTTGGAATAAGGAATGCCAAAATAATGATCAAAACCCTGCCTTGTGGGGAGGAATTCAGGTTGGTCGCCCAGATGCCATTTGCCGACGATTTGCGTTGCGTACCCCAAGGGTTTCAAATATTCCGCGATCGTGAGTTCGTTGGCATGAAGACCATTTGGTCCGGCGGGGAAAAACACACCAGGAACCGATACCCTTACCCCGTAGCAGCCGGTCAGCAGTTGCGCGCGCGAAACGGAGCAGACGGGAGCAGCGTAGAAGCTGGTCAACTTCATGCCTTCCGCGGCCATCCTGTCCAGGTTTGGAGTTTTTTGCTTGGTGGCACCGAAGGGGCCGATATCGGCATAGCCAAGGTCATCGGCGAAAATGACCACAATGTTGGGCCTGATTCGCGGTTCGGCCGCAAATAACTTTCCAACCGAGGCGAGTAAAACAAGAGAAATCAGGGACCGGAGCATAGGGACTCCCAGAAATTCTGCCCTATCTATGTTTGTCACAAGCTTGGTTTTTGTATTGATTTAAGTTCGTTTTGAGGGAGTTCTGGGACTACACCCGACAGGATTCGAACCTGTAACCTGCGGTTCCGTAGTGCATACATTAAATTTTTAAATCGCTTGTTTTATAGATTTTTTGAGCTTGTCGCATTGTTGTTGCACAAAATGTTGCACTGACTTTTTGGCATCCTAGGATCCAACCGGATCACCACGGATAAGACCAGATGGGTCGAAATGGGCATTGGTTGTGCGTTGAAAATCCTGTCTGCTCCGTCGGTTTTGTGCCTCATACCTTATCGCCCTCCGGGCAGCAGTTACATGCGGCAAATGGATATTGTTGTGAATTCCATGCTGGCTTTGCGATTAACGGACTCCCAAGTGCTGGAACTTCTCAGCCATTTACTCACTCAGCAGCATCAGCAGGTATTGGTTGTGCCATGCCGATGACTCCAGCCATTTTGTTATAGATGCCTGCATTTCGCTTTTGGGGCCAAAGGGGAGGTGGTGCTCCCCTTTGGTTCGCGTTTGAAATAGAGATTGTCAACTCGGCTTTTGTTTTTTGTCTGATGGTGGCGGGGTGTCACCATGTTTTTTC
>CAWUNZ010000141.1:0-8865 GCA_963923445.1 uncultured bacterium
CAGCATCCGACCGCCACAACTCCCAAACCCTTGCTGATCATGCCACTCATGCCAAAGCCCTCCATAGCAGGTCATGGTGATCGATGAACGGGTTCGGCGCAAGCGTCAGGCGGACCGGTATCCCCGTGGATGCTTCCGCCGCCATTCCCACGCCGTGGACACGATGGTTCGAAGGTCGGAAAACCTGGGCACCCAGCCCAACTCCGGCCCGGCCAACCCGGCGCCCGCCACCAACCGGCACGGGTCGCCCGACCGGCGCGGCGCGGCGGTATGAGGCACAGGTTTGCCCGTCACCGCAGCCACCATGTCGATCACTTCCCTCACCGAGGCTCCGCGACCCGTTCCCAGGTTGATGGCGCGGAACACGCCGGACCTGCTGGTGGCCAAGGCCAGCGCGTGCGCCTCCGCCAGGTCGGCCACATGCACATAATCGCGAATGCAGGTGCCGTCGGGGGTTGGCCAGTCGGTTCCGAAAACCTTGAGTTCCTTGCCTTGCAAGGCCACCGCGTCGATGGCCAGGGGAATGAGGTGGGTTTCTGGATCGTGATCCTCGCCCAGTTGGCCGTCTGGATCGGCCCCCGCGGCGTTGAAGTACCTCAGCGCCGTGGCGCCGATGCCGTGGGCGCGGGCATGAGCCGCCAAGGCCCACTCCGAGGCCAGCTTGGTTTCGCCATAGGGGTTGACGGGAGCCTTGGGCAGCGACTCGACGATGTCGGCGCCGTCGGGCTCGCCGTAGACCGCGCAAGTGGAGGAGAAAACGATATGAGCAACCTTTTGGCGTGCCATGCAGCGCAAAAGCGCCAATGTTCCTCCCACATTATTGCGCCAGTAAAGTTCCGGCCTGGCAACGGATTCGCCCACCAAGGCGTAGGCGGCGAAATGGACCACCGCCTCGGCCCGATGGGCCAAGAGGGCGTGGTCGAGGCGGTCCTCGTCGAGGAGGTCACCCTCCACCAGCCGGCCACTCCCCACGGCCAACTCGGCCGCGCGCCGGTGGCCTCGCGACAGGCTGTCGTAAATGAGGACATCGTGGCCTTGTTTGGCCAACAACCGGGCGGTGTGGCTGCCGATGTAACCGGCGCCTCCGGTCACGACGATGCGCATGGGTTTGTCCTTAGCTCGTGATGCCCTTGGTGATGCCGAGGAAGACATCCTCGAGGTCGATCTCCTCCTCCATCAGCAGGCGCAGGCGGAAACCCGCGCCCATCAGGGCGTCGGCGAGCGGACCCGGGTCGATGGTGCCCGGGGCGAGGGTGACGCGGAGGCAGGGGGGATCGTTGCACGGTTCCACCGAGAGCACCGCCGGGTGTTTCTCCAGCAGGTCGGCGGCCTCCCGGTCCCGACCATCGGCCACGCCCACGCGCACCACCGGGTTCTGGCGGACCTGCCTGATCGCCTCGGCGACATCGCCGTTGAACAGCAACTGCCCCTTCTCGATGATGCCGATCTTGTTGCAGATGTCGGCCAATTCGGGGAGAATATGGCTCGAAATCATGATGGTCTTGCCCAGGCCGCGGAGTTTTTTCAGCAACCGGCGCATCTCGATGCGGGCGCGCGGGTCAAGGCCGCTGGCCGGTTCGTCGAGCAGCAGCACCTGCGGATCGTGCAGCAGCACCCGGGCCAGGCCCAGCCTCTGGGTCATGCCGCGGCTGAGGCTGGTGACGAGCGCCTCGCGCTTGAAGGTGAGGTCGACCAGTTCCAGCACCTCGTCGCATTTTTTCCGGCGCGCCTCTCCGCCGATGCGGTAGGCGCTCGCGAAAAACTCGAGGTACTCGATCACCTTCATGTCGTCGTAAACGCCGAAGAAGTCGGGCATGTAGCCCACGGCCCGGCGGATCTCGCGCGGGTTGGTGTGGATGCTGTGCCCGCAGACGAATCCCTCGCCCCAGGTGGGATTGAGCAGGGTCGCCAGAATCCGCATGGTTGTGGTCTTGCCCGCGCCGTTGGGGCCGATGAACCCGTAGACATCGCCGGGTTCCAGCTTCAAGGTCAGCCGGTTGAGGGCGTACAGTTCGCCGTAGGTCTTGGTGAGGTCGCGGGTCTCGATCATTCCGTTGGCTCCACAGAGCGGTCCACGGGAAGGAACACGCGGACAAGCACGGCGCCGCGGTCGGCATCGGCGGTCGCGGGCGCGCCATCAAGGGTCAGGTTGGCTGGTCCGGTGCTCGCGCGTCCCACCAGAAGCACCTCGTCGCGCCAAGCGTCTTCCAACCGCCTCAGACGCCATCCCTGGTCCCAGCCCAAACCCATGGAGCGAGTGGCATCAGCCGCCTCGGCGCGGGCGAAAAGAAACGGCTGAAACGCGGCGGGCAAGGAGGGGCGCGCTTGCTCCCTGCCACCGATCACCCGCCCGCCTTCCACCAACCCGGCGCCTTGGTGGATCAGCACGCGCCAGGTTTCCGAGGCTTCTCCCGCGTCTCCCAGCTTCATGGTTTCCACCAGCACTCGGCCGCCTCGCCCTGGCAGGTCGCCCAACGCCTGCATCCGGCCGGCGTAAAGCAGCACGGCATCGGTGAGGTCGAGTGGCAAATGGTTTTCAATGGCCCCATGCAGGTGCGGGGCGGTGCGCGACGGCTTCAGCGACGAAACAAACGGGCTTTTTTTCAATCGAGCGGAGAACCGACCGGCCAGCACCTGCTCGCCTCCCGGTGGGCAAAGCAACCCCTTCACGGCGGACAGGTCCGTGGCCTGCTCCGACACCGCTCGGGTGGCCATGGGGGGAACTGGTCGGGGCCGGTCCTCGATTGTGACCGGGCCCACAGGCGCCGCGCGCCATTCGGTGGGTTCGAACCAGGTGCCGGCGGGTGAAAGCGCGACATCGTGCCGACTGCCGCGGGGATCGACCCGGGCCAGGATCACTTCACCCCAGGACCTCGGGTTTTCCTTGCGTGCATCGATATCCACCAGGGTGAACCAGCGGTCCACTGGATGGTCGCCGCGCATAAACCACGCCGCAGCAAGGATGCCGGCGGTGGCGACCAGCGCAAGCGCCGGAAAAGTGAGCCAGGTCGCCGCCGGCCTGCCCAGCAACCGGGCCGTCAGCAGGTAATCGAGGGGAGCGTAAAGCACACCCAGCGCGAGGATGATCAGCACCACCCAGCCGAAGGCGACCACGGGCACACCTGTGTCGGCGAGGTTGTCGAGGAACAGTGATCCATTGGCCCGGGGGGTGGGAAGTCCGGCGTCAGCCAAAACCTTGCCCCAGAAACCACGCCAAATCTCCTTTTCCTGCCGGGCCGTTTCCTCAGACGGTTCCAACGAAATGGCAGTGACCAGAACCCATCCACGCCCCCATCCGCCCTGAACCAGCACAGGCCTCGGCCCCCTTCCCGGGCTGGGCTCGCGGGCGAGCACTTCGCCATGGCCGGGGACGGCATCCAGGGTGGCGACCGGGCGCGCCGCCAGCGGGGGCAAGTTCCCGGCAACCCATCGGGGAAGGGAGGAGACCGGCACTTTGCGGATCTCTTGTTGTGCCGAGGCTGTTGCTGGCAGGCCCAGTCCCGCCTGGCACGCTTTCAACGAATCGCTGAACAACCCGATGTTGCGCGCCTGACCGGGATCCAACCCCACCACCAGGCGGCCTCCGTCCACCAGCCAGGCCGCGAGTGCGGCTCGACGGCTCGCGTTCTCTGCCGCCATCCAGTCGGCCATGAACGCGTCGGTCAGGTTGGCCACGGCCATGTCGGCCCCCAGGAAGCCGCTGGGATCGGCCGGGAGGATTTCCATTTTCTCCACGGCCACCATGCCCGGGTAAGGCTCGGCGTCGCGGGAGTCGTTGGCGTCGATGGTTCCCGCCGCAACCTGGCGGTCAAGCCTGCCCAGCATCCGCTCCAACTCAGGGAACTTGGCGCCCAAAGCCAGCACAACCGGCTGGTGCCCGGCCAAGGCCCGCATATCGGCGGGGGCCATGTCGATGAAACTCATCACTGTGCCATCGGCGCGCTCCAGCGCCACCCGCAGGGGCTGAAGCCAGCTGCCGGTGTGGCGGGCCACCAGCGGAACCATGTGCCGGCCGGCGGCAAGTTCGGGTAGCGGAAACACGGTTCGGCATGGAATTCCGGCCGGGTCGCGGGTTTGCACCACCAACCGGCAACCGGAAGACTCGCTCGCGGCATCAACCTGCACAACCGCGCGCAGGGGAAACGGCACACCGGAGCGCGCGACGCTTTGTCCCCCTGAACCGGGCCATCCGGCCGAAACGGAGGCAAGCGACGGTCCAGCGGCGGCGGAACTCGCGCCCGCCAACACAACCGACGCCGCGATCAACAGGCGAACCATGATGCCCCTTCTCATGGTTTCTCATGGGGAGGGCAGGCGCACGGTTCCTTCCGGCAACCCGGGCACGCCAGGCCGTATTTTTTGGAAACCGCGGCGCCAAGGTCCACGCCCGCGATGTTCGCCAAGGTGGCAAGCCACGCCTGCACATCCGCGAATTCCGCCGCCACCTCCTCGGCGGACTCGCCGCCCCGCAGGGCCGACGCCAATTCGCCGACTTCCTCCATGAACCAGAGGAAGGTGCCGTTCACGCCCCGGGCCTCGTCCTTGGCCCCATAAAGAAGCTTGATCCGATCCTGCACTTGGCGCACGGTGATGTCGTTGATGTTCGGCACGCCGGCTTCCTCCCTATAGAACAAGCTAGGGATCAAGCGGCGGGCACGCCAGCGAGGCTCCCCATGCCTGAAAATCTCCCCGGAATTTTCATGATGCGCAGCGCCATCACCGTGTGTCTGGTTCCCGAGGCCGCTTCAGGTCCTTTTGTCTTCCATGGCGAACTCGACCATGGCTGCCATCAGGCCGCTGTCCTGGGTTTCGACGGCGTGGAAATATTCGCCCCCGGCCCCGACTCGCTTCCCGCCGATCCCGTCGCAGCCATCCTTCGTCGGCATGGCCTTGGCCTCGCGGCTTTGGGTTCGGGCGCCGGGTGGGTGAAGCACAAGCTCAGTCTTACCTCGGCCGATGCGTCCGTTCGCCAGCAGGCCAGGCGGTTTCTTCGCGAGATGATCCTCGCGGGCGGCCGATTGGGCGCCCCGGTCATCCTTGGGTCGATGCAGGGAAGGCATGAGGGTGAAGTCACCCGTGAGCAGGCGCTCGACTGGCTGGCCGAGGCGGTGGCCGAGTTGGCCGACCTGGCAGGCGAAATGGGCCAGCATTTTTTGGTCGAACCGCTGAACCGCTACGAGACCAACCTGCTGCGAACCATCGACGAGACTCTGGGCCTTTTGGCCCGGGTGGGCCGAAAAAACGCCAAGGTTCTGGCCGACCTGTTCCACATGAACATCGAGGAGGCGTCGTGGGCGGCGTCGATCGCCAAGGCCGGGCCCTCGATCGGCCATGTCCACTTCGCCGACTCCAATCGCCGGGCGATGGGTTTGGGCCACACCGATTTCAAGGCCGTGGTGGGCTTGCTACGCGACGCGGGCTACCAAGGATACTTATCCGCCGAGATTTTTCCCCAGCCTGACGCGGCCGAGGCGGGGAAACAGACTCTGCGCGCCTTCCGCGACGCCACGCGCGACATTCCTGATAGGTGAAATATTTATTCCGTCCCGCGGGCCGTCCCCAGGGCTCGCTCCCATTTTTCAAGCAAATCGGCGTGAAAGGGGCCTGTCGCTTGGGCCCTGAGAACGCGCCGGGTTGGATCTTCAATCTCCAGCGCCACGGCCAGAAGGTCTTCCGGCAGAAGGTGCGCCACCCGGTCGGCCCACTCCACCACGCATACCCCGCCCGAGCGCAACCACTCCTCCGCCCCAAGGTCGTCGAATTCCTCCGGGCGCTTCAGGCGGTAGGTGTCGCAGTGGTGCATCGTCAGCCTGCCGGTGTAGTGCTGCAGCAAGGTGAAGGTCGGGCTGTTCACGGCCGCGAGGTCGGCCACTTCCAAGCCCTCGGCCATGGCCCGCGTGAAGGCTGTTTTTCCCGCTCCCAGCGGGCCCATCAAGGCCACCACGGTTCCGGCGGGGGCGATCCGGCCCAGTAGGCGTCCCGCGCGCGCCGTCGCGGCCTGGTCGGGCAGTTCGATTTTCAGGTCGTCTGTCGGCATCGCTCGGCTCTTACCATGGCATCATGGGCGATTTGCTGCGTGTCACCGCCGAGGGATTGTACTGTGAGGCGGGTGACTTTTTCATCGATCCGTGGCGTCCCGTGGATCGGGCCGTCATCACCCATGGGCATTCCGACCATGCCCGAACCGGCTCACGCCATTACCTGGCGTGCGTTGACAGCCTGCCGGTGTTGCGGGCCAGGCTAGGCAAGGAGGCACCCCTTGAGGGTGTTCCTTACGGGCGCAAGGTGGTCCACAACGGCGTGACCGTTTCGCTGCACCCCGCCGGCCATATCCTTGGCTCGGCGCAGGTGCGAGTGGAACACCACGGCGATGTCTGGGTGACCAGCGGCGATTACAAGGATGGGAACGATCCGACTTGCGTGTCTTTTGAGCCTGTTCGCTGCCGGGTCTTCATCACCGAATCCACCTTCGGTTTGCCGATCTACCGGTGGCGTGACACGGAAGCCTTGAAGAAAGAGATCCTTGATTGGTGGCGGAGTTGCGCCTCGGAGGGGCGCCCCGCCGTGCTTCTGGGCTATTCGCTGGGCAAGTCCCAGCGATTGCTGGCCATGGTGGGAGTCGACGGCCCCGGCCCGATCATCGAGCATGGCGCCGTGGCTGGCATGACCGCCGCCTACCGCGAGGCGGGTGTGGCGTTGCCGCCCACCCGGCAAGCGGGCGAGGGTCCGCCCCCTGAAGGTTGGGGCCGCTGCCTGGTGCTCGCCCCTCCATCGGCGTTGGGTTCGCCATGGATGCGGAAATTCGGCGATGCCTCGGTGGCATTCGCCTCTGGCTGGATGCAGGTGCGCGGCGCGCGCCGCCGGCAAGGTGCCGACAAAGGCTTTGTGGTCTCCGACCATGCCGATTGGCCCGGGCTTTTGGCATCGATCGCGGCGACCGGGGCTGAGCGGGTCCTTGTCACCCACGGGCAGGTGTCGGTGCTGAGCCGGTATTTCTCTGAAAAGGGGGTGGATGCTGGCCCGCTGGCCACCCGTTGGACTGGTGAGGCTGACGATGCGCCGGAGGCGGAATCGGCATGAGGGGCTTCGCCGCGCTTTACCAGAGCCTCGATTCATCCACCCGCACGGGTGACAAGGTGGCCGCTTTGGAATCGTATTTCCGCGAGGCTGAACCGGCTGATGCGGCCTGGGCCATCCATTTTCTCGCCGGACGCCGTCCCCGGTTGGGGGTCAAGCGCGGCGACCTGCGCTCTTGGGCCGCCCATGCTGCCGATGTTCCCCACTGGCTTTTTGATGAGTGCCACACGGCTGTGGGCGACATGGCCGAAACGCTCAACCTCACGGTGCCTCCCGGTGACGGCGCCGAGGTTCGTGGCCTGGCTTGGTGGGTGGAGGAGCGGTTGATGGCCCTCGCGGGGGCGTCCCCGATTGATCAGCGTGCGATCATGCTCGAGGCTTGGTCGAGGTTGCCGGGCGCTGAGCGGTTCGTTTGGAACAAGCTGGTGACGGGTGCCTTCCGCGTGGGTGTTTCACGGGGCCTTTTGGTTCGAGGTGTGGCCAGTGCCCTGGGTGTTCCCGTGGCCCGGGTCGATGAGCGCCTGATGGGCGACTGGCAGCCGGTTCCCGGCCTGCTCGAGAGTCTGAGGGGTGGCGTTGCCGGTTCCGATTCATCCGCTCCCCGGCCCTTTTTCCTCGCCTCGCCGCTGGAGGAACCACTGGTGGCATTGGGAGATCGCGCCCAATGGCAGGCGGAGTGGAAATGGGATGGCATCCGCTGCCAGGCCGTGTGCTGCCAAGGCCGCGCCCACCTTTGGAGTCGGGGTGAGGAATTGGTGACGGATCGTTTCCCCGAGGTTGCCGGTATTTTGGCGCGGCTTCCGGAAGGAACGGTGGTCGATGGCGAAATCGTCGCCTGCCGCGACGGCTGCATCATGCCTTTTCACGACCTTCAAAGGCGCATCGGGCGGACGGCTGTCTCCAGGTCGATCCTCCGCGATGTTCCCGTGGCCATGATCGCTTACGATCTTCTGGCCAGCCACGGTGACGATGTGCGGACCCTGCCCTTGGCCGAAAGGCGCGCCCTGCTGGAACAAATTGTGGCGCCCGTCTCGACCGGGCACCTGCGGCTTTCCCCCGTGCTGGAGGGTGACTGGCCGGCCTTGATGTCCCTTCGCTCGCGCGCCGGGGAGCACATGGCCGAGGGGATCATGCTCAAGAGGCTTTCCTCTCCCTACCGGGCGGGGCGGGTTCGCGGTGACTGGTGGAAATGGAAGGTGGATCCGAGGGTGATCGACGCGGTGCTGGTGATGTCGAGGCGGGGAAGTGGCAGGCGCGCCGGGCTGTTCACCGACCATACCTTTGCCGTTTGGAAAGGTGATGAACTTGTCCCGGTGGCGAGCGCCTACTCAGGTCTGGACGACAAGGAGATGCGGGAACTCGATGGCCTGATCCGCTCATCGGGGCTTGAGCAATTCGGGCCGGTGCGAACGGTCCGGCCCGAGCATGTGTTCGAGTTGGCCTTCGAGGGAATCGGCAGGTCGCCCCGGCACCGTTCGGGGGTGGCCCTCAGGTTTCCGCGCATATCCCGCTGGCGCCGCGACAAGCCTCCCGCCGAGGCCGACCGTCTGGAGACGCTCGAGGCGATGATTGTTGACGCACCCGCCGCCATGCGAAAGGAAACCACGGGAGAACTGTTCCCCGACTGGCCCGGGGTGGGTGGCTGATGAATAGCAGTTAAATCCCAGTTTTTTTTAGCGACATTTTAAAAACAATGAAGTTTATTTGTCTGATTTTATTTTGAATCGCGAAACGCTACCGGCTTTTGTTCCCAGAACCAGCCCTGCCAGCGCCATGATGGGCATCACA
>CAWUNZ010000142.1:0-8785 GCA_963923445.1 uncultured bacterium
CATCACCACCCTTGGCGGAGGGGGCGTTTTCGTCCACAGGGGGAAGTTGAGCCGGGGGCGCTGAGTTGGATGTTTGCTGAATATCCGAAACGGGGCCGGGGATCGGGGCGCCCGGAGGCGACTCCTTGGAACCTCCCCAGTGGTAAACCTGCACTTCGGAGAGATTCCCTTCCTGGAATTTTTGCACCACTGTCATGCGTTGGCCGGTGAAAACGGCTTGAACCTGAAGGCAACGATTGCCCTCGGAATCAGTCCAGGTCTTGAGAACGCGGCAGCGGGTGGCTTTGCCGCCATCCAGTTCCAACGAAACAAAGCGTTCCCGATTGGCTGCCGGGGTGACTGATTGGGCCATGAGCGCGTGCCCACCGCCAAGCGCGGCCAGCGCGGCGCTCAACCACATGGCGCGGATCGAGCGGTACATGACAGGCATCTCCTCATCGGGAACAGCGGGAATCGGCTTGTTGTGCCGAATGTGCGGACCCACGGCCCGTTACCGGATTTATCGGCAGTCCGGATCGTTGCCTTCATGCCGATTTCGTCAACCGTGCCGATTTTGCGGTTGCCGTATGTTTCCCAGAGCCCCACGGGTGAGATGCGATGCGAGGTTAAGGTTCCTCTGGAGGGCAACTCCGTCCCCGTACCAGTCCAAGGCCGTTGAATGGATTTTTGAAACCAAAAGGAAGTCTGGAGTCTTATCTGCCCGTTTCAATCGTTCAGGGTCTGGTTCGATCCGTCAGGTGCGCGGAGAATTTCTGCTTGTTGTCCAACAAAACCCGAAGCTGGTGGATTGGGCTCAATCGAATTGGAAGACCCCTTTAAAGTTTTCCTTTGGCCCAGTTCCCCAAGGCTTCGCGATCGATCTTGCTGTTGTGGCGGCGATCGACCGGAAACCGGGTGTTGATCAGGGCGCGTTCAATCGGCAAGCCGGCGCGATCCGCCCGGAGGCGGGCTTGGGCGGTCAGGTCGGCAGGGGCGTCCGGCATTGGTTCAATCACCAACGCCGCGCGATCGGTGCCTGCCTGAACCAAGGCGGCGCGCGCCACACCGGGAATATCCAGAAACATCGCCTCGGTGGCGTCGGCGGGAATGTTTCGGCCCTGCACCCGCACCATCTGGGCCTGCCGGCCCAGGTACCAGAGCGTGCCTCTGGCATCCAGATAGCCCATGTCTCCAGTGCGGTGAATCAACTCGCCTTGGGCCGTTGTGACCTTGTGGCGGGCATTCGCCGCGGGGCGGTTCCAGTAAGACCTGGTCACCTGGGGTCCGGCCACGGCGATCTCGCCATGTGCTCCGGGTGGAAGCGGATCGGGAAGGTGGGCCATCGGTTCTTCCGTGGCTGGAAGAATCAATATCCGAGTGCCGGGCGCCGGCTTGCCCAGGCAGATGCCGCCACCGCCGCGGGTGATTTCCAATTCCGGGCCCAAAATCTCCCGATCCGAGGGGCAGGCCACCGGCAATGCCTCGGTCATGCCGTAGGGAGTATGAAGGCGCGCGGCGGCGTTCAGGTGGGGACGGGCGCGCCTCACCAAGGTCCATGGCACCGGGGCGCCCGCGGATACCAGTCGCTTGAGGCGGTCGAGGCCGCCACGGGTTTCCGCGCGGCGGACAAGGCGTGTCAGCACCGCGGGGGAGGCGAACAGGTTGTCCACGCGGTGGCGGGCGACCAGGTCGAGCAGCATGTCGGCGTCGGCCGTGGCCGGACGGGTGAAATCCATGAGGGGAATGACGGCGGTCATGCCGAGCACGGGAGCGTAGAGTCCAAAGAGCGGAAAGGTCGATAGATCGGTCTCGCCCGGCTGGATGTCGAGCATGGAGCCCAGGGCGGCGACCTGGGCGGCGAGGTTGCCGGCGGAATAAACGGCGCCCTTGGCCGGCCCGGTGGATCCGCTGGTGTAAAGGATGGCGGCCATGTCACCCGCGCCGCCCGCATGGATGGCGGTTCCGCCCGATGTCGCCTCATGGAGCCTTCGGCAGCCAGGCAACCAGCCTTCGCCCAGGTGGGCCACGATCCGCGCGCCCGCGCACAAGCCGAGAATCCACCTCGCCACGATCGCCTTGGGAGATCCGATAAAAGCCTGGCAGTCGGCCTCATCGAGGCATTGGCGCAGGCCCTTGAGGCCCATTCCGGGGTCCACCATCACCGCCACCGCGCCGATCCGGAACAGGGCGAACAGCGTGGCGAACAGGCGCGGCGAGGGCGGCGCCATCATCGCCACGCGCATGCCCGGGCCGATTCCCATGTTCAAGAGCGATGCCGCCAGGCGGTCGGATGCCTCCGCCAGCCGTTCGTAAGACCAGGCGGTTCCCGGTCCGTGCCGCGAAGGTGAAACGATCGCGGGGGAGCTTGACCGTGCCCGGACGGCCGCTTCCAGCAGTTGTGGAATCAGGGGCGCCATGGACGCTCGCTTATGGCTGCAAAAAGGCCTCGACGCGGCGGACGCACTCGTCGGGTTCATCCTCCAGCAGCCAGTGCCCGGCCTCGGGCAGCACATGCGCCTGGGCCTTGGGCCACACGCGGCGCCACTGGTCGAGGAAGGGAGGGGTGAACACGAAGTCGCGCAGTCCCCACAGCAGCAGCAGGGGTTTGTCCATCAGCGAGGGAAGGGCCCCGGCCACCCGCTGCACCAGGTCCCACGAGGGGTGCCCCTTTCCAAGCGGTATGTCGAGGACAAACCGGTGGATGGCGGCGCGTTCCTCCCATGTGCCGTAGGGGGCGAGGAAGCCTTGGGCGGCGGCAGGCGGCAGCGGCTTGGTCACGCCGTGGCGAATCGCTCCCTTGACGAAAAGGTTGAGTCCCCGCACCAGCCAGGACCCCACAAGGGGCGTCCGGGCCAGGCGAAGCGACATGGGGATGGCCGCCCCGGGGGGCAGGCCGAACCCGGCGGTGTTCATCAGCACCAGCCTGCGAACCCTTTCCGGATGGTCGATGGCCCAAGCCAGGGCGATCATGCCGCCCCAGTCGTGGGCCACCAGGTCGACCGGTCCATGGGGCACGACCGAATCGAGGAGTTCGGCCAGGTCGGCGACGCGTTCGGCCAGCGTGAACCCGTAGCCGGGCGGGGGCATGTCCGACAAGCCGCAGCCGAGGTGGTCGGGCACGATCACCCTGTGTTTTTTGGCCAAGGCGGGAATGGCCTGCCGGTACAGGAACGACCACGACGGGTTGCCGTGGACCATGACGACGGCGGGCCCTTGGCCCTCGTCGACATGGTGCATGCGGACGCCGGAGGAAAGAAACGGCCACCGGCTGCAGAAGGGGAAGGTGCCGGGGGCCAGTCGCGGCAGGACAAGCGCGGCGCGGGGGGGCACCGGCGTCGTCACCATGTCGCACCGAGCATGAGGCAGTTGAGCCCGCTGCCGATGCCCAGGAGACCGACGCGCCTGCCGGGGGCCAGCAGCCGCTTCTCGTCGGCCAGCGCCACGGTGGCCGGCAGGGCGGCGGTTCCCATGTTGCCCAAAAAGGGATAGGTGGAGTAGACTTGGTTGCTTGAGAGGCCGAACGAGGCGAGCATGGCGTCGCGGTGGGGCGCCCCCACCTGGTGGCAGACGACCTGGTCGAAGTCGCGCGGCATCATGCCCATGGCGTGGAGGAACGCCTCCCAGGTGCGCTTGCCAAGCTCGAGCCCGTGCCTGAGCACCGCGACCGAGTCGGTCGCCATGGTCTGCACCACGGGGCCCAGGCCCGAGGCCAGGTGCACCAGCGGCGAGCCGGTAAGGTTGTCGGAAAGGCCCCAGCGGCACAGGGCGTGGAAGCGGGTGTCGGACTGGCTCACGCCGCCATGGAGGCGCGCGCCGATTCCCCGGCCCTGCCCCTCGCCCACCACGACCGCCGCGGCACCGGAACCTCCCGTGAGCGTGGCGAGCGTCTCGCGGTAGTTTTCCATGCTGGGGTGGGCCAGAAGCTGGGCGATGGCCCTTTCGGTGATCTCGCGGGCCGACTCGCAGGCGACCACCACGCCTGAACGGATCTGCCCGAGTTCGATCCGGTTGGCCAGGTCGATGATGCCGCTCAGCACGCCCAGGCAGGCGTTGGAGATGTCGTGGACCCAACTGGCGTGGCGGGCACCCAGCAGGTCGGCCACCCGGCAAGCCGTGGCGGGTTCGAAATGCTCGCGGCAGACCGAGGTGAACAGGACAGCGTCGATTTCCGACGGATCTCGACCGGCGCGTTCCAAGGCCATGCGGGCGGCCCGGGCGGCGCTCTCGGCCAAGGGGGCACCCGCCTCCCACCAGCGCCTTTCACGGATGCCGGTCAACGCCTCAAGCTGGCCACGCGGCACACGCAGGGATTTGAGGGCCGATTCAAGGCGGTCGTCGAGTTCCTCGCTGGAAACCACGACCGGGGCCAAGGCGCATGAAAACGCCTCAAGCCTGACCCGGTCGTATCGGGGAACCATGATTTTGCCGCCAAATTCCGCCATGTCACCAATTTAACGGCTCAAGGGGGCTTCGGCCACCGGCGGATTCCAGCGAATCCGGAATGCCTCCATGCCGTAAATGATCTTCTCGCCCACGCACAGCCAGCCTCGGGCCTCGACTTCCCGACGGTTCTCGTCCCGGGCCGTGATTTCGGCCATGACGGTGACATGGCGGATTCCCGGGGTGACTTGTCCCCTGTAAACCCAGCGGTGCTCGCTCCCGTCCACCAGGTCGGCCACGCCGGGGCCCCAGCGGTGCAGGCAGTCGTACTGCATCAACTGCAAAAATGCCTCCAGCCCGAGCGAACCCGGCCAGACGGGGTCCTGATAGAAGTGCGCCGAGAAGAACCAGGCGCCCGGATCCACCTCCACTCGGCCTTCAAGCCACCCGAGGCCCTCTGGCCCGCCGGCGGGCAGCCAGGCATGGGTGTCGAGCATGCGCCAGCGGTCGCGCGGCAGAAAGGCGCCTTCGGGAACGGGCAGGAATTCCACCACGGAGCCTGGATCGGGTTTCCAAGGCTTGGCCTCGGACAATCCCACCTGCCGGGCCAGCGCCTCCTTGGGGAAGAAGCCGAACGAGGTCTGCCCGGTGTAGACAGGCTTGCCGTCCATGCGGGTGTCGAGGTCGTACTCGAGGATGATCATGCCGGCGGAACGCGACACCTTGGTCTGGGTGACCGTGGTGGTCAGGGTGCCCGAACCGGGAGGAACGGGCTGGTGCCTGGTCGCCTTGCCGCCCAGGTTTCGGAATGACACATCCACCGGTGAGAGCAGCGCCGCGCCCCCGTGGGCCGCAAGCCATCCGCAGACTTGAAGCGCCGCTTCCAGTAGCACGGCGAACGGCATCACCGGCTGGCCGGACTCGGCGCAGTACCACGGCGCAGGAGGCACATCGTAGGCCCCGGTGGCCTTGGCGCCCGGCAGCAGCTTCCACGGGGTGGCTTCCACCCGTTCGATGCGGTCCACGAACAAAAACGGCGGGCCGGGCAACCGGGCGATGATCCGCTCGTGGTCAAAAACCTTGTAGTGTTCGCCGAACGCCTCGGAAGGCTTGCCGACGCAGTAGGCCAGGATGCGCTCATAGGGATACGATTCCGCGGGGCCGGTAGCCGGCAGCGCCCCACCCGCCCACAGGGCGTTGATCGTGTGTCCGGAAAGTCCGTTGAAGCTGACGGCAAGGTTCTCCACCGAGACGATCGGCTTGCCGTCGATCAGGAGCACGGCATCGGCCAGGGCCGCGGGGCACGGGTCCAGCGTCCGGCCCGTGACGGTGATCTCGTAGCGGAGCACGCGGCAGCCGGGAACCACCTGCCCGCGACAGCGCAACTTGCTGGTGACGCCGGGGGTGGGTTCCGCGGTCCATGCGCCCTCTTCGCCCAGCCAACCCCACCGCCACATGAGCACGCGCAGGGTCTGGGCGCACGCCTCGTACATCAGCGTGCCGGGCATCACCCGGTCGTCCACGAAGTGGCAGACCATGTGCCAGTCGTCGGCGTCAATGTTCAGTTCGGCGGCGATGAATCCCAGCCCGAATTCTCCACCGGCCGGGTCGATCGCGGGCACGCGGTCGAGCAGGGCCAGCTTGCCACCCGGCAACCGGGGCGGATGGCGCAGGGCAAGCGCCTGGAACGCCGGGCCGAATGCCTGCCCGAAGTCGCCACGCCGCAGCGCGGCGACGCCTTGGGCATCGATGGAACCGGCGCCCGGTGGCGCGGGGACCTTGGGCATGGCCGAGGTGTCGATGGTTTTCCTGCCGGCCGGAACAAGGCCCTTGCCCTCGGCCAGTTCCCGGGGGGTGAAGAAACCGGCGCAACCCTCGCGCATGCTCAGCAGGGGTTGGCCGCCCACGGTCGCGTCGTAGCGGAAACGGAACAGGTAGGTTTCGCCGTGGCGGAAAAACTTGTCCACGCGGATGTCGTAGACGATGGTGGCCCCGGGCCGGGGCCTTGGCGAGTGGAATGTCACCTCGGCGTCCAAAAGCCGGTAATACGCCAACCCTTTTGTCTGAAAATCGATCCCCAGCCAGCCGGCCAGAAGCATGTCGGCCTGGCCCGCCTCAACGGACACGGCCAGCGGTATGGCGCCCTGGTCGAGGTACCAGGCGTCGGGGCGCACATCATGCTCGGTGACGACCCGCCCGTGGGTCATCGAGCACGGGTCACCCTCGATCAGGTTGACCCTGTGGACCAGCAAAAGCGGCTCATCGGGCAGCCGAACCCGCGAGGGGTACTGGTCGACGGGGGCGAAGCGGGCGCCCATGGCATGGGCCACGCTGCCCCGGGCGAAGCTGACGCACTGCTCCCAGGTCATCGACCGGCGCACATCGGGCAAATGTTCGGGCTGAACCTGAACTATTTGAGGAGAAAGGCGGTCGTCTTCCACTTCAGCCATGACGCCCAGCCGCGCGATACGGTCCAGGGCGCCCGCGTGCGATTTCAGCCAGGCGCCATGGGCGTCGCGCGAGGCCGCCATGGCCTCGGGCCACCGGCCCCAGGAAGATTCCCCGTGGGAAATGACGGTCGCGGTGGCGGGGACGAAGGTTGCCGGGGCCAAGGCGGGCCCGGCTTCGGCAACGGGTTTTGGGGCGGGGGGAATTGGAACCGGTACCGGGGCCGGGCGCGGACCGGTGAACAACGCGGCCGGGTTGGGTCCCACCACATGCCGGCGCGGGACGGCACCACCGACCGAGGCGGCCCCGGCCGGCCAGGACCAGCCCACCCGGTGGGCCACCAGCATGGCCAGGGCCTGGGTCAAGGGGGCCAGGTCGTGCCTGCCGGGAGGATGGATGGCCGCCGTGGCATGGGGTTTGCCTTCGAGAATTTTCCCGATCCAACGAGACATGCCCACTCCGGGGCCCGATTCGAGGAAAAGGCGAACACCCTCGGCATGCATGCGCCCGACCACGCGGGGCAGGTTGAGCGGTTCGAGAATCCCCCGGGTGAGGGCGTCGGCCAAGGCAGAAGGTTCGTGCGGTTCGGCTGAGCCGGTGGCCGTGAAATAAACATCCACGCCCGGGCGTTTTTGGGCGTGGCGGTAATGCAATTGGCGGTAGGCCTCGGCGCAGGGACGCGCCGCGGAGCAGTGTCCGGCGGTGCTGTCGGCCAGCGGGGTGAACCGGCCCGCGAAGGGTGCCAGCCACGCGGCCAGGGCCTGCACCTCGCCACCCACGACACATTCGCCGGGGGCGAGTGAAGCGAGCAGGAACACACGATCCTGGCCGGCGAGGGAACGCAGGGCCTCATCGGCGTCGGCCAGCAGCAGGGCGTTGGCCCAGCGGAAATCGTCGTCGAGGCGCATGCGGAAAACCAGCCGGGCGGCTCGCCACGGGTCCACCAGGTCGTGGGTGAAAAGGCTGGAAACCAGAAGATCCTGCCTCAATCCCTCCAAATCGGGCCAAATATCGGTCGCCACCAACTGGGTTGATTCACCGAGGCTGTAGCCCAGCGTGGCGGAGTAGGGCACCGCCAGGGAGTCCAGCGCCCGGGCCGTCAGTCGTCCCAGCCCGACCTGGGCCATGATTTTCTGGCATGGAGTGGCATTGGCGACGGCCTCGGTGTTTCCGCGCCAGAAAATGTCGGGGCGGACCACTTCAAGGTCCAGGTCGTTGCCGGCGATTTCCGGAAACGCACGCGCCAGGGCCCTTCCCATGCCGGCAAAGGCGCTCCCCGAGCCGGGGAACACCAACGCCACCCGTCCACCCAACGGGTTGGCGGCCGAAAACGCCCGACCTTCAAACCGGTGGGCGAGGCTGTCGAGCGCCACCGCTCCGCCGTCGCGAACATGCCCGGCCACGGACCGCCGCAATTCCGACAGCGATTCGCCCGGCTTCGGAACGAGGGCCACGCCCAGGCGGGCCGAGGGCTTGGCCGGGGCACCCCCAGGCCGCGCCCCTTCGGATGATTCGAGCAGCGCAACCAGCGAAGCGGTTTCATCGGCCTCAAACACCGCAAGGTTCAGTTCCGGTGGCCTGGGGGATGTCGCGACCTCCATGGCCGGCGCGCATTCCTCCAGCAGAACCGCGGCGCAACCGGTCGCCGGGTCCAGCAGGCAGACCCCGCCGACGCGGGGTTCCATGGGCGAGGCCCTCAGCCAGGCGTCGCCATCACCCGGATCGGCCAGCGGGGAAACTCGTCCGCCTTCCTGCCCACCCGCCGGCAGCAGTTGCGATTCCAGGCAGCCGATGATCTCCGACACCAGTTCCAATCCCACCGCGTGGTCCGGTATCCGGGTTGCCAAGGCCCGGCGCGCCGTGACGATGCCATCGCGGCGCGTGCGGGGCGCGAGCAGTTCCACCAAGGCTTGCTCGGCCTCGCCTCCATCGGCGACCATCCACGCCTGAACCGCGCCGGGGTGGGTCTCGGAGGGCG
>CAWUNZ010000143.1:0-8774 GCA_963923445.1 uncultured bacterium
CTACCAACTGCGATTTATCTTTAAAAACACGGCACTAGTGAATTGAAACCAAAAGACCGGCCGCCGCGAAATGAAAGAGGCCTCGGATGCAGGCCCGAGGCTCCACAAAACACCCTATCGAAATTAAAAATCCCATCCGCGCCAAGCGGCGTTCATTCCTTGAATTCGCCCTTGGCAGGCTTGCCGTCCACCTCGCCCAACACCGTCCCGGCAAAATCCGCCACATTGCCAATACCGGGGTCCGTCCCAACAAATTTGGACGCTTTCCCGTCCTTGGCATCCTTGGGCACCAGCTTGATGGTCATGGGGGCGACCACCTTGCCATCGGCCGTTTTGGTTTCCTTGGTTGCCAAGGTGAGTTCCGTCGCGGCCACGGCCAACGGCTTGGCATTGTGGTCCTCACCCGCGATGAAATTCACCGCGCATTCCTTGGCGGGATGATCCACCGTGAATTCCGCGTGGTACTTGCCCAAGTCAAACACCACGCCGCCATTGGGTCCCTTGCCATGGTTATGCTCTTCGGCCTTCGACTTGGACTTCACCTTGGAAACGGCCGACTTGGGTGTATCGGCCATCTTGTCAGCGCACCCGGCCAGAACCAGGGAAAGTGAAACCAGCCCAAGGCATCCTGAAAACCGCATGAGAAAACTCCTTTCAAGACCACCTGCAGCCATCGCCATTACTGGCCCGCCAGCAGGATCTCCGCATCGGACCGTCCGTCGCGGACCAGGTTCCCGGCATCCCGGCCGGAAAACCTCCAGAACAACCCCGGGTGAATGAGGAACTCGCACAAGGTCGAGGTCACAAGGCCACCAAGGATCACCGTCGCCACCGGGTACAGGATCTCCAAACCCGGCTTGTTGCCACCTATCACGAGGGGAATCAGCCCGATCCCGGCGGTGAGCGCCGTCATCAGGACGGGCGCCAGGCGTTCAAGGCTGCCCTTGAGCACCGTCTCGCGGGAAAACGGCTGTTCCTCCTCCCTCATCAGGTGAAAATAATGGGTCACCAGCAATATGCCGTTGCGGACCGCGATGCCGCCCAACGAAACAAAACCCACAAGGCTGGCCACGCTGAGCGACTGGCCCGTCAGAACCAACGCCAAAACACCGCCAATGAAGGCCGTGGGGATGGCGTTGAGAATCTGAAGTGTGATCCGCATGGAGGGGAACAACATCGTCAGCACGATGAATATCCCGGCCATTGAAACCACCACCAGCACAGCAATCAGCCTTGTCGCCGATCGTTGCGATTCGAATTGCCCACCGAATTCGACAAAATAGCCAGCGGGCATGGCAACCTGGGCCCGGACCGCCGCTTCGATTTCCCTGGCGGCGCTTTCAAGATCGCGGCCAGCGACATTGCAGCGCACCGTCTGCCTTCGCCTGACATTCTCCCGGTTCACCAGATTGGGGCCACTGGCCGAATCAGGGAAATCCGCCACCTCTCCCAGCCGAATCTGGCCGCGGCCCGCGGGTAATTCGAGGCGGAGATTCGCGAGCCTGTAGGCATCGGACCGAAACGGTTCCTTGAGCTTGACGACCAGGTCGAACCTCCGCTGCCCTTCCATCACAACAGAAACCGCCTCGCCCTTGAGCGCGGTCTGGACGAAGTCGGCCACATATTGCCGGTCCAATCCGTGGAATGCCAAGTCAGCCGCCCGAAGCACCACATGCAGTTCATCCACCCTTTCCTGTGGATCGATGATGGGTGGTGTCACTCCGGGGACACGCTGAACGGCATCGCGAACCTTGCCTCCCAACTCACGCAGTGTGTCGAGATCATCGCCAAACAGCTTGATGGCGATCTGCGCATTCACTCCCGAGAGCATGTGGCTGATGAGATGGGAAAGGGGTTGTTCCGCCTCGATTTCAACACCGGGGATATTGGCCCGGAGGTCGGCCAGAACATCCCTGAGAAACTCGTCTCGTAAAACACCGCTTTCAGGATTCATGGTGAGGATGTATTCGCTGACATTCACCGGAATGGCGTGTTCGTCCAAATCAGCCCGGCCGGTTTTTCGGGCAAAATGCCGCACCGGTCCGCGCGGGTTGGCTTCGTTTACAAGCATCCGCGCCAGTCGGGCATCGACCAACGCTGAAACCTCATTCGAGGCCTTCAACGAGGAACCGCCCGGCAGCGCCACATTGATCTGCACGCTTCCCTCGTCGAATTTGGGAAGAAAATCGGCGCCAATCCGTGTCATTTCCCAGCCGCAGGCGGCAACCGCCACCCAAGTCAGCACCAGGAGGATTCCGGCGCGCGCCATGCTGAGACGGACAAGGTGGCCAGCAAGCCACTTGAGGCTTCGCAATAGCCATCCATCCCCGTGCCCGCGCCCGCATCCCATTCCTGAAAGGAGCAGGTACGAGAGCACCGGCGTGACGGTGAGCGACACCACCAGCGAGGAAAGTATCGAAACGATGTAGGCGATGCCCAGCGGGGTGAAAAGCCTGCCCTCCACTCCCGAAAGGGCGAACAAGGGAATGAATGCCATCACCACGACAGCGGTGCCGAACACGATGGCGGACCGGATCTCCCTGCTCGCCTCGTAAACCACAAGAATGGCCGGCCTGGGCGACGGAAGGGAGGCGTTTTCTCCCAACCTTCGGAAAATGTTCTCCACATCAACAATCGCATCGTCGACCAGTTCGCCCATGGCCACGGCGATGCCGCCGAGGGTCATCACATTGATCGAAATCGACTGGCCCGTGAGCGCGCTCAACAGTTTGAACACCAGGGCCGTCACCACCAGGGACAGCGGAATCGCCGTCAGTGTGATGAAGGTGGTCCGCAGGTTCATCAAGAACAGAAACAGGACTACCACGACCAAAATAGCGCCAATTAACAGGGCCTCTTCCACATAATAAATACCCCGGTCAATGAACCCCTTGAGCTGGAACAGGTCGGTGTTGATCGCGATGTCGGGAGGCAAGGAAGCGCCAATTTCGCGAAGCGCCGATTTCACCTCGTTGGTCAGGGCGCGGGTGTCGGCATGGGGTTGCTTGACGATGGTGATCACCACGCCCGGCCTCCCGTCGATGCTGCTGTCGCCCCGCTTGGAGGCTGCTCCCTCCTCGATGGAGGCGACATTCCCCAAAAGGATCGGACGCTCCGGGGAAACCTTGACCACCGTCAGCCGCAGGTCCTCGATGACTTTGGCGGGTTGGGGGCCCAGTCGGGCGATCACGCGCACCGCCCGTTCCGTCTGGCCCTCATCAATGAACCCGCCGCTGGCATTGAGGTTGTTGGCCTTGATGGCCTCCTCGACCTCTCTCAACGAGATGCCGAACTCCTGAAGCTTGTCCGGGTCCACGAGAATCTGATACTGCTTGACCGCACCGCCCATCACAATGACCTCGGCGACGCCCGGTAGCTTGAGCAACCTCGGGCGAATCAGCCAATCGACGGTGCTCCGCACCTCCAGTTTCTGTTCCAAGGGCGTGGGAAAAACCACCTCATGACGCTTGCCCGCAAGGGAAAAGGAAGCCATCGCCCCGGACACGGATATATTCACGACCTCCACGGGATCCCACTGGGCCGGCTCACTTCCGCTGGCCGAACGCCAGACCAAAATTTTGGATCCGGCGGAATTAACAAGCCGTTCCGCGACAAGGTTCGTCCCGGCTATCCGGGATAACAAACCGCCTTGGGGACCGTCACGGTGAAGGACTCCGACATGCATGATCTGCCCCATGATTGAGGCTGGGGGTGTCATCTGGGCACGGACTCCGGAAGGAAGGGTCACCGTCGCCAGCCGCTCGGCGACCACCTGCCGGGCATGCCGGGTCTCGGTTCTCCAACTGAACTCCACATAAATCACATTCATCCCTTGGCTCGACTGGCTGCGCACGGCCTCCACGCCCGAGGCGCCCAGGAGGGCGGTCTCGATGGGCTGGGTCACCATCAGCTCGATTTCCTCCGGCGACAATCCCGGACACTCCGACATGATGACCACGCGCGGGCGATCCAGGTCTGGAAACACATCGATCGGCATGGTGGAAGCCAAGTAGCCGCCATAGGCCAGAACGACCGCGCAGCAGGCCAGAACCAAGCCTCGGTGGGTCAGGGAAAACCGGATGAGCGCGTTCAGCATGGCCGGTCCTACCTCCCCTCGTCACCGTTCTTGTGCAGGCTGCCGTCGGCATGAATGTGGTAACCCTTCGGGGCACCCCCGCTGGTTCCCGCCTTGGCCAAGCGGTTCAACTGCGCCGCCGCTCCCTGCGCGACGAAAGTGCCTGGAACGATCGACCCGTCGTTGGCGAGCACCGCCAGTCGTCGATCGCGGGCGAGGACACGGACGGGAAGCCTTTCAAATGTGTTCACATTCTGGCTGAAGATGTAAGCCTCGGCCCCATCCTGTGCCACCGCTTCCGCCGGAACTACAAAGACATTGTCGAGTCGTTCAATCCGCACATCGATGCGCACCCTCTGCCCCGGCCGGAACCTCCACAATGTCTGGGACCGCCCCTCGTCCATCACCACGCGCGACTGGTTGGTCAACGGGACTTGAAAGGCGAAGGTCCGGGTGGCGGGATCGATCATGTTGGCAAGGTGCCTGATCCGGAACTCCTGGTTCAATTCCCCCCAGTCGGTGGTCCTCTCCTGGAAGTCGATGGAAACCGGCCATTTTTCACGCACGCTTCGTTCCAGCAACGCGGTCTCGTCGCGAAACGCCCGTCCTTCCACCAGCAGGTTCTCATGGTTGGAAAGCAGGCACATCACCTGGCCGGACTGCACCTGATGCCCGAGTTCGACCTTGAGTTCCTGAACCTCGAACATCTCGGCGCCGTCGGTGCCACCCGCTGTGCCAAGGGGCTTGGGTTTTCGGTTGGGCGCCGTCACCACCACCTCTCCCACGAACTTCCCCGACTCGACCGACGCCACCATTTCGGGAGTGAAACCGCGGTTCGCCAGTTCCTGCGAATAGGCGCGGCAAGCCACCTGCAGGCGGGTGATCTGGTTATCCACCTCGATGATCCTGGCTTCCGGGATCGCGCCGGCGGAATCCGCAAGCCGTTTGCGTTGTTCCCGGGCCAGGGCGATGTCCTGCATGGACTTGAACAAGTCGGTTTGGGTCTGGTGCAGGGTTTCACTCGATAATCGCAGGGTGAACAGGATGTCACCGGAGCGAACCATCTCTCCGGGGAAATGATGGACCCTGGTGACGATCCCGGTGGCGGGCGCCACCACCCCGCGGTCGCTGAATCCTGGGCGGTCCACCACCATGCCGGGCACGGTGATGGTCTTCCAGTAGGAACCCGGCTTGAGGGGCAAGGCCCTGATTCCCAGATTGCCCTGAGCCATCTCGTTGAGCACAACCTTGGCAAAGGGTGCGGCCTGGTCCACCTCATCGGCCAAGCCCTCGTCATGCGGCGCTTCAGCGCGGCTCAAAAGGCTCATCAACCGGTCACGGTGCTGATAACCCAGCAAACCGGCAACAGCGAGACACACCAAGGTGATGGACCAGCCGATGACCCGGAAAATGCTCATGTTTTTCCCCAGCGCGGGCTTCAATCGCGATTTGTTCAGAAAAGAACGCTTGATAAGCAAAGGCGGGGAAGACGCCGACCTCAAGGGTCAAAGGCGACCCGGCCATCGCTCACAAAAAAGCTAAATCAGAAACGATTTATTAAGAATATAAATAGGTCTTTTATAAGACGGGAAGCTCCCGTCAGTTTTCCGCCTGCAGTCCGGCTTTGATGATTCCGGATCACCGCGGATACTCACAATCGGAAAGCGGCCTTGGTTTCCTGAGTGCTTGCCAAATTTTCCCGGGTTTTTGGTAACGCCGCCATCACCGGTTTCAATCCATTCCCTGCAGTGAAGGAAGAGCGCGTCGCCATCATGGTCATCCCGCGGGCCGAGGCTGTCCGTCTGGACAGGAGGATCGTCATGAACCACCGCCACCGCATGGTGATGGTGGTGGTGATGATGTCCGCCGTGTTCACCATGGGAATGGGAATGCGAGGAAAAAAGATGCAGGTGTGCCCCATGGCTATCACCGGGTGACGAGTTGCCCTCATGGCCATGAGCGAATGCCAGCACCTGGGTCAGGAGCAGGCATGTCGCCGTGGCAATGAAGGAAACACATCGGAACATCGTTTTCACCTTATTGGTGACAGTCTGGCATAAGGCGCCGAACCTTGCAACCAATCATCCCCGGCACTCGGCTGTTCAGTCCAACCCCGCGCGCTTGCGGGCCCGTTCAAGCAAGGTTGCCTGTAGCTCCGGGAAGTCGCGCAACGCCCGCCGGAACGATTCCCGCCGCAGGATGAACAAGTCGCAATTCCCAACCGCCCGCACCGTCGCCGTTCGCGGCATGTCGAGCATCAGGCCCACCTCGCCAAAGCTGTTGCCTTCGCCAAGCCGGGCGATGGCGTTTCCCTTGCCGTCGAGAATCTCCACTTCACCCCGGCAGATGTAATACATTTCGGTTCCCATGTTACCCTTATGGATAATGATGTCGCCGGGGGCCACCGCGTTCGGTTCAAGCATCAGTGCCAAATTGTGAAGGAATGTCGGCGGGGCACCCGCCAGGTCCGGCACCCGGGCCAGCACATCGCGGTTGACCACCTCGTGCCAATGCCTGCCGTCTTTCTCGAGCAGATCATACGCTTGGCTCGGCCCCCATCCGCCGGCTGGGTAGGAAGGCATGGTTTCCGGCGCGGCAGCCTTCCAGAAGTCGAGGAAAGGCTGCACCACTCGCCATGAAGCTTCCACAAAATCCGTGCGCGAGAACAGCGTGGCGTCGCCCAGCATGGCGCTGTAGAGCAGCACCTCATACCCCGTGGCGCGGGCCGCCTCGAACGACTCGCTGTAGTCGAACCGCATGTCCACCTTCTGCAGGATCAGGTTCGGCCCGGGTTTCTTCGCCTGCACCCGAAACTCAACCGCCTGGTCGGGCTGGATGTGGAAAATGAGCTGGTTGTTGTCGATCAACCGGGCCGACGGGGTGTCACGGAAGATCACCTGCGGAGCCTTCTTGAACTGCACCGCGATCTCCGTGCCGCGCTTCCAGAGCGCCTTGCCCGATCGCAGGTAGATCGGAACACCTTCCCACCGCCAGTTGTCGATGTGCAGGCGCATGGCGGCGAAGGTTTCGGTCCGCGACGCGGGATCCACTTGCGGCTCGGCGCGGTAGGCAATCGCCGGGCTGCCATCGGCCTTTTTGCCGGGCCCGTACTGGGCATGCACCCCGTACTCGGGAACCTCGTCCTCGCGGATCACCCGCAGCGCCTGCACCAGCTTGCCCTTCTCGTTGCGAATGGCGTCGGCGTCAAACGAGGCCGGCGGTTCCATGCACAAATATGCCAGCATCTGGAACATGTGGTTCTGGATCATGTCCCGGACGACGCCGGATTTGTCGTAATAACCGCCGCGGCCTTCCGCCCCGACTGTCTCCAGAACGGAGAACTGGATGTGGTCGATATGGTTCTTGTTCCACAGCGGCTCGAAAATTCCATTGGCGAACCGGAAAGCCAGCAGGTTCTGCACGGTCTCCTTGCCCAGGTAATGGTCGATGCGATATATCTGCTTTTCGCGCCACCGGGAAAGCAGTTGCTGGCTCAACTCGCGGGCGCTGTTCAGGTCGGTGCCGAACGGCTTCTCGACGATGATGCGCAACCAGCCCGGGCGGTCCTTGAACCCCGCCTCGTCGAGTTGGGTGGAAACCATGTTGAACAGGGTCGGGGAGATGGCGAAATAAACAAGGATGTTTCCCTTGGTCTTGAACTTTTCGTCAAGTTCCCGGCAACGCGCCAGCAGCGCCTTGAAATCCTCCACCTTGCCGAAGTTGCCGGGCATGTAGTGGAGGCGGCTTTTCAGCCAGTCCCAGCGGACGGGGTCAAATTGGTGGCGGGTGCTGAACTTGCGGATGTCGGCGTCGATCCGGTCGCGGAAACCGGCATCGTCCACCTGATCCATGGCCATGCCGATGATGGCGAATTGTTCCGGTAACAGTCCGTCGCAGGCGAGGTTGTACAGGGCCGGTGTCAGCAGGCGCTTGGTCAGGTCGCCGGAGGCGCCGAAGATCAGCATCAGGCAGGGTTCGGCGACGGGCGTCTCGGGGTTGGGCATCGAAGGCATGGTGGCGCTCCCGCGGGGAGAAAAGAATTGCCCATTGTTTTAGTGATTTGACGGCAATCAGCAGGTCAATATTGCAAGACGAAGTCGATGAAGCCCGCCACCTGGGGATCCACGGTGGATTGGTACTTGTCGTAAAGCGACTTGAATCCACCCCCCGGAATCAGGGTGCTGACCCCGAAGGTGACCACGGCGTTGTTGCTCAACAAGGGCCGGTATTCGCACCCCATGCTGATGTCGTTGCCGATGAAATTGCCGATGCCCCCGGCGTAGACATACTGCTCGAGCACGGCCGAACTTTCGAACCAGAGGAAATTGAAGTTGTTGATAAGCTTGAGCTTGGGGGTGACATCGAAGTCGATGCCCAGGTTGTAAAGCAGCAGGCCGGGGTTGACGAAATTGGTCTGTCCCTGAATGCGGCTGGTGCGAAGGTCGGGCAGCAGGCTTCCGGCGTTCGTCAGGTTGGTGCCGAACAGCCGGATCGATTGCCTCTGCCAGTAACTGAAGTTGCCGCCGGCGAAGTTCTCGTTGGGAAACGGGGCGTCGAACCCGGTGGCGTGACTGTTGTTCGGATCCCGGTCGCCCGAGGCCCACAGGAACGAGGTGCGAAATCGGGTGTAGTCGCGGTCGTAGCTGAGTTCCACGGCGGCGAAGGCCGCCGATATTTCCTGCTGCTGGTTGGCCAGCGC
>CAWUNZ010000144.1:0-8543 GCA_963923445.1 uncultured bacterium
GTGGCCATCAGGCAACTCGACCTGATCGAGATTCAGGCCCGGCAACTTCTGGAACTGGGCAGGCCTTCCGCGAGGTCAAAAACCCTGGTGAATCCCGCCGCGCTGGCCGACGATGTGGCCTCCATGGTTGGCCCCAGGTGCAGGCACTCTGGAATCACCTTGGAATGGCGACATCCGCTGGAATCGTCTCCCCCCATTTTGGCGGATGCGGAAAGTTTGCGAATGGCACTCCTCAATCTTGTCACCAACGCCGTGGAGGCCGCGGGTCCCCGTGGCGAAGTCCGCGTTTCCCTCGCCGGCCATGCCGACGGGTCCATCGAATTCACGATCCAGGACAACGGTCCGGGACCGGCGCCCCACCTTGTCGACCGTTTGTTTGAGCCGTTCGCCACCGGCAAGCGCGAGGGAATCGGCCTCGGTCTCGCCGTGGCCCGCAGGGTGGCCAGGGAGCATGGGGGCGATGTATCGTGGAGGAGGGACAGCGCCATCACCACCTTCACGCTGACGACCGGCAAGGCGGAAAATCCATGAACCGCATCCTTGTCGTAGATGATGACGAATCGATTGTCTGGGCCCTTTCCCGCGCGCTAGCCGGCCCCGATCGCGTGATCGCCCAGGCGGCATCGGCCGAGGAGGCGCTGGAACTGGCCAAGGGATCGCTGTTTGATCTGGTCTTTTTGGACATTCGCCTGCCCGGACAGGATGGCCTGGCCATCATGCAGGCGCTCCGCGCGTTGACCAAGGGCGCGCCCGTTGTGGTGATGACCGGTCACGGCACCCTGCAAACCGCCGTCAAGGCGGTGGAGGAAGGAGCCTTCGACTACCTCAGCAAGCCGTTCGACCTGGATGCCGCGTTGGCATGCGCGCAGCGCGCCCTTTCCCGGTCGAGGGCGCATACCGCCGATCTGCCTCCCCAGCCGTTGCCGGAAATGCCGGAGCTGGTCGGATCGTGCCCCGCCATGCAGGAGGTTTTCAAGCGGGTGGCCTTGGCAGCGGTTTCATCCGCCACGGTGCTTATCTCGGGAGAAAGCGGCACCGGCAAGGAACTGGTCGCCCGGGCCATCCACCGCCATGGCCCCCGTGCCGCGGAACCCTTCGTGCCCGTGCATGTGGCCGCGCTGAACCCCGGGGTTGTCGAAAGCGAGCTGTTCGGCCACGAAAAGGGCGCCTTCACAGGAGCGACGCAGGCCAGCACCGGTTTGCTCGCTCTTGCCGACAAGGGAACGATCTTCCTAGACGAGATCGCTGAAATACCAATGGCAACCCAGGTGAAGCTCCTTCGCGTGCTGGAACAGGGGACATGGCATCCCGTGGGCTCAGCCAAGGAAAAACGCCTCGAGGCTCGGGTGCTGGCCGCCACGCACCAGGACCTTGGCAGGTTGTGCCAACAGGGAAAATTCCGGGAAGACCTTTACTTCAGGCTCAATGTCTTCGGCATTCAGCTTCCGCCGCTCCGGCACCGGCATGCCGATATCGAGGCCTTGGCCACGGACATCGTCCGCAGGCTGGACGCCCGCTGCCTGCCTTTGCCTGGTGAAACCATCGCCTCGCTACACAATCGACCATGGATTGGAAATATCCGCGAACTCCGCAATGCTTTGGAACATGCCGCGATCCTCGCGCGCGGCGGGCCCATTCTGCCCCCGCACCTTCCACCTCCGGCCCGCGGAGAAGGCGCGCCGCAGGATGACCTCCGGGAAGCCATCGGCCGATGGCTGGAAACAGCCGTGGCACCGGAAGGCGAAACCAGCGACCTGTGGAGCCGGTTCACGGGCATCGCCGAACCTGCCATCATCGAGGAAGTTCTGAAGAGAACCGGTGGCAACAGGGTGAGGGCTTCCCAATGGCTGGGGATCAACCGCAGCACCCTCAGGCGAAAATTGGCTGACGGTGAGGGCAACGAGTAACCTTTCGATGGAGTCGCGTCAGGTGGCCGATTTGGAAAAGGTCAAACAGGTCTGGGGATCAACGGATGAATCCATTTTTTCTGGCGGCGTCGATGCTGTTGACGGCACTCCCCTCCGGTCGGCCGAATGTCCTTTTGATCTGCGTGGATGATTTGAAGCCCAATTTGGGTTGCTACGGCGACAAACGGGCTGTTTCTCCGCATATCGACGCGTTGGCGAATGGGGGCGTTCGCTTCGAGGCGGCCTATTGCAACCAAGCCGTGTGCTCACCTTCACGAAACGCCCTGCTGACCGGAATGCGTCCGCAGTCACTCGGCATTTATGACTTGGCGACCAACTTCCGCAAGGCCGCGCCCAATGCCGTCACCCTGCCCCAGCTTTTCAAGCAATCCGGCTACAGGACCGAGGCCCTCGGCAAGGTTTTTCATGTGGGCCACGGCAACCACGAGGACGCCGCATCGTGGTCGGTGCCGCATTTCCAAGCCAAGACAGTCGGTTACGCTCTTCCTGAAAACAGGGCAAGCCAAACCCGGGAGGGCGCCCTGTTCGAGAACATGGACCCCAAGGACAAGCCCAAGGGAGCGGCCTATGAGAAGGCCGATGTGGCCGATGATGCTTATGGCGACGGCATCATTGCCATGGAGGCGGTCGCGCGACTGAAGGCCGCGGCGGCCAAGCCGGACCAGCCATTTTTCCTGGCGGTCGGCTTCCTCAAGCCGCACCTGCCCTTCTGCGCGCCGAAAAAATATTGGGACATGCACGATCCGGCGAAATTCACGCTTGCAACCGTACGAACCCCACCCGCGGGAGCACCGGATTGGGCCCCCCAGTTCGGGGGTGAACTCCGCAACTACAAGGACATGCCGGCCAAGGGCGCCATTTCCGATGAAACCCAGCGAACCTTGATCCACGGTTATTACGCGGCGACCTCGTACATGGACGCGCAACTCGGCAAGGTGATCGCGGCGCTCCGGGCCAACGGCCTGGCCGACAACACCATTATCGTGCTCTGGGGCGACCATGGCTGGCATCTGGGCGACCACGGCATGTGGTGCAAGCACACCAACTATGAGCAGGCCACCCGCATTCCGCTGGTTGTGGTGGCGCCGGGGATAGCCAAGGCGGGTACCGGAGCGCGAACCCTTGTTGAAACAGTGGATATTTACCCGACGCTTTGCGACTTGGCAAAAATCGCGCCACCCAAGGCCTTGGATGGAATCAGTTTCGCCTCAACCCTGGTGGATCCCCAAGCCAAGGGCCGCGACAGCGTCATCCATGTTTATCCCCGTGGCCCAAGATTGGGGCGGGCCATACGCACGGAAACCCACAGGCTGGTGGAATGGAAACCCGTTGGCGCCCCGGCATCTCAGGCCGTTTACGAGCTTTACGATTACAAGAACGATCCGCAGGAAACACGGAATGTCGCCGAAACGGACAAGGAAACGGTGAACCGCCTGAAGGACATCCTGGCCAAGCACCCGGAAGCCAAGCCCCAATTTCAATCCAAGCCAGGCAATACGGACCGCGTTGCCTTGTTTGAACGCAAGGACGCCAACAAGGATGGGAAACTTTCCAAGGCGGAGTTTCTCGCCAACCAGCCAGACCCGGACAAGGCACCCGCCCGATTCCTGGATTTCGACACCAACAAGGATGGCGTGCTCAGCCGCGAGGAATTCATCCTCATGGGGAAGAAACCGAAATGACCAAAACGCCAACAAAAACTACTGTGGCACTCCTGAAACGATTCGGCACACCCATGGTTTGCTGGCTCGGATGGGCCGTCGTTTTTTCAGCGTTGGCAAAGCCAGCCGATGCCGCGCCGCCCCGGCCCAACATTGTCGTCATCCTTTCAGACGATGTCGGTTTCACCGATATCGGCTGCTTCGGCGGTGAGATTCCCACACCGAATCTCGACATGCTGGCAAGGGGGGGAGTCCGCCTGACGCGCTTTTACAACACGGCACGCTGCTGCCCCACCCGCGCCAGCCTGCTCACCGGCCTTTATCCCCACCAGGCGGGCATGGGCCACATGACGGGCAACGATCACGGCGGCAACCAACCGGGCTACATGGGCGACCTTTCCAAGGATTGCAAGACCATCGCCGAGGTGCTGGCACCTGCGGGATACCGCAACTACGCCGTCGGCAAGTGGCATGTCTGCAACAGCATCACCCAGGCAGGACCCAAGCACAACTGGCCGCTGAACAGGGGATTCCACTCCTTCTACGGCATGGTCTCCGGAGGTGGCAGCTATTTCGACCCGTGGACGCTCTGCAGGGACAATAATCTGATCTCGCCTTTTAACGACCCGGATTACAAGCCTTCCACCTATTACCTCACCGACGCCATCACCGAGCACGCGGTCCGCGACATCGCCACGCATCGCGCCGGCCACGCGGACAAGCCGTTTTTCCTTTATGTCTCCTACACCGCGGCGCATTGGCCGCTTCACGCGCTTCCGGAGGACATCGCCCGGCACAAGGGCCGATACAAGGATGGATACGAGGCCATTTCAAAGGCAAGGCTCGAACGGGCCTCCAAAATGGGAATCATCGACCCCTCCCAAAAGCCGGCGCCGCTTCCCATCAAGTGGGACTCGGTGGCCAACAAGGAACGCGAGGAGTCCTGCATGGAGGTTTATGCCGCCATGGTGGACAGGATGGATCAGGGCGTCGGCCGCATCGTCAACTCGCTGAGGGAACACGGCGTTCTGGACAACACCTTGGTCATGTACCTGCAAGACAACGGCGCCTGCGCGGAAGATACCGGGCAAAGGAAGGTGCCCCTGCGCGTGGACGGACCCAGGCCGGCCAAACCGTCGTTTCGTCCGAGGCCTCCCGAGGCCCTGCCTGGCGCCCTGATTCCCATTCAGACCCGGGACGGCTACCCCGTGAGGCAGGGCCCATCGGTCATGCCCGGAACTTCCGACACCTACCTTGGCTATGGCAAGGGTTGGGCCGCGGTGAGCAACACCCCGTTCCGCGAGTACAAGCACTGGGTGCACGAGGGCGGAATCAGCACCCCCCTCATCGCCCATTGGCCCGCCGGCATTTCCTCCAAGGGGGAACTTCGTAAAACACCCGGCCACCTGATCGACATCATGGCCACATGTGTCGATGTTTCCGGGGCCCGATACCCGGCCTCGGCTCCGCCCATGGAAGGCAAGAGCCTCATTCCGTCATTCACCGGCAAGGGGTTGGCCGAGCGCCCCCTGTTCTGGGAGCACGAAGGCAACCGCGCCGTGTCGCTCGGAGATTGGAAAGCCGTGGCGAAAGGCCCCGGGGGCGAATGGGAAATGTACAACCTGGGCACGGATCGGGTTGAGTCCCGCGACCTTGCCAAGGAACAACCCGAACGCCTGCGATCCCTCGTCCGCCAATGGGAGGCATACGCCAAGCGGGCCAATGTCTTGCCCTGGGTTTGGAATCCCCCTTATTCGTTCCTGAAGTAACCTGGTCCAGTCACGGTGCCGGAATGAATCTTGGATTTTGTTGGCATGTACCGCTGTCTGGTAAGACCATGAAGCCGTTGACCGTGTTGGCAATTTCTCCACATTCAGATGTTTTCGGTTCGGGAGATCACCAATGAAATCAGCCTGCCAACGGCCGAGTGGCGCGCCTGGTGTTTTTTCACAGCTTTGCCGGGCCATGGCGAAGGCTTGGTGTAAACCCGAATCCATGGCCCTCATGGCCGTGATGCTTGCCCCCCTGGTGGCAAACGCCCAATTGAAACCTGAGCAGGTCCCGACATTCCGGCTCCGGGCCAGGATTGTTTCCGTGGACGAAAAAGTCCCGGACATGAAAGAGTTCAAGTTCCATTGGGCCGGAATCATATCCGACAAGGTGGCATCCAAGGATTCCGGATGGAGCCCATGGCTTGCGTTTGCGCAGCCACAGGTCGCGGCGACTCTCAAGGGCTATCCGGCAAGCTACATGCGCGGATATCCGGTTGTCGTGCGCCTTTCGACCTCCGGCATCGGCGCGAGGAACCGAATCGAGGCGGAACTTCAATTCGATGGCAAAACGCAAACGGTCCCCCTTGCGGGCGAATTGTTCGGACCAAACCTTGGAATTTTGGTTTGGAAGGACGAGAAGTCCGAACCCCGGGCGGAAACGATGGCCGCCTACAACCGACGATACTGGAAGCACCTGGAATCGGTGAAAATTCCACCGGAGAAACGGCCGCGAAAGTTCCCCGTTGTGGACCGGTTCATCGGCGGGGATGACGACAGGATCGCCTGGGAGGAAGGAATCGCCCAACTGGAAAAGGCCGGATTCAGTTCGATCATGCTGCCCCCATCGGCGAAGATTCGCGAGCTTTTACTACAGACCGGGCAAAAGCGCACATCATGGGCTGTTTACAGTCCGCCCGGCTACGCCTTTGATTTCGCCCCGGGCACGGGAGGGGACGCGCTCCGCGATTGGGCCGGAAAGCAGGCCAAGCCTTACCGCGATGCGGGATATTCACCCGACGACATGGCGATATTCGCTCTCTCCGACGAACCTGGCTGGTACTATCCGCAGGCGTTCACCCAACTCTCCTCAAGCCCGGCCGCCATGGAGCGATTCCGGAACTACCTGAAGGCGACGGGACATTCCGCCTCGGACTTTGGCCTCAATAGCTGGCAGGACGCGGCGCCCGCGGGCAGGAGCAAGGCGACAGACCTTGCCGGCAAAAGGCTCTTCTACTGGACCGCCAGGTTTTTCGCGAGCGAGTCCTCCCGATACTTTGCCGATTCAACCAAGGCGCTTGAGCAGGCCTTTAGGCCGGGCCTGCCGGTCTTCACAAACTGGAATTTCTTCAGCGGACGCTTCTTCGTGCCAGGCCCGGTCGCCAACAATCGCGACAAGCAGAGTCCCGATGCCGCCATGGGCGGACACGACTGGTTCGAATTTGCCCGAATGAGGGGCGGAACCATGCTTTGGACCGAGGATTGGTTCAGCGACGCGCAAGCGTACCAATGGTCGTTTTACTGTTCCAAGATGCGCTCCGCCGCCGAGAAATCGGGGATCCAGTTTGGTGGGTATGTGATCCCCCGAACCGCGGGCGACCGAAAGGATGGGATCCTTCAGAAAATCCTCTGCGTTGCCGGAAGCGGCGGCAAGGCGATCAAGTATTTCGTCTTCGGCCCCGAGTACAATTTTCCGGGAAATTGCTACTCGGAACGCGCCGAGGTCCTGGGCACCATGGCGCGCGCCCATGCGATGCTTGGCGCGGCGGAGGAGCTTTTATGGCCTGGAAAACGCCCGGCGCCCCATGTCGCCATTCTCGCCCCCCGCAGCGCCCAGGCATGGGATGCGAAGGCACAGGCCGTCGCCAAGGGAATCAGCGACGCGACCAACAACCAGCTCAACCGCTCCACGGTCTGCTACATGGCCGAGGCATTCGACCTTTACCTCGCCCTCCAGCATGCCAACATACCGGTTGACTTCGTTTCGGAGGACGATCTGTCCCCGACCGGATTAAAGCAATACAAGACCCTTTATTTAACCGAACCTGATATTCCCTCGGAGGGCCAGCGGGCCATTGCCGAATGGACCGCCGCGGGCGGCGTCGCCGTGACCGTCACCGGGGCAGGCCAGTACGACCGCTACGATGAGCCATGCGCGGTGCTATCCGATGCCTTCGGTTTCCGCGAGGAACCCAGGGAACGCCTGATCCTCGCCGACGCCAAGTCCCTCCCCGTCTCGGCCTCGTGCGCTCATCCTCTTGGCAAGTTCGAGGTGGTCGGGCCAAGGGGCAAGCTCAAGAACCACACTGAGGGCGCGACCCTTCAGATGAATGATGGTTCTCCGGCAATCCTGGAAAAGGCGGTGGGTAAGGGCTTTGCCATCCATTTCCCGTGGATGCCGGGACTGTCCTACTGGAAATCATCCACCAAAACGGCCGATCGGCTTCCGGTCGGATTCTCGGAATCCATCAGGGACTGCATTCTGGCACCCGTGCGACGCGCCGGAATCGATACTCCCGTGAAGGTTGATATGCCCATGGTGGAGACCCCCATGCTTGTGTCCGAGGCAGGTGCCGCGGTGACGCTTCTCAATTGGACAGGAACCCCCGTTCCCAAACTCCGCGTCACTATCAAGGCGCCCTTCAAGGTCCGTGAAGTCAGCAGTGTCACCTCAGGCAACCTCCCTTTTTCTCCCGTCAAGGATGGCGTTGAGGTGTCCCTTCCATTGGATTCAGCCGACATTCTCTTATTAAAACCATGATGCGCCACACCGCTGCCGAAAGCTCAAACCGGCTTGGTGCGAACGGTTAAATGGAACATTGGCCGCACAGGGCCAGATGATTGATTTCCTCCTTCACCAACCTGATTTAGGCAGCCGGCCTAAAGGGTTTCAAAACATCGCTGTGGCCAAGCGTTTGTCATGGGATTCAAGCGTGGGAAGGCCCCAAATTCTTGACGGCTCGATCAGGATCTGCGAAGCATAGAGTTGTTGGTTTGCCGTTCACAACAGGGCCTTGCAAGCATGCCTACCCTAGTATCGCGATTCCCCATCCTCCTCCTTGCCGCGCTGGTGTCGGGATGGGCAGTTGTTCCATCGCGTTCGGAAGATCCCAATCCTGCAAAGGCGCCAGCAGCAAAGCCGAAGGGTATTCCTGACAAGGTTTTGGAAGTTCTCGAATACATCG
>CAWUNZ010000145.1:0-8488 GCA_963923445.1 uncultured bacterium
GCCTTCGTCGGCAGCGTCAGATGTGTATAAGAGACAGCAACAAGGCCGACTTCGGCGCCGTGGCCTTTGGAACCAAGGCGATCCTCCCGATGACCAAGGGCGACGGCTACGAACCCCTGTGCCGCGAGGCGGCGAAGTTCTTCCGCTCGGGCATCGCGCCCGTTCCAGCCAACGAAACCATCGAGGTGCTCGCCTTCATGGAGGCGGCCGATGAAAGCAAGCGGCAAGGCGGCAAGCCCGTCGCCATCGCCGAGGTGATGTCCAAGGCCCGCGCCATGGCACCCAAGGTCGACTGATCCCGCCACAACCACATGATTTCTTATTGGAGAACCGAAATGACTCATTCACTGAATCGTCGCCTGTTCCTCGAGGATTCGATGCTGGCCGCTGCCGCCTCGGCCATGGCTGCCGCCCCGGTGGCGACGGCCGCCGATGAAAAGCCCACGGGCAGCCCCATGAACAAGGTGCGTGTGGCCATCATCGGCTGCCGTATCCGCGGCAGGGCGCACGCGGCGGAACTGGCCAAGGTTCCCGATGTCGAGATCATCCATGTCTGCGACCCGGACACCGATCTTTCGGCGGAACTGGCGGGCAAGATTGAAAAACAAGCCGGCAAGGCGCCCAAGCAGTCGCAGGACATGCGGCGCATCTTCGAGGACAAGTCCGTTGATGCCGTGTTCATCTGCACCCCCAACCACTGGCACTCGCTCGCTGGAATCTGGGCGATGCAAGCCGGCAAGGACGCCTATGTGGAAAAGCCGGTCAGCCACAACATCAGCGAGGGGCGCCGCCTGGCGCAGGTGGCCCGCAAGACCGGACGCATCTGCCAGGGTGGCACCCAGAACCGATCCAACATGGCGCTTGCCGAGGCAATCGAATACATGCAGGCCGGCAAACTGGGCGAGGTGAAGCTGGCCCGCAGCATCATTTATGGTGGCCGGGGTTCCATCGGACCAAGGGGCAATTATGAAGTCCCCAAGAATGTCGACTACAGCCTCTTCATGGGGCCCGCGCCCCTGAACCCGCTCACCCGCAAAAACCTCCACTACGATTGGCACTGGGACTGGCAGACCGGCAACGGCGAGTTGGGGAACAACAACATCCACTCGATCGACATCTGCCGCTGGGGCCTGGGCATCAATGGGTTGTGCCAGTCCGTCATCAGCTACGGAGGCCGTTTCGGCTACACCGACGCCGGCGAGACGCCCAACACCCAGGTCTGTGTGTTCGACTTCGGCGACAAGGCGATCATTTCCGAAACTCGTGGCTTGAAAAGCGAGCCTTTCCGCCAAGGATTCACCGGCGGCTGGCTGTTCCACGGCACCAAGGGTTCCATCGCGGGCAACTCCCTGTTCGACCCCGATGGCAAGATGGTGAGCACATTCACCAGCAAGAAGAGGTCGGAGAGCCATTTCGCCAACTTCATCCGCGCCGTGCGCAGCCGCAAGCGGGAGGAACTCAACGCGGAAATCACCGAAGGCCATATTTCAACTGCCCTCTGCCATGTGGGCAATATTTCGTGGCGGCTCGGCAAGGAAGCCAGCCAGGCGGAGATTCGCGAACGCATGGGGGCCCTCAAGGCGCGCGACCACGCGCTTGATGCCCTTGATCGCACCCTCAAGCATCTGGCCGACAATAAGGTGGATCCCGACAAGACCAAGATCGTGCTCGGTGAATCGCTTGCCATCGCTCCGGGCAAGGAGGAGTTCACCGGCAACGCCAAGGCCAACGCCTTCCTCACGCGCGACTACCGCAAGCCGTTCGTCGTGCCCGCCGAGTCCGAGATTTAAGGCGCGTCCGATTCATCAAACCAGCAAGCAGGCTGTGGCCATGTCACCCGGCTATGGCCTACCATTCCCTCATGGAACCTCCCATCCTGCATCACCTCACCGTCGGATTGCTCGCCTGGGCCCTATCCAATCTCATGGCGGCGGTCGCCGGCTTGTATTGGCAACCCGGAAAGAATGCCGACTTTTGGCGCGGCTTCTGGTTCATGAACGCCATCTGGGGGTTCATCGATGGTGCCATCGGCTGGGCCAACCTGATCACCGGCCCCGTCACCATCGAATTCCTGAGGAATGTCCTCGCCATCAACAGCGGACTCGATTTGGCTTACATCGCCACCGGCGTGGTTCTGGCCATCCGCGTCAAGCCACTGCTTCAAGGGTTCGGTTGGGCGGTGATCCTGCAGGGAGCCTTCCTGCTGGCGTTTGACCTGTCCTTTTTGATCCTCGCCATGCGCCAGGGTTAACACACTTCAGGGCAACGGCACCTGACCCGGATGCATCAGGTAACCGAACAGGTCGCGCACCTGACCCTCGGTGAGCGTCTGCAACAAGCCATCAGGCATTAGCGACAAGGGCGAAGCCTTCGATTCCTCGATCTCATCGACAGCCACCACTCGGGTATCGGTCGGCGTGCGCAAAGTGAGCGTCTGGTTGTTGCGCGCCATCACAAGGCCGGTGAGCACCCGGCCATCCTTGAGAGCCAGCACCGACATCCGGTAATCAGCGGGAACCGCCGCGGCGGGGTCGATGATGTTCTCCAAAAGGTAGTCGATGTTCGAGCGCCCCGACCCGGTCAGGTCGGGCCCCACCTTCTGTCCCTCGCCATACAGGACATGACAGGTGGCACACGCTTTCTGGTAAAGCAGCCTTCCCTGGGGCAGGTTCGCCTTGGCCAAGGTTTCCGCCGTCAACCTTCCCTTCCATTCGGCCATCAGGCGCTTGCGGTCGGCCGGGGTGTCGCGCAACTCGCCCCATACTTCAGTCAGCTTTTGGGAAAGATCCTTGTCCCCCAGCGCGCGGATCTGCCTCGCATGGTAGGCACCGATATCCTCCCTCGGGATTTTTCCAGCGCCGATATTCGCCAGCATCTCCCGGGCGAACGCGGGACGCGAGACCAGTGCCTCGAGAATCGCGGGCCTTTCATGGGGGTAGACCTTGCGGTACGACAAAACCAGTTTTCTTGCCACGGCGGGATCATCGAACTGGGTCAGGCCGCGCGCCGCGGTCGCGGCAAGGTCGCGGTTGTCCAGGGACTTTTCACACAAAGATCTCAAGTCTGGTGCCTTCGCGTCGATCAGGGTTTGGAGCGCTTGTCGTCGCACCCGGGGATCGGCTTTCCCGTCGAGCACCATCGCGGTCACCTCCGCCATGGCCCTCCCATCGCCAAACAGGGTTTCCAACTCCCGGACAACCTCCTGCCTCGACTTGGGAACCGCCGTGGCGGCAAACGCCTCCCACGCGGCCGGCTTGGGCGCTTTTCGCCATCCTTGAAATCCCTCGCGAATGCCGGTCAGCAATGCCTCCTGAAGAGGTGCTGGTATGGATTCCGCCTTGGCCAGCAGCGCGTTGATTCCTTCAGGATGCTTGTCAATTCTGCCGGCCAAGTACCGGGCGATCATCCGCGTCGTGACTGGCCAACGACAAGCCAATCCCGCTTCTGCCAAAGCCTCGGGCTTCAGGTCCCCAACGGGCAGGAGACCAAACCAAACCAATAACGGCAAATGAGCATCCTGGGCGTCCACTTCCCGGGCAACCAAAGCCTTGGCCAAGGTTGTTCTCTGGTCCACCGGCAACCGTTGAATCACGCTGGCAAGGGCCAGACGCACCAAGCCGCTTGAATCCGTGCCTGCCATGTTCACAAATGCCGCGACCGACTCGGGATCCGTCGGGTACCGCGCGTCCTTGAGTGGACCCATCAGCGTGTCCAGCGGCCAGAAGTCGGTGATGAGGCGGATCGCCCAGACCCTAACCCGTTCATCCGGATCGGCCAAAAGGCCGCGGAGCGATTGGGGGGTTGTTTTCCCCGCGCGATACTCGGCCCACAGCGCTGGCAATCGACCGGTTCCCGCGGCGCAGCGGGGGGTGACCATCGGCAGAACTGGCTTTCCCGGCAAACCATGGGAGATCTTGTAAATCCTGCCACTGGTGCGGTGCACGCCAGTATTCTCGTGGCACTCCCCGGCGTCGCTCCAATCGACCACGAACACGCTGCCGTCGGGCCCCTCGGATATTTCCATGCCGCGGAACCAGGGATCGGCGCTGACCAACATGTCGGGCTCATGCCGTCCGACAAAGCCCGCGCCCGACCGTTCCAAGCGCTCCACATTGGTCCGCCGGCCATGCAGGTTGAGCGTGAACAGCTTGCCCCGGAACGATTCCGGCCATTGGGCACCCTGATAAATCATGGTGCCGCAGTGGGCATGTCCTCCCCCCAAGTCGTTGGCCTTGCCATCCCGGCTGTTCTGCCACCCACCCTTGGTGTCGAAATGGTAGTGGTCGGCGATGGTGTCAAGGCGCTCGTATACGCCTGGATTCACGCTCACGCCGGATGGCTCCCGCAGGTGCGCCCCTGGCATCAGATGCCAGAGATGGCCATTGACGGTATTGACAAAGAACAATTCGCCGTTGGCATCCCAGTCGTGGCCCCACGGGTTGGTGGTACCGTGGGTGAGCACCTCCACGATTTTTCTTCCGGGGTGATACCGCCAAATTCCACCTCGAATAGGCACCCGCATCTGCTCCGGAGTTCCAGGCACCCCCAGCGCGCCGGGGCAGGAATGGCCGCAGCGACCGTAAAGCCAGCCGTCGGGCCCCCACCTGAGGCCGTTGGCGAAATTGTGGGAACTGGCTTTGCCAACCTCGAAGCCATCTAGGACCGTCTCCGGCGGTCCATCGGGCACATCGTTTCCATCACGGTCGGGAATAAATAAAAGCCGGGGCGGGCACATCAGCCACACGCCGCCATGGCCCACCTCCACGCTCGTCAGCATCTGCACCTGGTCGGTGAAAACAGATCGCTTCTCCGCCACGCCGTCGTTGTCCGAATCCTCGAGAATGACAACCCTGTCGCGATGCGAGAGGTCGAATCGGAGCGGTGACTCTGCATAGGTGTAGTTTTCCGCGACCCACAAACGGCCTTTCTTGTCCCAGGCGATGCCGATGGGGTTTTGCACCCGCGGTTCGGAAGCGAAAACGGTGATGTTGAAACCCATTGGCAAAGCGATTGCCTTGGCGGCGGCCTCGGCGCCGAGGGGAGGAGCCTTGCCTAAAGGCTCGGTGTTCCTCGGCTGGGGAAAATCCGAGGCGGAGATCACCGTAAGGGCAACCACGGCAAACAGCAAAGCGAAGAAACGGGTCATGGCAAGTTCCTTGGCCAACACCAATTCATTGTGCATGGTTAAAGGCTTGGCGCCAGCGGCATCGACGCCGGCAAAACAATCATTGACCCGTTCAGCCGAAAATAAGATTAAACTGCGGTTGGATTTTCCTGACATTAGGAGCCAACAAGCCATGAAATACCGAATCGCCTCACTTGTTGTCACGGTTCTTCTTTTGTCGAGGGCCGAGGGAATATTTATCCGCCCGGACATTGAGAAAGTCCCGGTGGAAAGGTTGCTGGCCAATCTCGAGGCCAAGGCCGAGAAAGAACCAGGCAATGCCCAGGCAAGGTTCAACTTGGCCCGAGCCCATGGCATGGCTTTCGCCAAGAAGACTCCCGACTTGGAGATTTTGAGGGGTAAGGTCGACAATGGGCCTTGGTTCGGATTTGAACCTGCCTTCGTCCCCTTTGGAAAGCCTGTTGAGGCCAAGGACAAGCAAGCGGCCCGGGATGCGGAGTCTCACCTTCGCAAGGCCATTTCGGAATATTCCAAAGCCCTCGAAATCCAACCGGAGAACCTCGCCGCTGAACTCGGCAAGGCCTGGTGCGTCGAACAGTCAGGCGACAAGAATGAAGCTGTCAGCCTTTATCGAAAAGTTATCGACAAAGGTTGGGCGAGGGACCAAAAGGCGAAGGTGGCCCCTTTGGGTGGGCATTTCATCACCGCTGAAGCTGCCGGTTACCTGATTCCCCTTCTCGACAATGGCAAGGACTCAGGGGAGATCGATTTGCTTAAGGAACGAGTCGCCTCCCTGCGCAAGCTTCCCAGGCCCATCACTCCAGTTGCCGTGCCACTCGGGAATGGACTCCAGCCAACCGACCTTCTCGACCAGAAAGCCTCAGTGGCTTTTGATGCCGACGGATCCGGACTTTCAGCCCGTTGGACTTGGACATCCCCCAAGGCCGCGTGGCTTGTGATCGACCAAAAGGGAGACCGGAATGTCACCTCTGCCCTGCAGATGTTCGGGAGCGTGACCTTCTGGATGTTCTGGGACAACGGCTACCAGCCTCTCGCGGCACTGGATGACAACCACGATGGCAGGCTTACTGGCGAGGAACTCAGAGGCTTGGCCCTTTGGCACGATGCCAACTCCAATGGCATTAGTGACCCCGGCGAGGTGCGCCCCGTGGCTTCTCACGGCATTGTGGAGATTTCCTGCGCGGGGACTTCTCATCCGGACAACTCGCGCTGCGCCGCGTGGTCGCCACGGGGCGTGACCTTCGCCGACGGATCCAGCAGGCCAACATTTGACCTTATCCTCCAGCGTAGGTGACAACCCGACCTGACCAGAACTTGGAGTTCAGCCGATGATGCGTTCATATTGTTTTGCGATTTTTGCTGGTTTGCTGGTCATGGAATGTCAGGCGGGTGATTGGCCCGCTTTCCGTGGCCCCACCGGGCAAGGGATGGCCAAGGCGGAAAAAACACCGCTGGAATGGTCACCTTCGTCCGGAATCGCCTGGAAGGTCCCGCTTCCTGGTCCCGGCGCCTCGGGCGCGGTTGTTTCCTCGGGCCGGGTTTTTGTCACCTGCTATTCCGGACATCTTGTGCCTGGAATGCCTGGCGGCAGCACCGCCAGCCTCAAGCGTCACCTCCTGTGCCTTGAAGCTTCATCTGGAAAAACCGTCTGGGAGAAGGTGGTTCCGGCAAAGCTGCCCGAGGAGGAAAAAATCAGGGACCACGGTTATGCGGCAAGCACCCCGTTGGTGGACGACAAGTTGGTGTACGCCTTTTTCGGCAAGTCGGGCCTCCATGCCTTCAGCCTCGACGGCGTCAAGGCATGGGAAGCCGATGTCGGCTCCTCCACCAGCGGTTGGGGCAGCGCCGCTTCGCCAGTCGCCTGCGGCGACCTGGTTGTCGTGAACGCCAGCGTCGAAAGCGGTTCGATCATCGCCCTTGATCGCGCGACGGGTAAGGAAAAATGGCGCGCGAGCGGAATCAAGGAATCGTGGAACACCCCGGTCGTGGTCCCCGATGGCGCCGGTGGGAAACAACTCGTCGTGGCCATCGCCGGCAAGGTTCTCGGTCTCGACCCCGCGACCGGAAAAACCGCGTGGTCCTGCGCGACAGATATCCGGTGGTACATGGTGCCCAGCATTGTCCACGAGAACGGATTGGTCTGCTGTATCGGCGGCAGGTCGGGGACCGCCTCTTTGGGACTGAAAGCCGGCGGCGCGGGGGATATCACCGCCAGCGGTCGCCTTTGGACGGGACAGAAAGGATCAAATGTCTCCTCCCCGATCCTTCACGACGGGCACCTGTACTGGATGAACGACCAGCAAGGCATCGCCTATTGTGCCAAGGCCTCGACCGGCGAGATTGTCTACGAGGAAAGGATCGCCGGGGCTGGTCAGGTGTATGCCTCACCGGTGCTGGCGGGAGGCCACATTTACTATCTCTCCAGGACCGGAAAAACCTTCGTCGTCCCTGCGGAACCTCGGTTTCGACTGGTCGCTACCAACAACCTGCAGGATGGCGGTGGATTCAACGGGTCTCCCGCGGTGGCGGACGGCAGGCTTTTCATCAGGTCCGACAAGCACATGTACTGCATAGGAACCAACAAATAAGACATTAGACGGGTGACAACTGCTCCGCCGGAATCGCGGAGTAGTTGAATGCCCCGGGCTTGCGCCAATCCAACCGGATCAGGGACCTGTTGGACAACCCGTAATATTCCAACCGGATGTTCGCCTGCTGGCCTGCCGCCAGGTTGATCGAAGCCGTGGCCGTCGATGTGGATCTGTTGTCAGCCCGGTCGATCCTCAGGACACCGTTGACCCAAAGGCGGAACCCGGAATCGCCGACGACCCGGAACACATAATTGCCGGCGTTCATGGCCCGAACCAGTCCCGTCCACCGCGCGGCGAACGGACCCGTTGCGATTCCCTCGATCGGCGAAGCACCCCGCCAGTTGAAATTGACGCCCGCATCCAGGCGGGTGGCGTTGGCCGCGGTTTGGCTGGCAAGGTCGAAATACTGGGCGTTGAGGCCCTGGCCTTGGGCTGAGTCACTGTCCTCGGTCGCGAAACGCGCGGCTGGAATCACACCAAATCCACCGGCGCCGATTCTTCGCCAATCGAGGCGCACCATCGCCTGCCCGGTGTTCTCGAAGTATTCCACGCGGACCGGCACCCGTTGCCCGGCAACCAGTGGGATCAAAGGACTCACATTGAGTGTCGCGGGGTGCGTGGTCCAATTGTTGATCCTGAGCACTCCGTCCACCCACAGGCGCACGCCATCATCACTGGCCGTTCGGAACTGGTAGGTACCCGTCACCGGCGCCTGAAGGTAACCCGTCCAACGCGCCGTGAATCGGTCTGG
>CAWUNZ010000146.1:0-8397 GCA_963923445.1 uncultured bacterium
ACCTGTAACCTTCGGCTCCGGAGGCCGACGCTCTATCCAGTTGAGCTACGGGTGCTCGTTCATGCGTTCGATCATAGCGGGTCGAATGGCGATTTGCCACCAGTGTCGCCCGGGGAACAGATTGAAGAAGGCTGACGGAATAACCGATACATCTTCACATGAGCCATAGGCGAACGCACGGCGGGAGTAACTATTTATGCTCGACGAGGAAATCGAATCCGTCAGCGCCGCCGAATTGGAGTGGCTCAAAGAACAGCTTGTTCGCGCCCAGAGGCTGAGCAGCGTCGGAACTCTTGCCAGCAGCGTTGCCCATGAGTTCAACAACATTCTCACGACTATTCTCAACTATGCCAAAATGGCACAGAAGCCCTCCGCGACAGAAGCCACCAAGACCCAAGCGCTTGATCGAATCGTCCAAGCATCCCAGCGCGCCGCAGCGTTGGTCTCCGGCATGCTCGGCATGGCCAGGCCCGGCACCCAAAAACGCCAAATGATTGAGCTTGGCACCCTTGTTGACGAGGTCCTGCTTCTGGCAGGAAAAGACCTGAGCAAACATCGAGTCCGTGTCGAAAAGAAAATCTCTCCGGTTTCGGCTCCCGTCGTGGCGGCACAAATCGAGCAGGTCCTCCTCAACCTCGTTATCAACGCCCGCCAAGCGATGCCTGAAGGCGGCACCATCCGCATTGAAACCCGCGAGAACAGCGCCTTGGGGATCGCTGAGATTATCGTGGCTGACTCCGGTTGCGGTATAGGAACTGAAGCCTTAAGCCAAATCTTCGAGCCGTTTTTCACCACCAAAACCCCTGATTCGGATGGGCGAGGGGGCAATGGCCTCGGCCTGAGTGTCTGCCGGCAAATCATTGATGCCCATCAGGGCCGGATTCGCGTGGAAAGCGCTCCCGGTCGCGGCGCCATATTCACATTGAAGTTGCCGCTGCGGGAAGAGACTCCTGCCCGAGCGGCTTAACCTCAAACCATCTGAGTTTGTCTGGTTTTAGGGTTTGTGGCTCGTGACTTTGATTGAATCAATTCAGAATGGGTTTTTCGGTGACCCGCCCTGCAGTGAGCGGCGTGACAGACGGCCCAGAAGTAACTGTTCCATCTCGATGTCGCGGCCCAAGGGAATCCAGTTCTGGTCGAAGACATTCGGGTCGAGGATCTCGTACTCCCGGTCAACCGTTGAACTGTTGCGGAAAGCGGCGGCGGCGCCAGTGGTGCGAGAAGGCGCCGCAAGGTCTTCCAGTTCCTTGTAAACCTTCAAGTCGACAAAAAATCCGCCATCTTCGGCAGCGTTGATGGCCAACACGGCCCTGTGGCGAATGGATTGGAATGTGGCCATGATTCGTTCGTAACCGCTGGTGCTACCAGCTTGCCAAGGCTGGAAGAAACCGGGAGCGATGCGGGGATAGGTTTCAATCCGGCCGTCGTAGCGGTTGGCGTAGGCGATGTCGAAGATCTCATCGAGGACATCCAGAGAACCTTCGAAAACCAGCGCGTAGCTTTGGGGCCCCACGGGCAGGAAGAGCGGGTTGCCATGCGAAAGGTTTTCCGGGCCAATCGGCGGCTTTGCCGCGGATGGTCCGACTTCCTTTTGCCATGGGCCGGCGACGCAACCCGCAGCCAGTGCTAGCGGCACAAAGAGCCAGCGCTTTTGTCGCGCGTTCCCCATATCGATGGCCTCTGAACAGACAAAGCACGATTCAACACCGTTGCCATGCCAGAAGAGGGGAATCGGGGTCAAGGCCGGGAGCGCATCCAGGAAACGGTGTCCGCCAAGCCTTCGCGGAGTGAAACCCGTGGTTGGTAGCCCAGCAGCTGGTTGGCGCGTGTGATATTGGCGCAGGAGTGGCGAATGTCCCCCTGGCGCGCCTGAGCGAATTGAGGCTTGGGTTCCACACCGATCACGCTGGAAAGGGTTGCCAGCAGGTCGAGCAGCGAGGTGGCCCGCCCGGTGCCAATGTTGCAAACCGCGCCGCAAGCCGCTGGCGCAGTTCCCGCCGCGACGAGTGCCGAAACGACATCGGACACATGGACAAAATCGCGTGTTTGCAGCCCGTCTCCCAGAATTGTCGGCTGACGACCGGCCAGCAGGGCGTTGGCAAAGAGCGCGATCACGCCCGAGTAAGGGCTGTCGGCGCGCTGGCGGGGGCCGAACACATTGAAAAAGCGAAGGCGGACGGTCTCTAGCCCGTGAGTTTCTCCCAAGGCCACCAGGTGGAGTTCGCCGGCAAGCTTTGCGGCGGCGTAGGTGGAGCGGGGTGCCAGGGGATCCTCCTCGGTCTGGATCGGGCCCTTGGGAATGCCGTAGGCGCTGGCGCTGGCGGCGTACACAACCCTGCGAACGCCCGCCCGTCGCGCGTTGTCGCCCACCACCAAGGCCGATGTGCCACAGGCCGCGTGGCTGTGCAAGGGATTGTCGATGCCCGCCTGCACGGAGGCCACCGCCGCAAGGTGGTAAACGGTGGAGGCCCCTTCGACGGCCTGTGCCACAACAGTCGGGTCGGTTGCGTCGCCGCGGACCAGCCGGGCACTTGGAGGAATATTTTCGATAAAACCCGAGCTGAGATTGTCGAGAATCACCACTTCCTGGCCGAGCGAGAGCAGCCGATCGGCGAGATGGGAGCCGATGAAACCCGCGCCGCCGGTAATGACCGCCTTGTCAGCCATAAGCGCGTCTCCTGCCATGAATTTCAATCGAAAAGCGCGGCGACAAACGACTCGGGGTCGAACGGTTCGAGATCTTCCAGGCCCTCACCCACCCCCACGAATTTCACCGGCAGGCCGGTGCGCGCCTTGATGCTGAATACCGCCCCGCCCTTGGCGGTGCCATCGAGCTTGGTGAGGATGATTCCCGTCGCGCCAATCACCTTCCCGAACTGCTCGGCTTGGGAAATGGCGTTCTGGCCGTTCGTGGCGTCGAGAACCATGAGGGCCTCGTGGGGAGCGCCGGGGATCTGCTTCCCGAGAACACGCTGAATTTTTTCCAATTCCTTCATCAGGTGCGTCTGGGTGTGGAGCCTGCCAGCGGTGTCAACGATGACGACATCGGCGCCTCGCGCCTTGGCTTTTTCGCAGGCGTCGTGCGCCACACTGGCTGGGTCGGTTCCTGGTTGAGCCCTGACGATGTCGCAACCGATGCGGCCTGCCCAGATGCCAAGCTGCTCAACGGCGGCGGCCCGGAAAGTGTCGCAGGCCGCGACCACGACCTTCTTGCCTTGGCGATGAAGAAGGCTTGCGAGCTTGGCGATGGATGTGGTTTTTCCTGATCCGTTGACTCCGGCGATCAGGATCACGGTCGGACCTTGCGAGCCGGCGCGCAGCGACCTGTCATCGTCACCCAGCATTTCCCTGAGTTTGCCTCGGACATGGGCCTTGAGGTCTTCCCCGGCTTCCCGGTCGCGGAAATCACGACGAAGCTGGTCGATGAGATCGAGCGTGGGGCCCGCGCCCAGATCGGCGGCCAGAAGGCGGCGTTCCAGTTCCTGCAGGAAAGTCTCGTCTACGCGACCGCGGCCGGTGAAAAGGCCCGCGATTCCAGCGAAGAGATCACGGGTCCGGCTGAGTCCGGCCTTCAGTTTGCGCCAGAGAGCGCCAAGCATGGCATGCCTCCAGAAGATGAACGGTTCCCGCCGCTGTCCCAAAGCCATTCGGCCAGGGCGGGGTCGATGTTTCGGTAACCGGGAACTCGCGGAACCACGCCGTGGCAATCACTGCCGCCGGTGAGTCCGAGTCCCAAGGCGCGCGCCCAAGCCCTTAGCGTGGATGTCCAAGAACGGCTGAAGTCGGGGTAGAAGGCCTCAAGTCCGGCGAGTCCCCATCCTTTGAGTGTTCGAAGCCCCTCCAGGGTTGTGCCTTGCGGTGGGTGGGCCAGCACGGCCTTGCCGCCGGCGTCGTTCACCGCGGCCAGCACTTCAATCATGGGAATGCCACCGGAATCGGGGGCACCGCTGGAAAATTCCGACCGGTACCTCCGAAAGGAGTCCTGAAGGCTGTTGGCCAGCCCGGCTTCGGCGAGCGCCTGCGCCAGGTGGCGGCGACCGGGAACCTCGGGAACAGGGGCATCGGGCAGATGGATTCCCCGACGGGCCAAGGCATCGAGTCTTGCCTTGTGCCGGCGATGGCGACGGCGCCTCATTTCCTCGAGCAGGCCGCACAATTTTGGATTAATCGAATCGAATTGGTATGCAAGAACATGCGTGTCGCGATCCATGTGCCGGGCCGTGATCTCCACTCCCAGCAGCAGGCGCGGGCCGTCGGGTTGGCAAAAGGTTTGGGCCTCGAGGGCGCCGGCGACCGTGTCATGGTCGGTGATGGCGACCCAGGCCAGGCCGGCCTTGCGGGCTTCAGCCAGGTACCTTCCGGGAGACCAGGTTCCGTCGCTTGCCGTGGTGTGCCCATGCAGGTCGGCCTGCCCGGCGAAAGGAGGGCGGGCGAGGGCGGCGCACATGGCGGTGAACGGTTGGCCCCTGGGCATGGCTCAGTCCGTTTTGGGCTGTGCTGGTGCCAAGGGGGGCAGACCCAATTCGGCGCGCGCGGCCTCCCAATCCTGGCGACAACGGTCGAGCACGCCGTTGACAAATGCCTTGGAATTCTCCGACCCGAATCGTCCAGCCAATTCAATCGCCTCGTCGAAGACCACGCCCAAGGCGGTTTCCCTCACGAAGGTTAGTTCGTACACGGCGAGGCGGAGGGCGTTCCGGTCGACGCATGCCATCCGGGAAATCCTCCAGTTGTCTGCGGCCTGGCTGATCCGCCGGTCGAGATCCTCGCGGTGGCGCACGACGCCATCAACCAAGGAACGGGCGAATTCGCGCGAGTCGGGGTCCTTGAGGCGCTCCTCAAGGAGTGGCTTGGAAGGCATTTTCGCCCTCGCGGGCATGAGGTCGATCTCAAATAGGATCTGGAGCGCCGTCTCGCGCGCGCGTGATCGCTTGCCGTAGTTTGTGGGGGCAGGGCGGGTTGTCGTCATCAGATCAGTTTCCCGCCTTGATCCTGGCCATGAGGCTGGCCATTTCGAGTGCCGTTGTCACGGCTTCGGCCCCTTTGTTTCCGAGCTTGCCGCCAGCGCGCTGAAGGGCTTGCTCAAGGCTGTCGCAGGACAAGATTCCATGCGCCACAGGAATACCGTGGTCGCGCATGATCTCGCCGATGCCCTTGGTTGCGACGGAGGCGACATGGTCGTGGTGGTCGGTCTCGCCGCGAAGGATGGCGCCAAGGCAGGCGAGCGCGATGTAGCGTCCTGACTTGGCCATCGCCGCCGCCGCCAAGGGAATTTCCAACGCCCCGGGCACCCGCACGACATCGATACGGTCCTCCGCAAGTCCGAGGCGGCGGCAGGCCTCCGTGGCGCCCGCGACCAGCGCGTCGGTCACCAGACTGTTGTACCGGGATGCGACAATCCCGATCCTTCCCGCGGGGGCATCGCCCGCCTTGCCCTCAATCAGCCGAGTCATGCGATTTCCTTTCCGGATAGCTCCGGGATAATCATGGCTTCAATCAGCCACCCAGCGACTTCAAAAATTCCTCATTGGTCTTGAACCGCTTGATTTGCGTGGTGAGAAGTTCGACGGCCTCGACGGGGTTCATGTCGGCGAGGACCTTGCGGAGCACATAGTGCCGCTTGAGGTCCTCGGGGGAAAGGAGCAGTTCCTCCTTGCGGGTGCCCGAGGCGTTGACATTGAGGGCGGGCCACACCCGCTTGTCAACCAGCCTGCGGTCGAGGTGGAGTTCCATGTTTCCGGTGCCCTTGAACTCCTCGAAAATCACCTCGTCAAGCCTGCTGCCAGTGTCCACCAGGGCGGTGCCGAGAATGGTAAGGCTGCCCCCCTCCTGCACATTGCGCGCGGCACCGAAGAACCGCTTGGGTTTCTGGAGGGCCGCGGCGTCCATGCCACCTGAGAGAAGCTTTCCAGAGCTGGGGGCCTCGTTGTTGTAGGCTCGGGCCAGCCTGGTGATGGAGTCGAGCAAAATCACCACATCCACGCCGTATTCAACCAGCCGCTTGGCCTTTTCAATGACGATCTCGGCAACCTGAACATGGCGAGAGGTCGGTTCGTCGAAAGTGCTGCTGATCACCTCACACCGCGCTCCCTTCACGGTGCGCTCCATGTCGGTGACTTCTTCCGGACGCTCGTCGATGAGCAGCACCATGACATAGCATTCGGGGTGGTTGCGGAGGATGGACTTGGCCATTTTCTGAAGCAGCACGGTCTTGCCCGTGCGCGGCGGCGCGACGATCAGGCCGCGCTGACCCTTGCCGATGGGCGTCACCAAGTCAACCAGGCGCATACCGATCTCGTCCGGTTCGGTCTCAAGGACTAACCTTTGCTCCGGGTGGCATGGGGTCAGGTCCTCGAACATGATCTTGCGAGACAGGAGGTCGGGATCCTGCTGGTTGATCGCCTCGACCCGAAGCAGCGCGAAATAGCGCTCGTTTTCCTTGGGGGGGCGCACCTGTCCGGCGACCATGGCCCCGGGGCGCAGGCCGAATCGACGGATTTGAGAAGGTGAAATGTAAATGTCGTCGGGGCAAGGGTTGTAGCTGGAGTCGGCGAGCCTGAGGAACCCGAAGCCGTCGGGCAGCACCTCCAGCGTGCCGTCGCCAAACATCAGGCCGTTCTGGCGGACCCTCTCCTTGATGATTCGATAAATGAGATCCTGTTTGCGTAGTTCATGGGCATCGGGGATGTTTTCCTCCGTCGCGATGTCCATGAGCTGGGCGACCGTCATCTGCTGCAGTTGGCTGATGTAGGTCGTGCCGCGCTTGATCTCCTCGTAACGGGTGTTCACAACCTCGTCGCCGGGAGCTTTTTCCGCGAATTCGCCGAGGGGTTCATCGGCGGGGGCGGGAGACGCGTCGGACCGGGTTTCCCCGGTCGAGCTTACCTTTGGTGGTTCGGGAGCATGAACGGGTTCAGGTCTTGCCGCCACGGGGGCAGGTTGAATCGCGGGTGCGGCGACGGGTTCGGTTGGTTTGGCGGCGTCAGTGGGTTCGCTCCTCGTTGCCTTGGCAGGCTTGGCCGGAGCTTTTCGGGCGGGCTTGCGGCTGAAGGTCAGTTCATCCGTGTCGAGATCATCCGCCATGGGCTTTGAAGGCGCTGAAACCCTCTTGCTTTCCACCGGTGTGGATTCTGCAACCTCTCCCGCCTCGCCTGGCAAAGATTCGCTCACCGGCTCTTTGGCAGTGGCCGCGACTTTTTTCTTCGCTCGGCTGGCCTTGGCCTTGGGCTTCTTCTCGACATCATCCGAATCCGACATGAACCTCTCCAGGGCGGGGAGAACGCGAAAGGGGCGACTGGCTCCATCCCATGGCTTTGGTCAACGGCCAAGGCTTGAGACGGATCGGTCCGCAGGGGGTGGGAACCGGGCTTCCTTCGTCATGAACGAATCCAACCGGGCGGCCGGATCATTCACGATTCAATCCCAGTTCCTTAACGATAGCTCGTACCTGCTCGCAAAGCGATTCGAACCCGCCAGAATTGTTAACGATATAATCGGCGGATGCCCTCTTCTCGGTCAAGGGGAGCTGGGCCGATTCACGAAGTTTCAGCGTTTCTTCATCCCACCCGCGTTCCCGAACGCGTTCCAGGCGCTGAATCCATGGCGCGTCGACATGAATGATCGTGTCCACATGTTCTTTCCAACCACCTTCAATGAGCAGGGGAGCATCCAGAACCACAACCGGGTACTGCCCTGAAGTCCGCCCTCGTTTCAGTTCCCCGGTGATCCGTTCGCGGATCCACGGGTGAACGATCTTTTCCAGGGTAGCCCTTCGATCAGCCGATTGAAAAACGATCGTGCCCAAGGCCGGCCGATTCACCGATCCCTCGGCATTCAAAATTCCAGTGCCGAACTCATCAGCCACCCGCCGCAGGATTTCCTTCTGGGCAAGGGCCTCATGGCCCAGTTTGTCCGCGTCGATCAACAAGCCTTTTTCACCGGCCAGCAACTTGGCGACGGTGCTTTTTCCGCTGCCTATCCCGCCAGTGATGCCTAAAACCAATGCCTTACTTCCCATCGGGAACCGCCTCGACATCCAGCCAGTTCGGCCCCGAGGAAACATCCACATCCAACGGGACAAGGAGAGGCCCGTGGGAATCCATCGCTCCGCGCATCGCCGAGCGCACCAGTTTCGCCGTGGCGACCGTTTCCGACTCGGGGCATTCCACCACCAATTCGTCGTGGATTTGCAGCACCATGCGGGCAGCCAATCCTGAGCGACTCAGTTCCCGGTCGAGTGAAAGCATGGCTAGTTTGATGAGGTCGGCGGCCGATCCCTGAACAGCCATATTGATCGCCTCGCGTTCGGGCTGGGTGCGGGAACGGTGAGAACGGGACGATTTCAGGCCGGTGATGGCTCGACGGCGGCCCAAGATGGTTTCCACAAAACCTTGGGTC
>CAWUNZ010000147.1:0-8396 GCA_963923445.1 uncultured bacterium
TTATCCTTTTGATTGAAATCGACCGGCCGTATGCCGGACCTGCTGCCGGCAAAACACACCTTCAACTTGTCTCCTTCGATCTCATAAATCCCAAGAAGCAGGGTGCTCCTGCCACCCTTGAGTTCCAAACTGATATCCATCTCCTTCGGTTTTTTGTCCGCATCAATCTTGAAACCGCCGGGGAATGATCCTTCCAGGGGCGTGATCTTTCCCATGCGGCTGGTCATCCCTATCGCACCGGTCCAAGCCAATTGGTCGCCGTTGAAAACAAGCTTATATCCCGCCATCAAATCCTTGGGCAGTTCCTTGCCTCCCCATCCGATGGAATTCATCGTCCAGGTTCCCTGAATTTGCTCGATATCCTTTTTTGGCTCCTGCGCGTTGGCCAATCCTCGCCACACAGCGATAGAAAGCAAAAAGATTCCCCAAGTTTGTGGCATACCCATGTTGGTCTCCATGCGATGCCCGAGTGCCATGGGATCAATTTTGATCCATGCCGTTTTGGTTGAGCGAATCGCCCATCAGTCACTCACCGCAGATCCGCCGGCGCTGGTTCGGCCGCCGGAGGCGGCATAACCTTCAAGAACTGGGCCAGAATCGCCGCGCTGGCCAGGCACGACACACGGTTGTCGCGTTTGCCCGTTTTGATGCCGGGCCCGTACACCAATAATGGCACATGCGTGTCGTAATCGTAGGGCGTGCCATGGGATGTGCCGGTGGCCGAAGCGGAACTTCCAAACAGGCATCCGTAAGCCGGCAGCACCAGAAGGTCGCCCGAGTTTTTCGGGTGGAAACTCAGGCGCGCTTGGCGCAGCAAGGCGTCGTCGGTGGGGGCAATCGATTCAAGCTGCTGGCGCGTGAAGCATGAACCGATGCCTTGCTGCTTGCGAAGCCAGTCAGCCGCGGCTTCCCGCACTTTGGCAATGTCGGTGTCGCCGAAAGCCTTGGGGTTCAGGTACAGGTTCTCATCCAAGCTCCCCATGAGTGGCTGAACCTTCTCCCCCAGCTTGAATTCCTCCCTCAAATGGGCCACCAAACCCTGCCCAAGCTTCACACCGTCGATCCGTCTGGCAGCCTTGGCACCCTTGCTCCGCGCAACCTCCGGCAATGGGCAAACACCATGGTCGGCTGACAAGACCACGCCGTAATTGCCCTTCCCGACGATGGCGTCCAGTTCCTTGAAGAATCGCGCCAGGAGCGCATCCGTGCGCAGGGTGATGTCAAGAACTTCGTGACTATCCGGGCCCCACATGTGCCCCACGACATCGTTGGCCGAGAAACTCACACACAACAGGTCGGGAACATCCCGCTGCCCGAGTTTCTCGACACGGACAGCCTCGAGGGCGAAGTCGGCGAGCAGCTCATTGGAAAACGGCGAGGTGTAAAGGGCGCTGTAGTAGGTCTTGTCCGGCTTTCCGGTTTCTGATGGGAACGAATGCGGAAAGGCGCGTCCCTGCTTTCTGGCGATTCCCGGCCCTTCGCCCGTCACATCGTCGGGGCCCGCCAGCTTGTCGTAATCCAAGTCCGCCCTCAGGCGGTTCCAAGTGGTGCCAAACCACTTGTCAGCCGGTTTTTTAGCGTTGAAATCGGCGACCCATTCAGCCACCTTGTCGCGGTAGTAGGTTGATGTCACAAAATCACCGGAATCGCTATCCCACCAGTAGACAATGTTCCCCTTGAGCCCGCCGGGTAGAACGGCTCCTCGGTCCTTGAGGGAAAACGAGGCGATCTTGGAGGCGCTTTGCGGGTTGGCCCGGAGCGCGTCTCCCACGGTGGGGCCCAGCAGTCGCTCGGGCGAACCGGCACCCCTGCGGATTGCCGGCGCTGTTGCCGCTCCGGGCCGAGGCGCCATGGGCCGCGCGGGCGGCACCCTTTGGTACCGTTCGGTGGTGGCGCAATACACGGAAGCGCCACTCGCCGGATCCCGCCAGTCGTTGCCGATGATTCCATGAATCGCCGGCGCCGCGCCCGCCACCAGGCTGGCATGCCCGGCACCGGTGACGGTCACCGCGTATGGATAATGGGCGTTGGCGTACCAGGCGCCTTGCTCCAGAAAGCGGTTCAACCCGTCGGGGCCGTACTGGGCCTTCCAACGCGCCGGGTAATCTCCCCGGAACTGGTCGAACACCAGAAGAACCGCCAGCTTGACCGGCTTGTCGGTGCCATCAGCCGCCACCTGAGCCTGAACCACTGCCGGGGCCGCCAAGGCTGCCAGCACGATCATTCGGAACAACATGGGACGCTCCCTCAACCCACCAGGACCATGAAGTCAAGATACTCTGAACGCCACTTGTTGGAATGAAAGGATGAAGAAGATGGCTGGTGGTGATGCGTTCAAATCAGAGGTATGATCAAGATCTCCTGATTGCCATCGGGCTTCATCCATGACGCGCCAATTCCTGACTTTCATCGTTGTTTGGTCTTGGCTTTCCCAAGCGGGCAGGGCCGATTTCCAATCCCAGGCCAAGCCGGTTTTCATGGCCCGGTGCGCGCAATGCCATGGAGCCAGCACCGCCAAGGGAGGCCTGCGCCTTGATTCACACGCCGGGGCGATGCGCGGCGGCACCGACGGCCCGGTGGTTGTTCCGGGCAAGGCTGCCGAAAGCCCGTTGATTCGCCGGGTCGTCAGCGGAGACCCCGGTATGATGATGCCCCCCAAGGGGCCACGCCTGTCGGCGACGGAGGTCGCGGCGCTGCGAGCGTGGATCGATTCGGGTGCCGCCGGTGGCGTCAACGAAACTTCCCGTGATCCAAGGTTGGACCATTGGGCCTGGCAACCGGTGGCGCCTATCCCCACCCCTGCCGGCCAAGCGGTCGATCACTTCGTCAATTCACGATTGAAAGCCGGTGGCCTGCATCTTGCGCCCAAGGCCGATCGCCGAACCCTCATCCGCCGGCTTTCTTTCGACCTGCTGGGCTTGCCACCCTCCATCGAGGAGGTGAAAGCCTTCGAGAATGACCCCGACCCCGGCGCGTTCTCCAAGCTGATCGACAAATACCTGGCCTCGCCCCGGTACGGCGAACGGCAGGCGCGCCATTGGCTCGACATCGCCCATTACGCCGACACCCATGGTTTCGAACGCGACCAGAAGCGGGAAAACGCCTGGCGTTATCGCGACTGGGTCATACGCGCCTTCAATTCCGACATGCCCTATGACCAATTCCTGATGGACCAGATCGCGGGTGACCATCTCCGGCCGGAAGACCCGGAAGCTGTCACCGCCACGGGGTTCCTGGCCGCGGGCCCATGGGATTTTGTCGGGCAGGCGGAAACTCCCAGCCTCGTTCTCAAGCGCCTGGCCCGCGCGGATGACCTCGACGACATGATCACGCAGGTGATGGCCGCGACATGCGGCGTCACCATCAATTGCGCCCGTTGCCACGACCACAAGCTGGATCCGATTTCCCAGCGGGAATACCACGCCCTTTGGGCCGTGTTCAGCGGCGCGCGCCGGGGAGACCGCGCCATCGACGCCAAGGGTGATCGTCAACGGACGGCGGAAAAAACCGCCCTTTCGGCGGAGGCCGCGGAATTGCGAGCGACACTCGCTCGCCTTGGAGGAAAGGGCCTCAACCTGGCTGATGCGGTGGGCGGGGGTAATGGCCTGGGCACGGGAACCAAGGGGGCAGGCCTCAGCCCGGCAACCGGCAAACCCGTGGCATCCAAGCGCGGGTTCATCGACGGGGTCACACCCAACCACTTCTCCAAGGTGGGCGGCCTGATCGACGGCGTGGTTATTCCCGGCGGCGGGGATGTTAAGGTCTCCTCCACCGGCATCGTGGCCCGAGGCATTCCCAAAACCTCCTCAGGCGCCTGGGATGCCATCCGCCATGGGCCCGTGAACCAACAGAAATCAACCGTCATCGGCGGCACGGACTTCGCCACCGCTGACCACGACATTTTGGGCCTGCACGCCAACGCCGCGATCACCTTCGACCTGGCCCATGCCCGCGAAACCCTCAAAAGCACCGAACTGGTTTTCAACGCGGTCTTGGGTTACGGAGGCAGGCCGGGCGACAACTCCACCAAGGCGGACTTCAGGGTATTCCTCGACGGCAACCCCGTGGCCCAACACCTGGGAATCAACCCCGCAAGCCCGGCGGTGCCGATCCGCGTCGAACTGCCTGCCAACCGCCGATTCCTCACCCTGATGGCCACCGAGGGCGCGGATGGAAACATCGGCCACGATCAGGTCTTTTTAGGTGACGCGCGCCTGGTTCCCGCCAAGGTCCCAACCCCCACCGCGGAGAACACCGCCCTTCGCGAAAAAACCTTGAAATCCCTTGGGGAAATCGAGCGGCGGATCGCGGCCATACCGGAAAACCCGATGGTTTACGGTATCCGGGGTGAAAAACCCGATATCGTGCGCGTGCTGCGGCGGGGCAATCCCGAGACTCCCGGCGAGGAAGTCGGGCCCGGCGCCATTAGCTGCCTCAAGGGAACCGGTCCCGTGACGGCCCATTCGGACATGGGCGATGGCGAAAGACGGGCCGCGTTGGCCAGGTGGATCGTCCACCCCGACAATCCCCTCACGCGTCGTGTGATCGTCAACCGGTTATGGCACCACCACTTCGGAGCGGGAATAGTCGAAACTCCCAGCGACTTCGGCGCCGGCGGCGGCAAGCCGACCCATCCGGAACTCCTCGATTGGCTGGCGGGGGAACTGCTCCGGCAACGCTGGTCCCTCAAGGCCATCCACCGGATCATCTGCTCCAGCGAGGCTTACCAGCGCACCTCCTTGGTGGAAAACGCAGCCGCGGCAGCCATGGATGCCAGCAACCGTTTGCTGTGGCGCCAGAATCCGCGCCGGCTGGACGCCGAAACCCTGCGCGACACCGTGCTCGCCACCAGCGGGCAACTCGACCTCACCCCCTTCGGGCCCGGCTACCGTGACTTCGTTTATGTGGAGGCCTACGCACCCATTTACCGGCATGTGGACGATGACAGCCCGGGCCTCCGCAGGCGGAGCATCTACCGGTTCGTGGTGCGCACCACGCCGCAACCGTTCCTCACCACCCTGGACTGCCCCAACCCGGCCAACCTGACCCCCGCGCGCACCGAAACCACCACGGCGCTCCAGTCGCTGGCCCTGCTCAACAACCCGTTCATGCTCCGACAGGCCCGCCGATTCGCGGAAAGGCTGACCCGCGAGGCCGGGGAATCGCCCACCGCCCAAGTCCGTCGCGCTTTCGCCGTGGCCGTTGCCCGGGAACCCGCGCCCGAGGAACTTGCGGCCGGGCTGAGCCTGATCCGAGGCAAGGGTATGCCCGAGTTGTGCCGCATGCTGTTCAATGCCAGCGAGTTCTGCCATGTCGATTGACCTGATGAACCGGCGGTTGGCCTTGGGCCGGGGCGGTTGCAGCCTGGGCGCCACGGCCTTGGGCATGCTCCTGGCCCGCGACGGACTTGCCTCGGCCGCCGGTGTGGCGAGCAACCCGTTCGCGCCGCGTCCGCCCCACCACGCCCCCAAGGCCACGGCCGTCATCGAGATCTTCTGCCCCGGCGGCATGAGCCATGTCGACACCTTCGACTATAAGCCGGAGCTGGAAAGGTCCAACGGCAAGCCCTTCGACGCCGAGTTGGGCAAGCAGACCTTCGCCGGCAGGGGTGGCGCCTACGCCAAAAGCTTCTGGCCCTTCCGCAGGCATGGCCGTTGCGGCAAGGCGATCAGCGACCTGTTCCCCAACCTCGCCCGCCATGTGGACGACATCGCCTTCATCCATTCCATGCGCAACAAGTCGGCGCTGCACGGACCGGCGATGTTCATGATGAACTCCGGCTTCGTCATGGCGGGCTTTCCCTCCATGGGTTCCTGGGTCACCTACGGTTTGGGTTGCGAGACCGAGAACCTGCCGGCGTTCGTGGTGTTGCCCGATGTGCGCGGCCTGCCCCCCGGAGGCGTCGTCAACTGGAGCGCCGGGTTCCTGCCCGCGGTGCACCAGGGAACCGTGGTGGAATCAGCGGCGAACAAGCCCCCCATCGCCGACCTGTTTCCAACAGAAAAGCAAGGCGACGAGGGGCCAGGCCGCGATTTCCTCAAGCAACTCAATGCCCGGCACGCCTCGGCCCGTGCCGCCGACACACGGCTGGCGGCACGCATGGCCAGTTACGAACTTGCCGCCCGGTTGCAATTGAGCGCGCCCGAGGCCGTCGCGATTGATGGCGAAACCGCGGCGACTCGGTCGCTCTACGCCCTTGGCGACGACGACATCGGGCCGTTCGGCAGGCAATGCCTGCTGGCCCGGAGGCTGGTGGAACGGGGCGTGCGGTTTGTTCAGATCTTTTGCGGAGCGGAAAACACTTCCGCCTTGAAGATCCGCCCCAACTGGGACTCCCACGAGGATATCGTCCGCGATCATGGTTACTGGGGAAGGGTGCTCGACCGGGGCGCCTCGGCCCTGCTGGCGGATTTGAAGTCACGCGGCCTGCTCGACTCGACGCTGGTCATCTGCGCCACCGAGTTCGGCCGCCAGCCTTTCCTTCAGGGTGGCAACAAGGGTCGCGACCACAACCCCGGCGCGTTCACCGCGTGGATGGCCGGCGGCGGAATCAAGGGCGGCGTTTCCCACGGCACCAGCGACCCGTTCGGTTTTCAGGCCGAGGAAAACCCCGCGTACAGCTACGACCTGCACGCCACGGCGCTTCACCTGCTGGGTATCGACCACGAGCAATTGGCGTTCTACCACAACGGCATCAAGCGCAGGCTCACCGATGTCCACGGCCGCGTCATTTCCGAAATTGTCGCCTGACCCTCAACCGGCGCGGATCGCCGCGAGCGCGCCGCAATGCACCCGCGTGGGAGCGATCGTCCGCGCGGGGGAAAACCCGGTGGCGCCCAGCATGGCGCGGTACTCCGCGGCGCTGTAGGCCCGCCCTTCCGTCAGCGAGAACAGCGCCGCGGAATAAAGCGCCACCTCCAAGGGTCCGTCCAGCGCGTCGTTCAGGTACACATCGTGGATGAACAGCCTGCCACCCGGACGAAGCGCCTTGTGGCACCGGCGCAGGATGTCGAGGCAGGTCTCCTCGTTCCAGTCGTGCAGCACATTCGACAGCAGCACCGCGTCGCAATGCGGGTATTCCCCGAACAGGTCGCCTTCCACCATGGCCACCCGGTCGGCGGGTCCGCGCTCGGCGAGGATTCCGGAGGCCACCTTCAGCACCTCCGGCCGGTCGAAATTGGAGACGCGCAGCCCCGGGTTCTTCTGGGCCAAGGCCATGCCGTATACCCCGGTGCCTCCCCCCAGGTCCACCAGGTGGCCGACGCCGTCAAGGGGCAACACATCCGCCAGCACCGGCGCGCAGATGAACGCCCGGCCGGCCAAGGCCATGGTCAACCGCCGGGCGCTGTCTCCCGATTCCATCGCCGAGTCCATCCCCTCGCGAAAGATGAACGCCTTGCCTTCATCGGGCCTGTTGCTCACCGGCTTGTCGGCCCGCAGGAGGTCCATCATGGCCCGCACGCCCGGCAAACCCGAAGTCAGCCCGACATAGCCGCGGATCTCATGCTCGCCCCCGGGCAGCAGGAACCGGCCCATGGGCGTGATGGCCTGCGGTTGGCCGGGCAGGCCCTCCATCAGCCTCAGCGCCCGAATGGCTGTGGCCAGCACGGCCCATGGCCGGGAAGCCAGCCCCAATTTCACCTGCAGCACCTGCTCTGGAACGGGACCCTCGGCCAAGGCGTCGAACAGGCCCAGTTCCAGGGCGCAGGCCAATAGTTCGGTCATGTAGTTGCCCCGGACCATGTCGAACAATGGCGTGGGATCGATCTCGGGGGTGCTGAAGGCGCGCATGGGAGTCTCCGGGGCAGTCTGGGCCTCGACCGGGCCCGCCTGCTAACCTGAGACTAGGACAGGGAGATGCGTCGGAGAAGGGACAGATGGCCTTGCCGGAACGAACCGCCGTGGTGCTGCTGAGCGGAGGACTCGATTCCGCCACCGCGTTGGCCGTGGCCCGTTGGCAGGGGTATTCCTGCCACGCCCTGACGGTTTCCTACGGCCAAAGGCATGAAGTCGAGATGGCGGCGGCGACCCGGGTGGCCCGGGCCCTCGGCACCGCCGGCCATAAGACCATCACCCTGAATCTCCGGCTTTTCGGCGGTTCCGCGCTCACGGCCGACATCCCCGTGCCCCATGGCCGCGGGCTGGATTCCATGGCCAACGACATTCCCGCGACCTATGTTCCGGCTCGCAACACCATTTTCCTGTCGCTGGCGCTGGCCTATGCGGAAACGATCGGCTCGTTCAACATCTTCGCCGGCATGAATGCCCTCGACTATTCGGGCTATCCAGACTGCCGGCCCGAATACCTCGCTTCATTCGAGGCGATGGCCAATCTGGCGACCAAGGATGCCGTGGAGGGCAAGGGCCGGTATCGGATCCATGCCCCCCTGTTGCGT
>CAWUNZ010000148.1:0-8322 GCA_963923445.1 uncultured bacterium
CCGTGAAAGGGAACTCGCCGAGTTCGCCGCCGAGCGGCACGCCAAGGTTCTTGATGCCGCCAGGGGCAGGTTCGCGGAGCATCTGCAGGCCGTCTCCAGGTTGCGCGGAAAGCCGCCGCAGGATGAATTCATGCTGCTGGCGGATCCGGATGATCCCAATCCGACGCTTCTCAAGCGCTGGCGGGCGTGGCTCGACTCACCCGCACGGCGAAACGACCCCGCTTGGATCCTGTGGTTGCGAATTGAGGCCTTGGCACCGGACCATTTTGCCTCAGATATCAAGATGCTCGTCCATTCTTCGGAATCCGGAGGCGTTCCGGAAACAATCGTTGAGGCGCTGCGGTCGCGCAAACCGACAACCATTACGGAAGCAGCGGCGGCATACGCATCCGCCTTCGCGGCGCCCAACCGCGCCCGCGATGCTGCCATTTCCCGCTCATGGAGCAATCCCGCCTCGCCATGGAACACCCCGACATCTGCTTTCTCGGATCTGGAATTGTTCCCCGATCGCGCCGGGCAGGCTGTCCTGCAAAAGCTGCGCACCGCCGTGGAACAATGGCGGGTAGACGGCCATGGCGCCCCGCCCCGGGCCCATGCCCTTGTGGATGCCACCGAACCGGTGCAGGGCCGAGTGTTCCTGAGGGGTAATCCCGTCCGCCCCGGTGAACCCGTGCCCCGGATGGTGCCCGCGTCGCTTGGCAAGCAGGCGGAAGTTCCGTCCGGTTCCGGGCGGTTGGAACTGGCGCGCGCCATCACCGGGCCGGAACATCCGCTGCTGGCCCGTGTCTGGGTCAACCGTGTGTGGCAAATATGCTTCGGTGAGGGCCTTTCGCGCACACCCGGCGATTTCGGTTCCCGTGGCGATCCACCCAGCCACCCGGAACTGCTTGACCACCTGGCGATCCAACTGGCGCGTGATGGCTGGTCCACCCGCCGATTGATCCGCTCCATGATTTCCAGCGATGCCTGGCAACGCTCGGCCGATGCCCCCGCAGAAACCCGTGGCAAGGATCCGGATAATCGGTTTTGGGCCTGGCGGGACGCCCGCAGGCTCGATTTCGAGGCCCTGCGCGACTCCATGCTGGCGGTCTCAGGCCGATTGGACCCGGCGCCGGGAGGTCCCTCCACCCGTGACCTCAACACAACCCGTCGCGCCCTTTATTTGCATATCGACAGGCTTCAGGTTCCCGGCGTGTTCCGGCAGTTCGATTTTCCCAGCCCGGATTCCTCTTCCGTCAGGCGAGATAGCACCACCACGCCGCTTCAGGCCCTGTGGATGATGAATAGTCCCTTCGGGATCGCCTGCGCCGATGCCTTGGCGAAGCGGGCGGGCAACCCCGCCCAACCGGATGAATGGGTGTCGAAACTTCACCGGTTGGCGCTTCAGCGCCAACCCTCTCGCGATGAAACGGAACTGATGGCGTCCTTCCTGAGAACAGCCGGACCCGAGGCCCCTCGGCAGGCCGCCCAAGCCCTGCTGGCGGGCAACGCCTTCTCCTTTGTTGATTGAGGATCCGCCATGGGCCTTCCTTCCATCGGCCTGCCATCGTTCTGCCGCCGAGAATGGCTGTCGGCCCTGCCATTCGGCCTGGGAACCACAGCACTCGCGGCGACCAACGATTCCCTGTCTCCGCGTTCTCCCCGGCATCCGGCCAAGGCCAAGCGCCTGGTGCACCTGTTCATGAATGGCGGACCCAGCCAGGTGGACACCTTCGACCCCAAGCCCAGGCTCGAGGCGTTGCATGGCAAGCCGGTGCCCGACTCCTCCCTTCGCACCGAACGGAAAACCGCGGGCATCATGCGCTCGCCATTCAAGTTTCGAAAGTATGGCCAATCGGGTCTGGAGGTCAGCGAGCTGTTCGACAAGACCGCCAGCCGGCATGCCGACCGTCTTTGTGTCGTCAGGTCGCTCCACGCGGAGGTTCCCAACCATGAGCCGTCGTTGATGCTCATGAACACGGGGGACGGGCGGCTGCCGCGACCCAGTGTCGGATCATGGCTGCTCTACGGCCTGGGAACCGAGGGAGCGAACCTGCCCGCGTTCGTGGTGCTCTGTCCGGGCGGATTACCGATCGTGGGAGTCCAGAATTGGCGCAGCGCCTTTTTGCCCGGAGCTTTTCAAGGCGTGCATCTCGACACCTCCAGGACCGATCCGGCCCAACTCTTGGAAAACCTTCGGCAACCCGGCAAGCCCGCGGCATCGCTCCGGGGCCAATACGACCTGTTGGCCGAACTCAACCGCCGGCACATGGCCAACCGGCCGGACGCCGCGGCGCTTGAGGCGCGTTTGCAATCGTTCGAATTGGCTTACCGCATGCAGGCCGAGGGACTGGACACGCTCGACCTGGCGCGCGAGGACGCCCGCACCCGGCAAGCCTACGGCGACACCACCCACGGCAGGCAACTGCTGCTGACGCGCCGCCTGCTCGAACGCGGGGTGCGCGTGGTGCAGGTTTGGAGCGGGGGTGGCCAGCCTTGGGACAATCACGACGGCTTGGAGAAGCAGCATCGGGCATTGGCCCAGGGGTGGGATCAGGCCATCGCGGCCTTCCTCGACGACCTGAACAACAGGGGCATGCTCGACGAAACCTTGGTTCTTTGGGGCGGGGAATTCGGGCGCACCCCGGTGGCCGAACTTCCGGGCCTTTCCGGCCGCGACCACAACCACTACGGGTTTTCGGTCTGGATGGCCGGCGGCGGCGTGAAGGGCGGGATGGCTTTCGGCGCCACCGATGAACTCGGATTCCGCGCCGTGGAGAACCCCGTATCAGTTCACGACCTCCACGCGACCATGCTCCACTTGCTGGGCTTCGACCACGAGAGGCTTACCTACCGACTCGCCGGCCGCGATTTCCGCCTCACCGATGTCCATGGCCGCGTGGTGAGGGAAATCATTTCCTGATTTCCTCACCCATGACCTGATCCAAGGGTTCCATTCAACCAGGCATGATTCCACCGGACCCGTCCCACCCGAACCAGCTATAGTCCAAGGGGACCGCCTAGGGCGGCAGTCGGGTTCGGGGAAAGGCATGAGCGTTCTACTCAGCGCGCAGGGTTTGACCAAGGCGTTCGGCATCCGCCCGCTGTTCAGCGATTTGTCGTTCGATATCCGCGAGGGGGAACGGATCGGCCTCATCGGCCCCAACGGCGCCGGCAAGTCGACACTCCTCAAGATCCTCGCCGGCAACCTGCCCGCCGATGCCGGCACCCGCGCCGTCCGCCGGTCGGTGCGCCTGGCTTTTGTCGCCCAGGACGATGTCTTCGCGGAGGGGCAAACCATCCGGCAGGCGGTGCTGGAGGCGTTGGCGGCCGATGCCGCGGAAGAACACGAGAAGGAAACCACAGCCAGCATTGTTCTCACCCAGGTGGGCTTTGAGGACGATGACAAACCGGCCCGGGAACTTTCCGGCGGTTGGCGCAAGCGGCTCAGCATCGCCCGCGCCTTGGCGCTGAAGCCCGATTTGCTGCTCATGGACGAGCCGACCAACCACCTCGACCTGCCCGGCATTGTCTGGCTGGAGCGCCTCCTGCGCGCCGCGCCGTTCGGCTATGTGGTGGCCACGCACGACCGGGCCTTTCTCCGCGCCGTGGCCGATGACATCCTCGAGATCAGCCGGGTCTACCCCGCCGGTTACTTCCGGGCCAAGGGAAGCTACGACCAGTTCATGGACCGCCGCGATGAGTTTCTGGAAGGGCAGGCCCGCCTTCGCGACGCCGTCGCCAACCAGGTGCGCCGGGAAACGGAATGGCTGGGCCGCAAGGCGGCGGCGCGCACCAGGAAGGCCGCCTCGCGCATCGACGACGCCCTCGAGCGCCGGGGCGAACTGGCCGACCTGCAAGCCCGAACCGCGGCCGCCGCCACCGCGGGGATCGACTTCGTCTCCACGGGCAGGCAATCGCGCAAACTGCTGGTGGCTGAGGGTTTGTCCAAGGCGATGGGCGGCAAGAAACTCTTTTCAGGACTCGACATCATGCTGATGCCGGGCACCCGGCTAGGGCTGTTGGGTCCCAACGGCAGCGGCAAGAGCGTGATGCTGCGCACCATTGCCGGCGAGCATGCGCCCGACGCGGGCACTGTCACCGCCGCCGATGGCCTGAGGCGGGTGATGTTCGAGCAGGGTCGCTCGGCTCTCGACCCGAACCAGACACTCAGGCGGGCCCTGTGCCCCGCCGGCGACGAGGTCCATTTTCGCGGCAGGCCCGTGCATGTGACCGCCTGGGCCAAGCAGTTCCTGTTTCAAGCGGAACAGATTGATGTGCCGGTGGGATCGCTCTCGGGCGGGGAACAGGCGCGGGTCAGGCTGGCGCAAATGATGCTCCAGCCGGCCGACTTGCTTCTTTTGGACGAGCCGACCAACGATCTCGATATTCCCGCACTTGAGGTATTGGAAGAGGCGCTCATGGATTTCCCGGGCGCCCTGGTCCTGGTGAGCCACGACCGCGAGCTGATGGACCGGGTCTGCACCGAGGTGATCGGCCTCGACGGCATGGGCGGCGCGAGCGGTTACGCCAGCGTCTCCCAGTGGCTCGCGGCGTTGGAAAAGGCGCGCAAGGAGGCGGAAGCCGCGGCCACCCGCGCCGCCGCGCCCGCCCAGAGGCCAAACACCGCGCCCAAGGCGAAGCCCAAAAAGCTTTCTTACAAGGAGCAGCAAGAATACGACGGCATGGAAACGGCTGTGCTCGCGGCCGAGGAACTTTCAGCCCAAAGGCAGGAGGCGGTCCAGCAGGCATCCTCGGCGGGCCATGCGGCCCTTTCCGAGGCGTGCCGGTTGTTGGAGGAGTCGCAGCGCGAGGTGGAACGCCTCTACGCCCGCTGGCAGGAACTGGAGGCCCGCGCGGCGGGCGGTTGATTGTGGCGCCTCAGCCCGCAACAGGAACGATTTTGAAGCCTTTCTTGCGGGCCTTGGACACCATGTCCGCCGTTCCCTTGCCTCCCGGCGCCGCCACCACCAGGTCTGGCTGTTCGGCCAGCATGTCGCCGTTGCGTTGAAGGCCGGCGAATTTCCCTTTGCTCCAGTCCGGCTTGAACACATTCTCGGAAACCGCGTTGGTCCGCGCCCACTCGCCCGCGATGGCGTCAGCGCCCCTGGCGCCCCCGTGGATCACCATGGTGATCGGACTTTCCCCGTGAAGGCGGTCCAAAACCGCGAAGAGCGCTTCCCGTCCGTTGAAATCACGCCCGCCAGTGACCAATATTCGCATTGTGTTTTCTCCAAAGGTTGACCGGCCTTGGGTTTAAAACCAAGTCCAAGAAAAATACCCCGGCGTTTGAATGGCCCGGGGCTTGTTCATTCGCTCCAAACAACCATGAATTCAGCCGTTTCATTTCCAAAAGCCAACGGTTATTCGGGAACCACCGCTCGGCGCGGAAACTCCCAATATTGAGAAGATGCCCGCCAAAGTCACCCAATCCGCGTGAAAATGGGTTAGCATCGATTTCCTTCCGATCGAATCCCCCGGAGCATGGCCATGAGTCACAACGGCGCCAGCAGGTTATCAAGACGGCAAATCCTGCAAGCAGGTGGCATTGGCGCGCTCGCCATGGCCAATCCCGGCATGGTTGCCGCCAGCATGGACGCGGGCCGGGGCCTGCGGGGCGAGGCCGCCGAAAGATCGTGCATCTTTATCCTCTTGTGCGGCGGACCGAGCCATATCGACACATGGGACCTCAAGCCGGGCGCCCCCGCTGAAATCAGGGGGCCCTACAAGCCCATCGCCACCTCGGTTCCGGGCATGCGCATTTCCGAGTTGCATTCCCGTCTGCCCTCCCTGGCCCAGCACCTCACCCTGATTCGCTCCATGACCCATGTGGGCAACATCAGCAACCATTTCGACGCCATGCACCACCTCCTGAGTGGACAGTCGGCGGCGCCACCGGATTCACCGTACCTGGGTTCGATCGTTTCCAGGCTCAGGCCCACCGAACGGAACCTGGCCAATTATGTCTGGCTGATCCGCTGCGTGGGGGATCCCGTTTTCTGCGCCCCCAACATCGGCTCCGGCGGCCACCTGGGCGCCCAATACCAACCCCTTTTTGTCGGCAATGCCAACAACCACCCCGCCATGCCCTCATTCAGCCCGCCCGAGGAACTGCAACCGGCCCTGCCGCAGGAACGGCTGGAAGACAGGGCCCGGCTTCTGGGAAGCCTCGCCCCGCGCAGGGAAGACCAGTCCGGCGCCCTGCGTGACTGGGACAACCTGCGACAACGGGCCCACTCTCTGGCCGGCGGACAGGGAAGGGTGGTATTCGATGTGTCGCGGGAGCCTGACAGGGTACGCGACCGCTACGGCAGGCACGCCCTGGGACAGAACCTGCTTCTGGCCCGCAGGCTGGTGGAGGCGGGGGTCAACTTTGTCACGGTGAATGGTTGGACAGGCAGCGCCCCCGGCCAGAAAGGAGGCGGACCACCCGCCTCGAGTTGGGACATGCACGGCAGCGAGATGGGCATGGGCGACGCCTTCGGGAACGGCTCGTATGGAATGGGCTGGTGCCTGCCCTGCCTCGACCAGGGGCTTGCCGCGCTGATCGAGGACTTGCGCGACCGTGGCACCTTGGAAAGAACCCTGATTGTCTGCATGGGCGAATTCGGACGCACCCCGCGGATCAACCAGCCCGACCGCATGCCGGGCCGGCAGCACTGGCCCAACTGCTGGACCGCGATCGTGGCCGGTGGCGGCACCCGCGGCGGCGCCGTCATTGGCGAAACCGACAAGATTGGCGCCTATGTGAAGGACCGGCCTGTCCGCGTGCAGGACTTGGGCGCGACCATCTTCCACTCCCTGGGCATCGCCGGTGAAACACGCCTCGGCCGCGACGGCTTCACCCGCCCGGTCAGCACCGGCGACCCGCTGCTGGACCTGTTCGGATGAAACCGGTCCGGGCAAGTCCGCGCGCCCGGCTTACCAGCTTGGGATAACAAGACGGCGGATACCGCCGACACATACTTCCTTGTCAGGATTGCGCATCATGATCACCCGAATGCTGGCCGTCGCGTTGACCACATGCCTGGCTGTGGCACCCCTCGGCGCCGAGGACTGGCCCCAGTTTCGAGGCCCGAACCGGGATGGCATATCGAGCGAGACCGGGTGGCTTTCCAACTGGCCCGAAGGCGGACCCAAGGTCCTGTGGAAGCAGCCTGTCGGCCGGGGTTATTCCAGCGTGGCGGTGGCCAAGGGGCGGATCTTCACCATCGGCATGCTTCCCGCGGCGCAAGGAAACAACAACGCCGTCGAGGAAACGGTGACCTGCCTCGACGAGGCGACGGGGAAAGTCCTCTGGCGATTCTCCTATTCGGGCTTTCAGGATCCCAGGTATCCGGGTTCAAGGTCCACCCCGACGGTGGATGGCAAGGTTGTCTATGTCTACGGGCAGCATGGCGGCCTGTACTGCCTGGAATGCGAGACGGGCAAGGTGATCTGGCAGAAGCTCATGGTGCAGGACCTGGGCGCCCAGAATGTCACCTACGGTTACGCCGCCTCGCCACTGGTTGTCGGAGACATGGTGCTTGTTCCCGCTCGAATCCTCAAGGACATGATGCCCAAGGACTCGAAGGTGAAGCCCGAATCCAACGCCCTTTTGCTGGCCTTCAACAAGTCGACCGGCGCGGAAGTCTGGCGCATGTACCACGAGTCGTTCCACCTGGGCGGCGGATACTACGCCTGCCCCACGGCGTGCGTCATCAACGGCAAGCCATGCCTGGCGTACCACACGGGCAACGCCTGCTTCGGATTGGACCCAGCCACGGGCAAGGTCCTTTGGAAGCATTCCTTCAGCGATGACGACCTCCTGACCAGCAAGGGCAGGCATGGAATCACCGGGCAGGAACCGGCCGTGCTGGGCAACCGGGTCCTTTGCTGCGTTCATCCCGACAACTCCAACGGCTTGGGAGTGTGCCTGGAGGTGAATGGTGACAAGGTGTCGGAAGTTTGGAGGGACAAGTTGCTCGACAACTACAGTTGCAGCTACATCATCTGGAAGGGGCACTGCTTCGGCATCCAGCACAACGACAACGCCAGCCGCATCGGCCCGCTTTACTGCTTCGACATCGCCACGGGCCGGAAGAAGTGGGAGCAGCGCGACGCGGGCGGATCATTCACCCTTGTGGACGGCAAGTTCCTGACCTTCACCGGAGAGGCGTTGGTCCTGGCAAAGGCATCGACCGACCAATACTCCGAAATTGCCCGCAGTGGCAAAATCTTCACGCCCGAGGAAACCACCCACCGCTACAGCGACCGCATCGCCCCCGTCCTGGCCAATGGTCGCATCTACTGCCGCAGCCAGAACGGGGTGGTGGCCTGCCTGGATGTGCGCGGCAAGTAGGG
>CAWUNZ010000149.1:0-8261 GCA_963923445.1 uncultured bacterium
AGGTCCTTGACGGGGATCTTGTCCTCGGGCTGGCAGACATAGTTGTAACGGCCGTAGGACATGATGGAGCCCACGCTGCCATGCACATCGGTGAACTTGGGATCGCGCAACTGGGCGATGGAGTAGGCCTGGCTGGCGCGGTGGTTGTGCCTGAGGCCGATGGTGTGGCCGACCTCGTGCGCGCAGATGTAGCGGAGAAGTTCGCCGGTGACCTCGTCGGGCAGGGGCAGCTTGCGGGCGCGAGCATCCTGCGCCGAGCACTGCACGAAGTACCACATCTGCGCCAGCTTCACGACATCGTGCCAGAAGATGATGTGGGCGGAGATGATCTCGCCGCTGCGGGGATCGTGCACATGGGGCCCCATGGCGTTGGCGACGGGTTCAGCCACCCAGCGGATGACCGAGTAGCGGGCATCCTCGGGGTCGAAGTTCGGATCTTCCGCGCGGGTGGGGGCGTCCTTGCAGACGATGGCGTTCTTGAACCCGGCCTTCTCGAAGGCGGGCGCCCAGTCCTCGACACCCTTCTTGAGGAAGGGGCGCCACTTCTCGGGGATCTCCTTGGAAAGGTAGTAGGTGATGGGCTTGACCACCTCGCTGACGGCGGCGGCTGGATCCTTTTTCTCAAGGCGGTAGCGGGCGATGAACTGCTTGGTCTGCGACCAGCCGAGCGGATGGGCGAAGTCCACGAACGATTCGGTGAAGAAACCGACGCGGGGATCAAAATAGCGGCCCATCATGGGGGTGTCGGGCAGTTGGACAAGGGTATGGTGCACCACCGAGGTGACGCTGCGCGAACCGGGTTGCCCGGGGGCGCCCACGCGGAAGGTGATGGTGGCGTTCACATTGATGTTGGTGGGGAACGCCTTCACATCGGAAAGGAACGAACGGCCGGAGTCGGCCGAGGCGCCAGGGGCACCGGCGGCGGCACCAAGAGGAAGGTCGGCCAAGCCGTTGATGAACACATCACCCACGGAAATGACGGCGGAGCGGTCCTTGCCCTCGGCCTCGACATTGAAGGTGGCCAGAATGGAGTCGGTGTTGCTGGCCTCGATGGCGCTTTGGATGGCCTTGCCGTCGGCGCGCTTGCCGAACTGGCTCTTCCACAGGTAAATCTTGTTGCCTCGGCGCTCGAACCTCACGACCTCCTCGCCGAGCGAGGCGCCGCCCCAACTGCTGCCACCCGGCCCCTTGGCCACCTCGGCCCGCCACATGAACAACTTGCCGAGCTTGTCCTGGGCGATCTCGAAAAGGACCTTTTCCTCATGGCGGTGCACGGCGAACACGCCGGGTTGGGTGGTGAAGTCCTTGGTCACCACATCGTCATATTTCTTGGGGTCGCCCGGCTTGGTCGGGGCTGAGGCCGCAGGTGCGGATCCGGCGGGTGGAGCGCCCGGGGGACGGCCGGGTCTTCCGGGCTGTTGGCCAAGCACGGCTGGCAGGGCAAGGGCTCCCCAGACAAGGAGGGCGAGACTGCGCTTCTTCATGGCCTGAAATCCATTGATATCCATAAGGATGAAATTCCTGTGAAGACAGGATCAGGGTTATTGCAACAAAAAAACCGGCAAAAGCAAGCGGCGGGCAACAGGAAAACAAGGAAGACAGGTGAAAATGCGTCGAGAAATCGGATTGTATCGGCAGCTTTCCTGATATCCCGAGCTTTCAGACCCGCTTGGGAACCACCCCAGGCCATCCGGCGATCCCCGGCGACATCTGTATGATGACAACGATGGAAACGGGTTTGCGGACTGGCTTGACCCTAAGGGTTGTTCTGGGGTTCCATTTCCCGTTCCAGCCGGGCTTTCCGGCGAGACGAAAGGCGGCGGTGGGATGAGCGCGACGACCAACCAGATCGGCTCCTCGTGGATGGACCGGTGGAACGCCCTGAGCGCCGGCGTCACCGATGGTTTCAACCGCCTTTTGCTGACCGTCTTCGGATCGAGCAACGAGAGGTTTGTCCGGAAGATCGGCTACTCGCGGCCCAACAAGCCGGGCGCGGTTCATCAGGTGGTGAACGGATCGATCCTCGACAAGATCAACAAACTGGAAGATTTTTACCGCGCCCAGTCGGATGAGGAATTACGGGAAACCACCATTAGGCTGCGCGCCAAGATGGCCGAGGGCAAGACCCTCGACGATATCTTGCCGGAAGCGTTCGCGGCGGTGCGCGAGTCGGGCCGTCGCTACAAGGGAATGCGACATTACGATGTCCAGATGGTCGGCGGCGTGGTGCTGCACAAGGGCAACATCTCAGAAATGGTGACAGGTGAGGGCAAGACGCTGGTGGCCACGCTGCCGGCCTACCTCAACGGACTTCTGGGCCTGGGCGTTCATGTCATCACGGTGAACGACTACCTTTCCCGCCGCGACTGCGAATGGATGCTGCCGATCTACCGGGGCCTGGGCATGGAGGCGGCGTTCATCCAGTCGGACATGGACCCGCTCACCCGCAAGGCGGCGTACGACCGCGACATCACCTACGGCACGGCGAGCGAGTTCGGGTTCGACTACCTGCGCGACAACATGAAGCGCGCCCGGAGGGGGGACGAACGGTATTCCCCGTACCAACAGCAGTGCATGCGCATGCTGCTGGACGAGGCAACCGGCGAGTTCCGCCTGAATTTCGCCATCATCGACGAGGTGGACAACATCCTGATCGACGAGGCGCGCACCCCGTTGATCATTTCCGGACAGGCCTTTTCCGACCTGAAGCGATACGAGCAGGCGAACATGGTGGCCGCGCGCCTGACCGACGAGGAGAGGCGGGAAAGGCAGTCCCAACTTGGCAGCCTTCGCGCCGAGGCGGAAAGGAACAAGGAAGAGTACGAGGACCCCACGGCCCTCACGCCGGACGGGGTGGAGGGATCGAACCTGCCGATCCTGCCGCGCAAGAAGCGCCGGCCGGGCGACCCGCCCGTGGCCACGGGAATCTTGTTCGAGGTGCGCGAGAAGGAGCACACCGTGTTCCTCACCGAGAAGGGCGTGCGCCGGGCCGAGGAACTGGTGGGCGTGGAGAGTTTCTTCACGGCGGGGAACACCGAGTGGCCCCACCTGATCGACAATGCCCTGAAAGCCCACCACCTGTACCGCCAGAACCGGCATTACGCGGTGATGAACCATCCGGAATCGGGAGAACTGTCGATCATCATCATCGACGAGTTCACCGGGCGCCTGATGGTGGGCCGCCAGTGGTCCGACGGCTTGCACCAGGCGGTGGAGGCGAAGCACATGCGCGACGGCGTGCGGATCAAGGAGGAGACGCAGACCCTCGCGACCATCACGCTGCAGAACTTCTTCAAGCTGTATCACAAGCGCGCGGGCATGACGGGCACGGCCATGACGGAGGCCGGGGAGTTCTGGAAGATCTACGGCCTTGAGGTGGTGGCGATCCCGACCAACCGGCCGATGATCCGGAAGGAACACAACGATGTCGTGTACCGCTTCGGGCGGGAAAAGTGGGGTGCCGTTGTCGAGGAGGTCGCCGAGGTCCACAAGACGGGTCGTCCGATCCTGATCGGCACCACGGATGTGGCGAAGTCGCTGGAGTTGTCGAAGCTTCTCAAGAAGCGGAAGGTGCCGCACGAATTGCTCAACGCCCTGCCCGAGCACGCGGCGCGCGAGGCGGAGATCGTGGCGCAGGCGGGTCGCGTGAACGCCGTGACCATCTCCACGAACATGGCGGGCCGAGGCACGGACATCGTGTTGGGAGGCAATCCCGAGACCATGGCCTGGGCCAAGCTGAAGGACCACTACCCCAGCCGCCTGGATGTTCCCGAAGACGAGTGGAAAGCCCTGGTCGACGAGATCGAGGCGAGCCAGCGGATGAAGGAGGAAGGCCGGAAGGTGGCCGAACTGGGCGGCCTGCATATCGTGGGCACCGAGCGGCATGAGTCGCGCCGCATCGACAACCAGCTCCGCGGCCGCGCGGGCAGGCAGGGAGATCCCGGATCGAGCAAGTTCTTCCTGGCGCTCGATGACGACCTGATGCGCCTTTACAACGGCGAGTGGGTCGCCAATGTGATGACCCGGATGGGCATGAAGGAGGGAGACGCCATCGAGGGCACCTTCCTCTCGTGGCAGATCGCCAAGGCCCAGAAGCGCGTGGAACAGAACCACTTCTACAGCCGCAAGGAACTCCTCGAATACGACGAGGTGATGAACGCGCAGCGCAAGCAGATTTACGGCATGCGCCAAAAGCTTCTCAACGACGACAACCCCCGCCACACCATCCAACAGATGCTCTCGCTGGTGGTCCGCGAGCAGTCGATCCGGTTCCTGGCCCCTGACTATGGCGCCTCGTGCTTCGCCCAATCGGCAGGCCAGAAGGCGCATATCGAGTTCTCGGCCCGCGACTTCGCCCGATGCGACCTCAAGACCGCCGAGGACATCGTCCGACGAAGGGCCGCGGGCGCCGTCAGCAGCCATGTGAGCGACTTGATGGAGGAAAACCTCCCCGGCGAGGACCAGGGGGAGTGGAACTTCCAGGCGCTCGCGCAGGCCGCCAACCGGCGGTGGGGTCTGACGGTCGGAGACGGCGAACTCCGCCGGATGGACAAGGTGGAGATCTCGAACCACCTCAACAACCTGGCCCGCGCCGCGTGCGAGAACATCGGCATGGCGGAGGATGCCCCCCTGCTGGATCCGCAATTCGGCAAGGACGGGCTTTTGGCGTGGGTGAATCACACCTTCGGCACCCGGATCTCCACGGAGGACATTCCGGGAGACGACCCGAATTCGGTGAGTGAAACCCTGCTCTCACGCCTGTCCGCCCTCTATCGGGAGAAGGACGCCGCCTTCCCGGTCCGCGCCGGGCTTGAACAGTTCATGAAGGTGGGGAACAAGGGCGAAGGGGCGCGCTACGACCGCGAGGGCCTGTTCGCCTGGGCCAGGCACCGTTTCCCCCAGGCGGCGGACCGCATTCGGGAGGATGATTTCAGGACTCTGTCACGGGATCAGCTTGGAAGGATCCTCGAGGAGATCGCCAAATCCTGCGCCGCGCCCAAGTCCTTCGAGGAAGTGGAGGCGAGAATCGAGGAGGTCTTCGCCGGAACCAACCTCGCCGAGCACGACGACGCCGTGGAACTGGCCGACTGGTGCGCCAAGGAACTTGGCCTTCAGATCGATGCCGACGGCCTCACCGACTCGACCGAGGCCAACGCCCTTCGCATCGTGCTCAACGGGTACGACAACCTTTACCGGCCCGAGTTGCACGCGATGGAACGCGCCCTGCTGCTCGACATGATCGACCAGCATTGGAAGCAGCACCTGTATGTGATGGACCAGTTGAGGAGCACTATCGGCCTGCGGGGCAACTCCGGCGAGGATCCCAAGGCCGTCTACAAGCGGGAGGGCATGGAGGAATTCAAAAAAATGCTGGGTGTGGCGCGCGACCGCATCTGCGAACTCGCCTTCGGGATGGAGGAAGTGGGCGGCATGGAGGACAGCATCTGGGTTATCCAGCAGGCCCGCCACGATGCCGCGGCACCCATTTCAGCCAACGCGCCCGGCACCTCCACCAACAGCGCCGAGGCGCCCAAGAAGATCGCGCAGGCGCGCAAGGTCGGCCCCGCCGTCGGCCGCAATGAACCCTGCCCCTGCGGCAGTGGCAAGAAGTACAAGAATTGCTGCATGAAGTCGGTCGCCAACTGACGGGCGCGCAGGGGAAGGATGCCCCATGGGATTTGTTTACGACGCCGCCCTTTCGGCCGTGATCGCCATCGCAAGCCCTTGGCTGGCCTGGCGGTCGCGCGCGGGCAGGCCCGGCCCATGGCGATTGTGGAAAGGCCCCTCCTTCCCCAAGCCCTCTAGCGGCAAGCCCGTTGTCTGGTTCCATGGTGTTTCGGTGGGTGAGATTCACCTGCTGGGGCCGGTTGTCGCGGCGTTCCGCCAGCGGCACCCGGAGTTGGAGGTTGTGGTTTCCAGCACCACGCCCACCGGGTTGGAGGAGGCGCGCAAGCGGTTCCCGGACACGGTGGTCTCCCCCTTTCCTTTCGACCTCTCCTGGCAATTGCGCTCGGCTTTCGACTCGTTGCGCCCAGCCGCGGTGGTGCTGGCCGAAAGCGAGCTGTGGCCCGGTTTTCTGGCGGAGGCTGAAAAGCGCGATGTTCCGGTCGCCATCATCAACGGTCGCATGAGTCCGCGTAGCGCCGGGCGGTGGCGGATGGCCGGGCCGCTGGCGCGCATGATCATGGGGCGGGTGCATACCTGGGCGGTGCAGGACGACTCCCACAGGGCCGCCCTTGAGTCGCTCGGGATTCCACCGGGGGCCGTGCGGGTGACGGGATCGGTGAAATTCGACGGCGCTTCCATGCCGCGCATGGCGCAGGCCGAGGAACTCCGCCTCCTTCTTGGAATTGGTCCGGGGCAAACAATCCTGGTCGCCGGCAGCACCCAGGAATGCGAGGAGCGCCACCTTCTGGTTGCGTGGAAAAATCTCGCCAAGACTTACCCTGGCCTCCGGCTGGTTCTGGTACCGCGGCATCCGGAACGGTTTGACGCTGTCGCCTCCTGGCTTGCGGCTGAGAAGGTGTCGTTCGCCCGGCGGAGCCAATTGACACCCGAGCAGCCAGCCAGCGAAGGGGTGATCCTGCTCGACACCCTTGGCGAACTCGGGGCCATGTGGACCCTGGCCCAGATGGGATTCGTGGGCGGTAGCCTCGACGGCAAGCGCGGCGGCCAGAGCATGATCGAACCGGCGGCGCGCGGCGTGCCGGCCTGCTTCGGCCCGCATGTGTGGAACTTCAAGGACATCTCAAGGCAGCTCATCTCGCGCGGTGGCGCCACGATGCTGGCGGGGCCGGAACAATTGGAACCGACACTGCGGCATTGGCTCGAAAACCCGATGGTCCGCGCCGCGATCGGTGAAGCCGCCAAGGCATTCGTGGCCACGCAGCAAGGGGCGACGGCCCGAACCCTCGACTTCCTTGACTCGCGCATTCCCGTCCTGGGAGGCACCGCCACCGATCGGCGAGCAGGCTGAACTTTATGGAACCGCAAGCCTGGATGAACGGAACCTGGGCGGCGGAAGCCGAGACCCGGCTACCCTTGGACGATGCCATGGTGACGCATGGCGCGGGGTTGGTTGAAGTTCTACGCACATGGTCAGGCATTCCGGTTTTTCTCAACCGCCATTTGGACAGGTTTATCCAGGCTGCAGGCGAAATGGGCCTGCGACTGCCAGTCACCAGAACCGTTCTGGCATCGTTGGTCACGGAGTATCTCCATCGCCTTCCGGTCTCCTTGGCTGGCAAGGACAGGCATGTTGTCCTTCTGGCCACGCCCGGATCTCCGGGCCAGCGATCCGCCACGCTGGTGATCCATGGCCGCGCGCTCGATACGGCCCGCCACCGCGACTACACGGAAAACGGGGTGGCCCTGACGAGGTCGAAGGTGAAGGCCTTGCCTTGCGATGTGGTGCCTGCCCACTGGAAACACCGAAATCGGCTCCACTGGCATCTGGCGGGCAAGGCATGCGAGGGATTGGCGCTTTTGGAGACAGCGACCGGGATCGTCACTGAGACAGCCATCGGGCATGTGGTGATGGTGGAGGAAAGGGCTGGCAAACCTTTGCTGGTCTCGCCCCCGGAAGAACTGGTGCTGCCAGGAATCACCTTGGGGCTGATCCAAGAATCGGCTGAAAAGCAGGGTTTGGGTTGGACGCGCAGGCCATTCACTTGGAACGAATTGGCGCGATCCAAGGAAATACTCCTGGTGGGATCGGGCTTCGGTGTGGCCGGGGTCAGCCAGTTGGATGGTGTCGCGATCAACTGGCCGGGGCCCGTGACAAGAATGATTTCCGAAGCTTTTGAACGGTTGGTGACCAAGGGGCAATAGCCCGCATCAAACTCCTTTGAATTGCCGTTGGCCGTGGTCACCCAGCACCTAATTGTTCGCCTTCGAACCAAACAAAAGCATTATTTAATAGAAATCTCATATACAATTGTTCCAAGCTTGTCGCCCACCTTGGCGCGGTGGCAAGAGGCACAAAGCTTGTTGACCGCCGGCACCAAGGTGGCGGTCCGCAGGACCGGCTTGCCATCCACCTCAGCGATTTCCTCGTAGCGCGGCTTGCCACTTTTAATTTCGTTAACAGCTTTTTTTTCAAACTCGGTCTTGGCGGCATTATCGTCGTTTTTCGGTTTCCCTGTCACATCCACAAGCCGTGCGTTGTGATACCCTTTGGCGCGCATGGCGTGGAAAACCTTGCCGGCAACAACGGCGGCGGGAACTCCGGACTGTTGCTCCACATAGGTGTCGTTGATGCC
>CAWUNZ010000150.1:0-8241 GCA_963923445.1 uncultured bacterium
CGGGACACCTCGGTCAGGAGGTCCGCCAAGGCGTGCAGGGAGCGGCCAGCGGGAATATGGGTGATGGTCTCCAGCAGCAGGCCACCGAAATAGCAGCGGGTCTGGCAAGCGGCCGGCTTGAACCGCTTCGACAACCGGCTCACCTGGGCCCCCGTCGAGGCGTTCAGGGACAGTTCCCCCGGTTCCAATCCCGCTCCCAAAAGAGCGCACGGCTGGTCGCCAACGGTGGCGAACACCCGCATGCGCCGGTTTGCCAGGCGAGCCTCGCCGACGGGTTCTCCCAGGTGCGCGGGTGGCGTCCAGTCGAGTTTTTCCAGGCCAAGCGCCTCGATCATTCCCCGGTGCCATTCCGGCCTCGGCGCCGTCAGGTCGAGCATGCCGATGGCCATGGTCGGGTGCATGCGGGGGGCGTTCCCGCACAATGCAGCGGCAACCGCATCACCGATGGTGGCCGGGACCAACCCGTCAAGCTTTCCACCTTCCTTGGCCAGGGCATGAAGCAGCACCGTGGTGGAACCAGCCTTCAGTTCGTTCCCGATGGCCGCGAGGGTTTGGGGATCGACCAGACTTTTGGCCGAATCAAGCGGGCTGGTTCCCGAATCGCTCCGGAGCGACCTCTGATCCCTCCATGAGATGTAACGGGTGGCCGGGTGGCCGGACTTGTCCACCAGGATGGCCCCGCCCATCTGGCCGCACAGGTAAAGGCGATCGGCGTCAGGCGCACGCTCAGACAACCTCGACACGATGTCCACCGTCGCGCGGACCACCGCCGCCGAGTCCACCTCGAAGCTTCCGCTCCCAATCGCTTCTATAGGATCCGGAAAAGCGGTTTTTTCTGGATCCCCGACAATTCCGCCATGCTCCCCGAGGATGGCGCCCTTGATGCTGGTTGAACCGATGTCAATGCCTATGGCCTTCATCGCAAAAGGGCCAGTGCCCGACCGTATCCGCCCCGGGTGCCCTCGATCTTCACAGGGGCAAAGAGAAAGAAGGCGTCCCGGCCCTCGATGGACTTCAGGTTGGTCAGAAACTCCACCACCAGGAGGCCCCGCGATGCGGCCATCCAGTCGGTGAACTGGGAGCCCTTGGGATCGACGCCTCCGAGGGTGGGGCCGTCGGTGCCGACGCAGCGGATTCCGGCATCCGCCAGGTAGGCGACGGCCTCGGGAGTAGGCGAGGGCCATCCCTCCGACGAACCCTCCAGCGGCCTCGCGAACAATCCGTCCTTCCCCGGCGCCGCTGGAAGCGGCTTGAATTCGGCGTCGGAAAACCCGGAATGGAAAAGAACGATTTCCCCGGGCTTGAACGGGCGCTTTCGGGCCTGTTCCTCGAGGAATGCACGGGTGATCAGCGGACCGGCGGGAGATTCGGGTGAAAACTTGGCCGTTCCCCTAAGCGGCCGCACATCCACCAAGTGGGCTTGTCCCATCATCGATTCAAGGGGAGCCTTTTCGGTGGTCGGCCCCGCCTCCGGCAACTTGCCGTGGCGCGCCTCGAACTCCGTCCTCCATGAGGCAAGCCGGGGATCCATCGGCAAGCCTCGGTCCGTCATATCGGGAAGGGAAAACGCAGGCATCACCAGGTGGGTGCCGGCGTGGCTGTCAAACATATGGGTCAACGCGAAAAAAGGACCCCTTGAGGCTGCGAAGGCGTTCAGAACCTTCCCGACATACCGGCCACCTTCCTCGCCAGGCCCTCTCCCGGGCCAGACAACCGGATAGTCCTCGTGAAGCGTCACCGAAAGGTCGGCTACCGATTTGGCCCGGGACCGGGTGATCAACTCGCGGGCCAGGGCCTTGTCGGTCACTGCCAGGCACCGGCATTCCCCGCCCGATCCACCGGCGTGCTTTGCCGCCAACAAGGCGAAGAAGGAACCCGTGGCGGGCAGGCTGCCCAGGTTGGTGGCGCATTCCACCCAAATCATGCCCCTTTTTCCGCCGGCCTGGTGCGTGGCCACCGCCAAATCCGGCAACGGCCCCATGCTGGCGCCGTCGAGACCCAGCGTCATCACCCCGCGGCCGGCAAGGTATTCCATCGTCTCGGGCGTGGGGGCGGGCCAACCCGGCGTCTGCCTCCTCAGCGCCGTGGCGACGAACCGGTCGCCCAGCGGAAACGGCTTGTAATAGGCGTCCGTGTAATCGCTGCGGAACAACACGACATCGCCCGGGCCCAGCCTCCGGTGCCCCGCCTCCCAAGCCTCCACGACATCCTTTCCAATCAGGTGGCTTTTGCCCGGTTCCGCCTTGTCCCGCAAGGAGGTCACATCAACCACGCAGGCTTCCCCGCAGAACTGCCATGCCGGGACCTTTTCCCCCGTGATCAGGCCCATCGGGCCCGCGCCAGGATAACCCGACCCGGGGGGTGGCACGAAATGAGCCGGAGCGTCCCACTGCGTCCCCGTGTGCTCGTCGATCACCAGCATGTCGCGATGTCGGCCCGTCCTGTTGAAAGTGGCGGTTGGCACCACGGCAAAGGGCGTCATTCCCGACGGCCAGACGCACGGCCTATCGCGTGCCACCAGAAGCGACAGATCCCTGACGGACTGGGGGGGTAACGCTCCCTGCCCCGGGGAGCGCCCTTCAGACAGCGCAAGGATCGGCAATGCCAGAACAGGCAACCAGGCGTTCCTCGACATCGGCATCTGCAAGCCTCCAGCGTCTTGTCATCCCGGCAGGGCGATACCCGTCATCGCCGCCGCTTCGGCCAGCTTGGCCGCCACATCCGGTGGCAGGCTGATCCCGCCGGCCATGGCCGCGCGCCTCGCTTCCCACTCCCGCTCGCCCGGAACCAGCACGCGCGGAACTCCTTCGGCGGCCTTGGCGGCGTGGATTTCATCCACCAGGCGCCGCATTCCTTTTTTGTACTCTTCAGGATCCGCGATGATTCCGATATCCGCGGCGATGAAACCGGCGTTGTGCCAGGAAGGCCTGTCCGCCGGATCGAACATCCAGCTGCCCACCTGCCAGGTGATCGCGCCACCGGGAATCACGGCGGACAGCAGTTCCGCCAGCAACCCCATGCCATAGCCCTTGTGGCCGCCCATCGGGGCCAGCGAGGCGGCCTGGGGATAAAGGTTCCCATCCGTGGTCGGCATCCCGTCCAAGCCTATCAGCCAGGTCGGAGGAATGGCCTCGCCCCGCTGCCTGGCAGCGTAGACCTTGCCGCCCGCCACCGCCGCCGTCGCCATGTCCAGAAGGATCGGGTCGCCACCAGGGACCGGCGCCGCCCATGCCAGCGGATTGCTTCCAAGCACCGGTCCGGTGGAACCCGGCGCCGCCACGCTGGGAATGTCGTTTCCCACCACCAATCCAAACAACCCCGCCTTCGCCGCAAGCCAGGCGTAGTATCCCGCGGCGCCGATGTGGCCGGTGTTGCGCAACCCGGCGTAGGCGACACCGACCGATTTTGCCTTGCCGATGGCCAACCCCATGGCCATCGTTCCGCCCACCTGCCCAAGGGCCGAATCGCCATCCACAACCGCCCAGCCCGGCCCTTGCCGCAGAACGGTTGGAACTCCCTTGGACTTGTAGCCACCGCCTTGAAGCTTGCGGAGGTAACCGGCCAGGAGCTTGGTGCCGTGGGTGTGCACCCCCATGCTGTCCGCCAAGGTCAGCGCTTCGGCCGTAATGCGGGCATCCTCCTCGACCAATCCGGTCGCCAAAAGGGTGGCCCGAACGAAAGCCTCGAGCTTGTCGGGAAACATCAGCAGAGGAATGCTTTCGCTCATGGTCTTTCCGGCCTTTTCAAACCCGCCCGCTCAAACGACCCCGTTCACGACCGAACCAAGCGGCTCGCCACGAATCGCGGCCACTGCCAGGGTCGCCGCGGCCCGCCTCAGGCGCCCCACGGCTGGAACGCTCGCGCTGGCGATGTGCGGGGCGAGGATCACATTATCCCGCTTCAATATCGCATGGCCGGGGGGAATCGGCTCGGGGGAAAAAACATCGAGCGCAGCCCCCGAGAGCTTTCCCGAGTCAAGCGCCTCGACCAACGCTGCGGGATCCACCAGGTCGCCCCGGGCCAGGTTGACAAGCAGGGCGCCCTGCTTCATCACCGCCAGCGTTTCACGGTTCACCATGCCGCGCGTCCGCGCCGTTGATGGGCAATGCAGCGTCACGCAGTCCGACGAGGCGAACAAGCTTCCCGAATCAGAAGGCACTCCGCCGGCGGAAACAACCTCCGCGGGATCCGCGACCGGATCATGGACCAGCACCCTGCCGCCGAATGCCGTCAACCGCTTCACCACGGCCCGGCCGATCCGTCCGAATCCCACCACGCCCACGGTCATGTCCGCGAGCGACCTGAGCGAGGCCAGCGGCGTTCCCAGGCCCCATGTTCCCGCATGGACGCGGTTGCTGTGAACCAGAACCTGCCTGGTCAAGGCCAGAATGAAGGCCAGCGTATGGTCGGCCACCTCGGCGATGCAGTAATCGGGGACATTGCACACGGGAATGCCGCGTGCCCGGGCGGCTTCGAGGTCGACATTGTCCACTCCGATGCCATACCGCACGATCACCTTGGCTTTTTTCATCGCCCCGATCACCTCGGCGTTCACTGGGGCGAACTGCGTGATGACGGCATCGGCGTCGGCCACGAGGGAAACCAGGTCCGACGGGGTCCGCGCCTGGCCTGAATGGAGCGAGACCCCCGCCGCGGAAAGGATTTCCTTCTCTAATTGAAGATCGGGAAAGGTAAAATCCGTGACAACGGCGCGCATGGGATGGCTTCCGGCGGGAAAGGGCTGGCTGTTGCCCGGACTGTCGCGGGCTTCAGGCTAACCGAGGGGCTACCCCGGTCAATCCCCTCGCGGTGCAAGCCGGTGGCGCCTGACCGGAAGCACCTGCGCCTCGGCCGAGACGGGGCCCGCGCTTTCCCGGGCCGTTGCGCGCAGGACAATCGGGGCGTTGAATGGGCCGGATTCCTCGTCGAATTCAAGGGTGATCTCCGCCTCGGTGGCACCCTCCGGAACCTTCAGCCCGGAGATCCTCACTCCTCGCATGTGCGATGGAATAACGGGTTCGACAGCCAGAGGGCCCTTGATCGACGGATCCCGGCTCAGCCGGGCCCGGACGACTTGCCTGCCCTTGGCGGGAACCGTGGCCCGATCAAGTTCCATGCCCAGCCGGCCAGGACCGACGACAACGATCATCTGCTGGTTCTGCTCGGTGGAACTGAAGCTCACCCCGTGCTCCCTCCCATCGACCGGGTCGCGGACCATCGCCCATGCCATGACGCACACCCTGCATGTTCGCCCCATCTCCATCCAGGGTGGCAGTAGTGCCGGATATTCGAACGAATCCTGTCCGGGTTGAATGACGATCTCCGGGCCGCTGACTCCCTGCAGGTGCCGGGCCTGCCTGTCGGCCATGCCGACGCGGATCGGCCCCTCGAACCCTCCTCGCTCGATCCTGTACTTGCGCCTGTGGGTCTCGCCCCGGGCGGCGCTTGTCATCTCGTACTCGCTGACAATCTTGAACGGTGTCTCAAAAGCGACGGCGAGGCGGATGTCGCCGGTCTCCTCCGCCGCCCCTTGCGCGGGCGCCATGGCGACGGCGCCAAGTTCCCCGGATGTCCCGCGAATCCGCGGATTGCAGGCGCCCACAACCGCCTTGTCCGAGGCGGTGATTTCCAAGTCCGCCGCGTTTTGCCCCTGCTTGATCTCGGCGGGCTTTTGTGACAAACCGGGCGCCAAGCCCTCGGCGGCAACCTTCACGGGTCCGTTGAATCCGCCCCGCCTCTGGATTCCGACCTTCACTTTCAGCGTGCCTCCCCGAGCGACCTGGAAGCAATCGCCAGGCAAGGTGAGCTTGAAGCCGCCAGGTTCATCACGGGCCGCCTCCTTGACCGATATCCTGTAGCCGAAGGCCTCGCCTCCCCTGTCGCGGAACTTGTCCGCGACGCGAACCGTATACCGGCCGCCGGCAGCCTTGAACACGATGGGCTCAGGGTCGGCCTTTTCCGAACCCTCGCTCCTGGCAACTTCCTTCCCGTCCGGCCCGCTCACGGAAACCGACGCCCATAAAGGAGAGCCGATGGACTTTGCGGCGACCTCGATCCGCGTTGGTTGCCCCGTTCCCGTGAGGATTGTCCATTCATCCTTGCCCCCAGGCCGCGAAATCACCCCGGAGAACACCGCGGGAACGGTAATGGTGGGCGATGCGACCGGTTTCCCGCCGGTGTCGCCATGGAACAGCGGGACATGTTCGTGGGTGACGCTGAGCCGGTAGACATGGGCCGGGCCTCCAAGCGCCTTCGCGTCGCTGACGCGGGCCCTGTAGGTTCCCGTCGTGGTTGGCGCGAATCGCGCGCTGGCGTCGGTTCCCGCGCATGGGTAAGGCATCTGGCTGGCAACACGGCGGCCCGCGATGTCGAGAATCTCAAGCCGGGGGACCACGGGCGAGTTGAGCGCTCCGGCATGGATGTACACCGTGACGGTTTTTCCCGCCTCGGCGCGAAACTCCCAAAGGTCCACATCCTCGCGCGGGAACAGGCGGCCGTTCGCTGTTCCGGGCACCGGCATTGGTTGCGGAATCGGGTCGCCCTCAGCCTCGGCCTCGACCACCTCGGGCAGGTCGCCGACCATGAACACCGGTCCGCTGCAAACCCCTTGCGCGGTTGTCAGCCTCAGCCGGCGTCCGCCAGGAACCGCGGTCGGGTCCACGCGGACCGTCGCCTTCATGTCAAAGGGGTAGTCTTCCTGCCGCTGTGAGTCGGGCAGGGGAAGGATCGGGCCCTCGAACCATAGCCGTGGTGCCGGGGTGAGGCTGCCCGGTCCCACGACGCCCCCGCCCGAGATCTCGGCCTGGCATGAGCCCTGAAGGAACAGGCCTCCGATCCTCACATGCGCGGTGGTTCCCTTTTGGGCCCCGGCCGGAAAGACATAGGAGACGACCGGAGGATTGGCGGGAGTCGGCAGGGCCGCCAGGGCAGCCACCAGCAGGGCCAACATCCGGGTCGATGCAAGGCGATGGTGGCTCATGTGAGATCGGCTATGATCTTGCCGTTGTTGACGAGGGCCGCAGGCCTTCCGTCGGGCATGTGGACCTCGGCCTTGGGATCTATGCCCATCAACGAGAACATCGTCGCGAAAAGATCTTCCGGACCGACGGGATCCGAGGCTGGCCTCTCCGCCCGCTCGTTGGTCTTGCCTACCACAACGCCGCCCCTGATGCCGCCGCCCCCGGTCAGCACCGTGAACGCCGGGCCCCAGTGGTCCCTGCCGGCGTTCTTGTTGATCCGCGGGGTCCTTCCGAACTCGCCGCTGGCCACCACCAGGGTTGACTCAAGCATCCCCCGGTCGGCCAAGTCCCGGAACAGGGCGCTCATCGCGGCGTCGAACGCTGGCAGCAATGTCTCGCGGAGCACCTTGAAGTTCGCGTCATGGGTGTCCCAGTTGCTGTGGTCGATGGTGACGCACCTCACGCCGGCCTCGACAAGCCTGCGGGCCATCAGGCACGACTGCCCGAGCGAATTCCTTCCGTATTCGTCACGAAGCCTCGAGGGTTCGGCGTGGATGTCGAACGCGGCCTTCGCCTTGGGCGAGGTCATCAGGTCGAAGGCCCGCTGACGGAAAACGCCGGTCGCCCCGGCCTGGGAATTGGCCGCCGCTTCCCCCGTCCTTTGGAAACGGTCCACCGTCTCAAGCAAACGCCTTCGGTCGTCAAGCCTGCCGGCGCCGACAATCAGGGGAGGCAACAGGTCCGGGACATTGAAGTCGGGGGCGCTCGGGTCCGCCTCGATCACGAACGGGGCATGGTTCGCGCCAAGGTACGACGCACCGCCGCTGGGATGCATCTTGGGCAACGCGACATAGGCTGGCACCGCCGTGCCACCGCCAAGCATCCTCGAGACCACGGATCCGGCGCTTGGCCTGGTGTTGTTGGGGCTTAGTGACGGATTGAACCCGGCGGCCGGGAAATGCCCGGTGAGCATGTAATGGTCGGCTGGACCGTGGTCGGAGTTGTGGTGCCGGAATGACCGCACGATTGAGTACTTGTCGGCCTGACCCGCCATTTTCGGCAGCAATTCGCAAACCTGAAGTCCGGAAACACGGGTGGGTATCGGCTTGAACTCGCCGCGGAATTCCACCGGGGCGTCCGGCTTCAGGTCGAATGTGTCGATGTGGCTTTGGCCTCCGTGCAGGAACAGGAAGATCAGGGAGACATCCTTCCTCGAACTGGGCGCCGCCCTGAGGAGTCCGGGAAGGCCCAGGGTCGATCCGAACAGCGAAGCGGCACCGGC
>CAWUNZ010000151.1:0-8018 GCA_963923445.1 uncultured bacterium
ATCGGCGTCGGCCCACAGCGTGATCACCCCCCGGGTATCGGAGGGGATGCTTGTGGCCGCGGCGTGCAGTCCCTTGGGTAGGGCATCGGCAACTACCTTCACCGGGCCCGTCACGCCGCCGGTGTGCTGGATGACCATGTCGAGGTACTGCGCCCCGCCGGCGTGCACGGTGGTGCCGCCGGGTCCGGGATTCTGATGGTGGATGACCACGGCATGCACATCGGGAACCGCGGGCCGAACCTCGAGCACATACTGGAACCGCGGTCCTCCCCTGCGGTAGCGGTCGCGGACCAGCAGGAGATAGGTCTTGCCGGCCGAGAGGCGGGCGGAGCCCTGGGGGTCGCGCAGGTGACCATCGAACGCATTGACGCGCGGTCCGAAATCGTCGAATTCCGAAACGCGGCTTTCCTTGTCGTCCATGATCACGGTGACCGGATCGGCGCGGCCGGCAATGCGCTCGCAGTGCACCTGAACCTGATATTCCCCATCCTTTTCTGGCTTGAAGCTGAACCAGTCGCCGTCACCCTCGCGGTCGAGCCTGCCGCTGACCACGGCCGGCAGGTTGATGGGCTGAGGCTTGGCGGGATCATCATTCGGCTCCACCTCGAGGGTCACAGGCTCCCTGGTGACAAGGACGGGAACGGGATTGGCTGGCTGGCCACCGGGGGAAAGCCTGACCTGATAACCGGTGAGTGATGCCGTTGCCGCGGTGGGCAGCACGCTGTGGGCGGTCGGGTGCTCGAAAAACCTGTAGAGGCCTCGGTCGATGATGTCGGCCGGAGCGGTCATGGTTTCCCGGTATTCATCCAAGTTGGAACCATCCAACTTGAGGGATGTTTTTCCGGCCTTGGGACCGAGGTTCCAGCCCAACGCGACAATTTCGGCGGCTTTTCCGGCTTGAAGAGCCCTTGGGAAGACATTCTCGATCCGGGGTTTGTCGGTCACGATCAGGCGGTAGGGCAGATTCCCCCCATAGGCGAGGTCGGCGACGATGATTCCATAATCGCCATCCGCCGGGGGGGTGAAGGCGATCAGCGGGTCGCGGCCATCGTGATCGGAATTGAAGGCCAGCGGCTTGCCGGAGGCGTCGGTGATGGTGAGGGTGGCGTCGAGGGCGGAGTCGATCGACTGCGCCCGCACCTCGGCCACGATCGGTTTACCCGCCTTTGCCTTGAACTTGAAGAAGTCCTGGCGGTTGCCATCGGTCAGCCCGTTCACCACGGTGTTGATCACCAGCTCTTGGGCCTTGGATAACTCATGAATGTCCTTGGACTTGACAGTTTCGACCATCCCCCGGGAGACAGTGAAAAGCCGAGGCGAGCTGATGCCCCATGGGCCGACTGCCCAGATGTCATGGGTTCCCTCGGGTGTTTCCGGCGTGACGGTGATCTTGAATTTGCGGTCGGCCGAATGCGCCGCCACGATGCCCGGGTGATCGGAGATGAGGCGCTTGACTCCCTCGAGGTCGGCGCCCTGAATTTCCACCTCGACGGTGGAGCCCGCGGCGGCGCCCAGTGGAAAAACCCGGTCAAGCCGCGGCGAAGGCAATTCGGACCGCGCCACCGATACCGCCAGCAGCGCGACAGCGAGGGAAAGGCGCATGGGATGGATTCCCGTCAACCGACCAATTCGCGGATGGGGTCACCCTCGCTGAGGATGGGGAGGGGACGCTGGGCCTGGTCGAAGAACACATGCTTGTGGTCGATACCCAGGACCGTGTACATGGTGCTGAGGACGCACCCCGGGGTGTAGGGTTTGGAGGTCGGGTACTCGGCCGAGGCGTTGGTGGACCCGACAGCCTGGCCCATGCGGAGACCGCCACCGGAGAAAAGGACGGACATCGCGCCGGGCCAGTGGTCGCGGCCGGCGCCGGAGTTGATTTTCGGAGTTCGCCCGAACTCACCCATGGCCATGACCAGGACCTGCTCGTGGAGGCCGCGGTCGTGCAGGTCGCGGACAAGCGCGGCCACCGCCTGGTCGAACTTGGGAAGCAGGTTTTTCTTCAGCTCGCTGAAGTTGTTGCCGTGGGTGTCCCAGCCGCCGCCTGCTTGCACGGTGACGAAGGTGACCCCGGCCTCGACAAGCCTCCTGGCCAGGAGGCAGCACTGGCCCAGGTCGTGCCGGCCATAGCCATCGCGAAGGGATTCGGTCTCGGCGTTGATGTTGAACGCCTGCTGGGCCCGCGTGCCCGTCACCATTTCCATGGCGTCGCGGTAGAAGGTGTCGAGGCCGACAAGGTCTCCCTTGGTGTCGATGTCGCGGCGGATGGTGTCGAGGTCCTTCAGGAGGTCCTGCCGGCGGTCAAGGCGCGAGGCGTCGACCCGGCCGGGCAATCGGAGGTTGCGGACCTGGAAAGCGTTGGTATTGGGGTCGGCATCGGGAGCGAAGGGGTTGAACGAGGCGCCCAGGTAGGCGGCATTGCCGAAGCTGACCTTGCGGGGGAGGTTGACATAGGCGGGCATGCCCTGGGCGTTGGGTCCCTTCATGCGCGCCACCACCGATCCGGTGGAGGGATAGATGTTGTCATTCACCTCGATGGTGGCTTGGTAGCCTGTTTGCATCCATTGGCTTCCCATGCCGTGCCCGGCGTTGGTGTGGAAGGCCGAACGCACCACGGCCATCTTGTCGAACTCCCTTGCCTGGCGGGGGAGGTGCTCGCCGATCTGAAGACCGGGGACCGCCGTGCTGATCGGCTTGAATTCGCCGCGGATTTCAGCGGGCGCGTTGGGCTTGAGGTCGTACATGTCGATGTGGCTGGGGCCGCCGGCCTGCCAGATCAGGATCACCGACTTCCGGCCGCTGACGGGTGCCAGGCCGTCGGCCCGCGCCCTGAGCAGGTCGGCCAGGGTGAAGCCTCCCAGGGTGAGCGCCCCGGCCCGAAGGACGGCGCGGCGGCTGACACCTGCGCAATCGCGCGACTTGCCACCGATGAAATCCAGCATGCCGGCTCTCCAATCAATGGTTGAACAGGAACTCTCGGCTGTTGACGAGCGCCCACAACAGATCTTCCAAGGCCTTTGGGTGGTCGCCCTTGGCGGCGGATTCGACATGGGCCTTGGCCCGCTGTTTTTCCGCGGCCTTGGGAAACCGGCCCCGGGCCGCCAGAAACAACTCGTCGATCATCTCGTCGTCGGTCATCTTCGCCTTGAGCATGCGGGCGATGCGCCCCTCGCCCGCGGCGATCTTGTTTTCCATTTCCTCGGAATTGGAAAGCAGCAGCACCTGGGCGAGCGTGGCGCTGGTGGAGCGCTCGCATTCGCAAACCGACACCCGCTTGGGCCTGTCGAAGACATCGAGGAAATACGATCCATAGTTTTCATGCGGGAGGTCGACGGCCCGGGCGGACCGGGGCATGCCGTTGAACTCCTGCCGGGATTCGCAGACCTGATTCACAGCGTCGTGAAACACCTCCGCGGGCATGCGCCGGGCGTAATAGCGGGCGAAGTTCTGGCTGTCGGAACGGTTGTCGGGCGTGGGTTCGGAGGAAAGCTGATAAACCCGGGAGAGAAGGATACGGCGGATAAGGGACTTCACATCGTATTTCGAGCGGACAAACTGGTCGGCAAGGTAGGCCAGCAATTCGGGGTTGGATGGTGGGTTGGTGTCCCGAAGGTCGTCCACTTCCTGAACGATTCCCCGGCCGAAGAAATGGCCCCACATCCGGTTGGCCAGGGCCTTGGCGAAGAACGGATTTTCAGGCTTGGCCATCCAGTCAACCAAGGCATGGCGAGGATCATCCTCAGGGGAAAACCGCGCCGCTGGGCCATCGGGGAACTTGGGTTCGGGCGCTTTGCCCGTCAGCGGGTCCTTTTCGCCGGTGGTGACATTGGCCGCGGAGTAATAGGGGGGAGGTTCGCCGAAACTTTTGCGACCCAGGCGGGCAAAGAAGCCCGCCAATCCGTAATAGTCGGCCTGTCCCCAGCGTTCGTAGGGATGGTGATGGCACTTGGCGCACTGGAGGCGGATGCCAAGGAACACCTGGGCCACATCCGCCGTGGTCTGGTGCAACTGGTCGTCGCGGTTCTGCCAGTACCAATTGATGGCGGGCGAATCCGACCATTCGCCGGCGGCGGCGACGACGCCGCGGACGAACTCGTCGTATGGCCGGTTGCGGGCGATGGAGTCCTTGATCCAGTTATGGAAGGCATAGGCCGCCTTGTCCGCCCCGGCGAGGTTGGAATTCCGGAGAATGCTGCCCCATTTCAGGGCGAAGAAGGCGGGATAATCGGGGCCGTCGAGCAGCCTGTCCACCGCCTTGGCGCGTTTGTCGGCCGATTGGTCCGACAGGAAAGCGCGCGTTTCGGCCACCGTCGGCAACCTTCCGCACAGGTCAACCGTCAGTCGGCGAAGGAAGGTTGAGTCATCGCATAATGGTGAGGGGCGCAGGCCCAGCTTTTTCCACTTGGCGACCACCAACTCGTCGATGGGCGAGGCCGGTTCGAATGTGTCGATGGATGCCAAGGGTGGCGCATGGGGCACCAGAGCCCTGAAGACCGCGACATGGCCCATGTGGCGGGCCATGATGGCCGCTTCGCCGCTATTCGTTCCCGCCCTTGCCAACCCATCGGCGTCGACGGTCGCGACCACATCGAGGTTGCTGGCGAACTCGCTTTGGCGGGTGACATCGCGACTGCTCCCATCGCTGTAGTGCGCGACGACCGCGAGTTGCTGGGATTGCCCGCGGCCAAGCACCCTGTCGCTGATTGTCATGGACAGGCGACTGACGGTGGGAACCTCGGGGGCGGAGAAAGCGGCGCCTGCGGCGATCCACTGGCGGAGGACCTGGTATTCCACCCCGTCGGGTTTCAGCTTGCGTCCACCGCCATGCGGGACTTGGCCGGTGGCCTTTTGCAGGAAAAGCGACCCCTCCGGGGAAGAGGCCATGATCCTCCTGCCACGCGCCTCCTTGACGATGGCGGCATGATCGAACGGTGAGTCGAACCCGAACAGGGAAAGCTTGAAGCCGTTTTGTCCGCTGGCCTTGCCGTGGCACCCGCCGGCGTTGCAACCCAACTTGCTGAGCAACGGTTGGACCTCGGTACGGAAATCCACCTTTCGGCCGTCGCCGAATCCTTTCACTTGAACTGGGATGGAAAGAGATTGCCCGGCCAATTCCACCTTGATGGAGGTGGCGCCATTTCCCGAAGGGGTGACAAATCCCTTGGCATCCACCATGGCAACCTTGTTGTTCAGGGTGGCATAGGTTGCCTTGCGGGTGGCATCAGTTCCCGCTGATTCGACTAAAATCTGCTGGCCGGCGAACGCGTCGGCCAAATGAATTGCCGGTGTGGAGGTCCGTAGTTCGGCGCGGACAGAACAAGCCATCATCGCCAAGGCCATCAAGCAAGCGGCACCTGTGGATGCGGCGTTGGCCATGGGAGGGTTTCCGGTCGGGCGAATGGACGGTTGGTGGCCGTCCGGGGCGGGTATTTATCCTTATCGTCTAGCATACCATCATTCGATAAGCAAGAATATCATTCCTTGCCCGTGCTCCCGCCATCACTCCAAGGACGCGACCTGTGAATACCTGTCCCGGATTCATCGACCGCCGCAGTTGGTTGGCCATGGGCAGCATCGCGCCCCTGTTGGCCGCCAAGGGGGCGCCCGCGGTGAAGGCCCCGGCCAAGTCGGTCATCCTGATCTGGCTGTCGGGCGGCGCCTCCCACATCGACACCTGGGACATGAAACCTTCCGCCCCGGCGGAATATCGCGGGCCGTTTCAGCCGATGGCGACAGCGGCACCGGGAATCCGGCTGTGCGAGCACCTTCCCCACCTGGCCAGGCAGGCGCGGCACCTGTGTGTCATCCGCTCGGTCACGGATCGCGGGCGCGGCACCGGAGACCACCATGCCGGATATTATTACAACCTGACAGGGCACGCTCCCGACCCGAGCTTCCACAGGCTGCTGAACGCGCGCACCCCCTATCCCACCGACTGGCCGGCGATGTCCGCCGTGGCGACGGCCAAGAGGTCTCCGCACCCGTCCCTGCCATCGCATGTGACTCTTCCCCACAAGGAAGGCGCTCCGGACTACACCCGCCCGGGCCAATTCGCCGCCATCCTCGGTCCGCGGCATGATCCGCTTTTCGTGGAAGGAACCCGCGAGGCTCCCCTCGATTTCACCGTTCCGGCCCTGTCGCTGCGAGGCGACATATCCGTTTCCCGTCTTCTCGACCGCCGGGGGCTTGCCAGCGCCCTCGACCGCGAGGTCTTCGCCCGGGAACTTCGGGCAGGCGACCCGCACGAGGATCGCGCCTACCAGTTGCTGGCCTCGCGGGGAACCCGTTCGGCTTTCGACCTGAGGCAGGAACCGCAGGCGGTCCGCGACAGTTACGGGCCGGGGATCAACGCCATGTCGATGCTGCTGGCGCGCCGACTGGTGGAGGCGGGTGTCGGCTTCGTCACCGTCTTCTGGAAGGGCGACAAGGAACTCGACAAGCTGTGCAAGAGCGGCGGGGGATGGGACACCCACGGCAACAACTTCAATTGCCTCAAGGACCGGCTGCTGCCCGAATTCGACAAGCCGTTCGCAGCCCTTCTGGATGACCTGCACCAGCGAGGTCTCCTCGACAGCACCTTGGTCATGGTCAGCAGCGAGATGGGTCGCAAGCCGCGCATTGGCGATCCAAGGTCGGGCGGCAAGAACGGCGCGGGACGCGACCACTGGACGGCGCTGATGTCGGTGCTGATGGCCGGAGGGGGAATCCGCGGCGGATCGGTTTATGGCTCAAGCGACCCGCGCGCGGAATACCCACTCGACAATCCCGTCGGTCCGGAGGACATCGCCCGCACGGTGTTCCGTCAGTTGGGCATCGACGATGTCACCCACACCGACCGCGAGGGGCGCATCTTCCAGCTGCTCGATGGCGGGGAAGTGCTGGCCCCGATCATCGGCTGAGAAGCGATGAAATGGTTCCGGCATCGGGGGCCTTGATGAAAGGCCCGCGTGATACCCGGTCAGTATCTTGGAAAGATGGACGGAGTCGGAAACCGCTCCTCCAGGTTGGATCCGTCGTTGAGATATTCCTCGCGGGGAATGTCGACCTGCTGCCATGATCCCGGGCGCACCCGAACGATCCGGGTGGGCCTCAACCCCTCGATGACGAGGTCGGTCTCGAAGCGGACCTGAATACCGCTGCTGCCAAGGGGCGGTTTCTCCTTAGCCGTTGAAACATCGAGAATGGTTCCCCTGGAAGCCATGTGCGCCGGGCCGTACGCGCCGTGGGTATGCTTGAGGGTGTTCTCCACCGAGTTCATGAGGGCGGTGTTGCCCTTCTTGAAGTCGGCGTAAAGCGACGGATCCATCCCGCCGAACAGTGTCGCTGTCACCGTGGCGCGCCCGAACTTGCCGTACTCGACCGAATCGACCCATGCGGGCATCCATCGACTCCGGATGAACGCCTTGTGGGTCTCCCCCTGAAGGCGGGCGGCGCGTTCGATGGCGGCGTCGTTCAGCCAGATATCGGATATGTGGAACCGGGTGAATATGTTGTTCGGGGTCGGCTTCCATGTGATGCCAAGCAGCACGGTTCCGCCATCCAAGGTTTTCTTGCCGTTCGATGGGAAACCGCCCTCGGAGATGTACTCGTCAATCCGCAGGCATTCCCGATCCCGCCAAACTTTGGTGGTGGCGTCGAAGGACAATTTTTCCTCCTCCGCCTTGCCACCCGCGCCAGCCTTGGGTTGACGCGACGCGAGGATCAGCCCCTCGTTGTTCTGAACCTCGACTTCCTTGAGTTTCCAGACCAGTCCCTCACGCAGGCAGTGGCTGGGTTCGTCCTCCAGCAAAAGGACATGGTTCTCCGCCGGCGCCGTGCCCGCCCCGCTGTACCCGTTGTTTTTCTCGCGGTTATTGACCGGAAGCACGGGCACAACCGAGGTTTTCGGGTCGGGCGGCAGAAAAGCCCGGACATGCATCACGGTTCCCAGCGGGATATCCCTGAGTTCAGCCGGGGCACCATGGTGGCGGACAATCCCGTAAGGAAGCATCGCGAACGGGTGCGGAGCGTTGCGGAAG
>CAWUNZ010000152.1:0-8017 GCA_963923445.1 uncultured bacterium
CAGCGTCAGATGTGTATAAGAGACAGTGCCTGCACCGTTGGTGGAACTGAAACCGCAATTGCCCATGCCCATCGAGGCGGACACGACAACCCGCCAAAAGGCGTGCGCGGCACCGACTCGCGGTGGCGTTCTGTTGGCCAAGGCGGGCGCCGACAGTCCTTGGAAGCGGGTTTCCGCCGGAGACAATGTCTCCACGCAGGACCTGCTGATGGCGGCACCGGGATTCATGCCCGAACTGGATCTCGCCGGCGGGGCCAGGATGGTGCTGTGGGGGAACATGCCCGAGGCCTCGGGCAATCCGATGGTGCAGGAATGCGAACTGCGCATGCATCCGCCCGGCATGGGCATCAGCGCCGATTTCACCTTAATGGAAGGTCGTGTTTATCTGAGAAACGACGCCGGAACGCCTGAATCGGCCTTTCATGTCCGCTTCGCGGGGGAAACCTGGGAAGTGCGCCTGATGGGACCGGGCGCCGAGGTGCTGGTTGAGAAAGTGCCCATGCCGGTCAGCGAGGAAGCCTGGCTGAACGGTTCACCCGTGGGAACGGAAATCATCCTGGCGTCGATCCGGGGTCGGGCGAGGGTTCAGGTAGGCCCCGTTGCCAGCCTTGATCTGGATGCCGTCCCCTCCGACCGGGCCTTCATCAGTTGGAACAGCCTGAGGGGCACCCCCGCGGGTCCGTTCGCCATGCGCGCCGATGAACCACTCTGGCATGCCGAGGGGGCGCGTTCGGCGCGGGATCGCCAAGCCTACATCGCCGCCTTCCGTGAATTGGACCAGGCCCTCTCGGGCGGCATCAACCCGTTGGTGGCCCTCGACAACATCGTCAACCGCGCCAGTTCCACTTCCGCCGCGCGCCTGACCGCCCTCACCGCCCTTGGCTGCCTGGGCGATTTCAATCGTCTTTACGGAGAGATGATTGATGAACAGTCCACCGAGGAGCGGCGCCAGGCCGCGGCCGGATCGTTGCGCCACTGGGTGAGCGAATCGACCGACAGGGCGCAAATGCTGCACGACCCCAACACCGAAACCGGCTATTTGGTGGCCAAACGCGACCTGACCGCCCAGGAGGCGGCCTATCTGGTTCGCCTGTTGCTGCCCATGGGCGAGGCTCAGGCGCGCGACCACGCCACCCAGAAAGCCCTGGTTGCCGACCTGTCCCATCCACGAATGGCCATTCGGGTGGCGGCGCAGAGGGCCCTGACCGACCTGGCCGTGGGCCCCTTCATCCACAAAAGCCCGGTCAGCTACAACAGCAGGGGTTCGGAGGCATCGTGGCGGTTGACACAGGGAGCGTGGAACCGTTTGATCGATCAGGGCAGGTTGCCCGGCAAGCCGGTTATGCCCTGAGGTTCGGTGAACATGAGGGCCACGGGTGCCAGCGCGTCGGGAACAACGCCCTTCATCACCGGACGGGCCCGGCCCGGCTGATCCTCGGCCAGCCAAGCCAATCCCTGGAAAAACATCTGCAACTGGCCCACGAACTGATCCATCAACTTGGGCGCCGAGGCCCCTAGAAGGCGGGCGGCCAATGCCGCGGCCTTTCCGTCGGTCTTAAGGTACAGATGGTATTGATGCCTCACGGCGGGGTCGCCATCGCCATCACGCCCCGAGCGGTAGCGAGCGATCAGCACGGCTTGAAAGCCGGTGGCCGGCATCAGGGCGGCGGCCTTCACCTTGCCCTCGGCGAACCACATTCGAAAACCTTCAGACCGATGAACGAGATGGTAATTCACATAACCATGCTCGGGATCCGACCAGGCGAACGAATCGGGCCTGACCTCGTCAATGGCCACGCAGCGGGCGCCCAACTTGCGCCACATGCTGGATGTCTTGTCAGGATGATCCAGAAGCCATGTGTACAATTCAGGCCGGCACGAGAAAGTCTCAACCGTTCCCGAGCGCGCCAAGGTCGGCTTATCGACCACCGTTCGAATCCGTTCACGAAACTTGACGGGAATTTCATCCAGCGGCAGACGCAATGACGGAAGTTGATTTGTCTCGACTGTTTCCCCGGCGGGCACAGTTTCGTCCTGTGCGCGGGTCATCGTGGCGGCGGCGCCCAAAAACGCAAGAAGAAAAAGCCCCCATCTTGCGCACATTATCGGCACGACCTCCGCTTCACCGGTCATTCATCGAACGCTTTCCCTCCGTGGCATGAGGATTTTTCCATCCGGAACGGACAGGCTGTCTGATATGAAAAAACGGTCATCATGGAGGTTAACGGCATGAAGATCCTGGTGGTGGGAACCCGGAACGCCAAAAAGCGGCAGGAAATCGTGGCAGCCTTGGCCGGTTGGCCTGTTGAGGTGCTCGACCTGACCTCGTTTCCCGCCGCGCCGGAAGTGGTGGAAGATCGCGACACTTTCGAGGGCAACGCGGCAAAAAAAGCCAGCGAACTGGCAATCGCCCTTGGCCACTGGGTGCTGGGCGAGGACAGCGGTCTGGTGGTGCCCGCCCTGAAAGGGGCGCCCGGGGTTTGGTCAGCGCGGTATGCCGGACCACAACACAACGACGACGACAACAACGCCAAACTCATGGTCGAAATGACCGGCCAGACCGACCGCCGGGCCCACTATGTCACCTGCGCGGCGGTGGCGAACCCCGCCGGGGAAGTGGTGGCCACCGTTCGGGGCGAATGCCACGGAGTGATCTTGCCTGAGGCCAAGGGAACCGGAGGCTTTGGTTACGATCCTTATTTCTTCTTGCCGGAGTACCACAAGACCTTCGGCGAACTTTCAGCGGCGGTGAAGCAGGCGATCAGCCACCGGGCCCGCGCGCTCGAAAAACTCAGGGGCGCCCTTTACAAGATCACCGACCGGCAGGTTTCTCACCCGGGAATTGCTTCCAGTAGCGCTCCTTGAACGGGTTGATCGCCGGCCCCTTGGCGCCCTCATTGACAAGCATCGGCTGGACCGATTCCCACCAGCCTTCAAACTGCTTCTCCATCGCGGCAACCTGCTCCGGATGACGCCCCGCCAGGTCGGTCTTTTCCCCGGGGTCGGCCTTCACATCGAAAAGGAGCCAGTTTTTCTTCCCGCGGGGATCCGGATTGACCAAATGCCACCGGGTGTTGCGCACCGAGCAGGCGGCGTACTTGTGTTCCGCCTGCTTGCCGTTGGGCCATCGCCCCACATGCGTGAACAGGTGCCGGTCGGGCCAAGGAGCGCCAGGATCACGCAAAAGGGGCATCAAGCTGCGCCCCTCCACCTGGGCGGCGACCTTGGCGGAAAGGTTCACGCCGGCAATCTCGGCCAAGGTGGGAAACACATCCACATGGGCCGCCAAGGCGCCAATGTCACCCGGTTCCAAGGTTCCCGGCCAACGCCAGAAACTGGAAGCGCGGGTCCCGCCCAGGAACGGGGTCACCTTCTGGCCGCGCATCCCGGCGTTGAAGACCTTGCAACCGACGGTACCGCCGTTGTCGTTCATGAACAGGACCAAGGTGTTCTTTTCGCGGCCGGAAGACTTGATGCGGTCGAGCAGGCGACCGATGTTGTCATCGACATTGGCGACCATGCCAAAGAACTTGGCGACATCGGGCGGGACCTTGCCGGCATAGCGGGCCTCGTCTTCCGGCCGGGCATCGAGGGGGGCATGGGGTGTGTTGGTGGCGATCCAGCAAAAGAATGGCGCGGCGCCGCCGTTGTCCATCCAGCCCATGGCCCGGTCGAAAAAGACATCGGCGCAGTAGCCGGTGGTTTTTTCAAACTTGTCATTATGCCAAATGGCGGGGTTGAAATAGCGGTTGCCGGGCGCGTCGCCGCAGGAACCCGCGTAGCTTTGGCCGATCCCCCCGGCACCGTGGATGAACACCTCGTCGAACCCGCGCCTGTTGGGCAGGTAGGCGTCCTCGTCCCCCAAATGCCACTTGCCGAAGACACCCGTGCGATATCCCGCGCCCTTCAGGACCTCGGCCAGGGTGATGGCGCCGGGAGCGAGTCGCTCGCGCTCGAAGATGGTGTGGGTGACTCCGTTTTTGAACTCATGCCGGCCGGTGAGAAGCGCCGAGCGGGTGGGGGAGCATGTCGGGCTGACATGGAAGTCGGTGAACCTGCGCGCCTCGGCCCGCAACCTGTCCAGGTGTGGCGTCTTGAGCACGGGGTTGCCGTGGGCGCCGATGTCGCCATAGCCCTGATCGTCGGTGAGGACGACCACGATGTTCGGACGCGCCGCGCCCAGCACCAGCAGCGCGGGAATGATCCAGCCCATGACTCACTCCAAATGCACTAGAATTTATCGGGAATAGTGAAATGTCCGCGGCCCTTGCGAGCCAAGAGGCGGTCCGCCTCCTCGTCGCCGACGATTCTCTCCGCGGATGGATCGAACTTCAGCGGCCTGCCAAGCCTGCAGGCCAGGTTGCCCAGGTGCGCCAGGGTGGTGGACCTGTGCCCCTCAAGAATGTCGCAGTTGAGCTTGCCTTCGCCCCTGCACGCGGCAAGGAAGTTCTCGACATGGGGCGAATCGCTGAACGCGGCCTTCTTCTCGAAAGCGACCTTGTTGCCCTTCTCCACGACCTTCCAGCCACCCCGTCCCAGCACTAAAAACCCGTCTGTGCCATAGAAGACCACGCCGTTCTCATAGCCTTCCATGTGGTAAGGCGACCAAAGTTTCTGGTCGTAGAGCAGGACCTTGTCCGACTCGGGGAAATGGAAGTTCACGGTCTGGGTGTCGGGGGTTTCCTGCGTGTCTCCCTTGAAGAACACCTTGGTCCCGAAACCCGACACCGTGGAAGGCGACTGCACGCCCAATCCCCAGCGGGCGATGTCGAGGTCGTGCACGCCGTCGTTGCCCATGTCGCCGGTGCCGTAGTCCCAGTACCAGCGCCAGCCATAGCTGTAGCGGTTGGTATTGAACGGGCGTTCTGGCGCCGGTCCCTGCCAGATATCCCAGTCAAGTGTCGTCGGGACTTGGCCGTCGGCGACGGCATTGACCCGCCGGCGCAACTGGCTGTTGAACGCCCTGGCCATGTGCACCTTGCCGATTTTCCCGCTTTGCACATAGGCGATCGCCTCGATCATGTGCGGGACGCTCCGGCTTTGAGTTCCCGTCTGAACCGCGCGCTTGAACTTTGCCGCCGCCTCCACCATCCGCCTTCCTTCGGCGACATTGTGGGACACGGGCTTTTCCACATACACATGCTTGCCCGCCTGGCATCCCCAGATGGTGGCCAGCGCGTGCCAATGGTCGGGCGTCGCCACCACGATGGCATCGATGGACTTGATTTCAAGCAGCTTGCGGATGTCCTGCACGCATTCGGGAGCCGGTCCGTTGCCAGCCGCCTCCGCGGCAAGCTTGCCGATCGGCTCGAAATACGCGGTGTTCACATCGCAGAGGTGCGTGATACGGCACTTGGGGGACCTGGCGAACGACTGGATCAGCGACCTGCCGCGTCCGCGGATGCCCACCACCGCCACATTCACCCGGTCGGAAGGCGCCGCTTTTCCCGGGACGGCTGTCATGATGGTTGTGGTTGCGGCGCCAAGGGCGGCGAGGTTTTCGCGACGGTTCAACATGGCTTTTGGTTTCCTTGTCGGTGAGGTCGATTGCTGAGTGTAATCGCCCCGGCGCCATCCGCAAGGGAGCCAAACGACGCGCCCGGCCTGATTTGGCCGGGCGCGATCGTTTTCGACTGTGACACGAATTCCCCGTTACTTGGAGCCCTTCCAAGCCTTGACGAAGTCGATGCATGCCGTGATCTCAGGGAGGGACTTTTCCCAGTTGTGCTCGTACTCGATGCTCACCGGGCCATCCATCTTCTGACGGGCGAATTCCGCCAGGACCGCGGAGATATCGGCGCCACCAGTTCCGAAGGGAACATCGTGCTTCTTCTCGCCAAGATCCTTCAGGTGGCTGCTGACAACGCGCCCCTCGAGGATCTTGAGGCAATCGGTCGGCTTGAGGCCCGAGCGGATCCAGTGGCCGGTGTCGGCGCAGGAACCGATTCGCTTGTCACGAGCCTTGACCTGGTCGAGCACCCAATTGGGATCCCAGTGCTTGTAATTGGGGTCCTTTTCCCGCTTGGGGTGGTTGTGGATTCCCACCTTGATGTCATACTCCTTCACCAGTTTCTCAATGGTGTCGAAGGCATCGGCAGAAGGTTCGGAATTGATCACGCGAATGCCCATGTCCTTGGCGAACTCGAACACCTTGCGGCTTTCAGCCTCGTTCTTGGGCAGGCCGACCACGCCGTAGGCCACCACCATCACGCCGTGCTTGGCGAGCTTTTCCTTCACCTGGGCCCGCAGTTCCACCGGGGCGGAGTGGCTGAAACCCGCGGGGTTTTCCTTGGAGAGCTTCTGGCCGGGGTAAAACTCGATGACCTTGCCGCCGGCCTTGGCGGTGTTCTCAATGGCCTCGAACAGGGTGAACAGGCGGAACGAGTAGGCCTGACAGCCGATGGCGACGCCGTTGATGCGGTTGGCGGCGGGAATCGGTTCGGCGGCGGAAACGAGACTGGCGCAAAACGCCATCGCCATCAAGGCGGCGAAACTTCTCATGATTCAAACTCCGGGGCCACGGTTCATGGAGCGGGGAGAGCCGCGCCTGAAAAGGCTCGGGGCGGCCTGAGATTCGTTTTACGATCCCAGCCGCCCCGGTCGAGATGTTTCCGAGCGGTTTACTCAAACCGCTCGATCAGGATCGCGGAGGTGTCGTCGTGGCGACCCGACCCGCGGGTGAAGGTGTTGGAGTCGTCGAAGAGCGCCTTGAGAGCCGCCTCAATCGGTTTGTCGGCATTGCGGACCATGGTGTCGGCGACGCCTTTCACTCCGAACTCGACATGCTTGCCGCCGGTTTCGGGGAACGCCTCGATGAGACCGTCCGTGTAGAGCAGAAGCCTGCTTCGCGGCGGAATTTTGAAGCGGTGCTCCATGTACTCGGCCGTTTCGTCGATTCCCAACGGCACGCCACCGATGTCGTCGTCGGCAACGGCCTTCACCTCTCCGGTGTCCATGCACTGGAGGATTGGCGGCGGGTGCCCCGCGGAGCACCAATAGAATTCGTTGGTTTCGGCAATCAGGATGCCGTAGGCCAAGGTGATGAATCCACCGTCGGAATTCACAACGGTCTGGGAGCAGAGGTTGCGATTGACCGTGGCGACGAATTCGGCGGGATTCATGTGGCTGTCATCGCGAAGCATGCGCACGAGCGTGTGCATCGTGATGACCGACATGCAGGCCTTCATGCCGTGGCCTGATGCGTCGCCCACCAGAACCACAAAGCGGTCCTTGGCCAGGCTGAAGAGGTCGTAGTAATCGCCCCCCGCCATGGTGACAGGCTGGCCACCAATCACGCGCACCTGCGAGGGTTCGTAGCAGGCCACCACGCGATACCCCTTGGGGGGCACCACATCCTTGGGGATGATGGTTTCCTGAATCTTGCGAACCGATTCGACTTCTTCGCGCAGTTTGCCGGCGATGGTCTGTTCGCGTTCGGCCCGAACCCATTCGACCACGCTCTCGAGCATGGCTGAGAGCAGGAACAGGAAGTCGCCGTTTTTGTCGCGGAGCAGGTAACTCTTCATCCCGCCCACCATGAAGCGGGCCAGGCGATAAATGTCTTCCGAGTTGCAACCGCAGATAACCGGAACTTCAGGACGAAGAGTCCGGATGCGCTTGAACAGATTGTAGCCGGAATCAATGTCGGGAAGGCGAACGGAGATCACCGCCACATCCCAACCACCTTGACCGGAAAAAGTGCTGTAACCTTCCTCGGCATCGGTGGTGGTGAAGAGTTCGTTGTCCTCGTTGCTCAGATAAAGAGTCATGAGGTCGATCTGTTCAAGATCGTCCCATGCGACGAAAATTTTCAACGGTCACGATCCTCGGCGACTAAAACCCACTGCGGGACGAATGGGTTATTTATGAAAGAATACCATATGGGTTTTCCGCTCGAAAGGCATGGGCAGTAACTCATTACGGAAGGAATAATTACGAACCTGAACTCCGCCCAACCCATCAGAACCCACCAACCGGACCGACCGGTCTTTTGTTTAACTTATTTGATATGACGCCA
>CAWUNZ010000153.1:0-7982 GCA_963923445.1 uncultured bacterium
CCCTTGCCCCTTTCCGGCTTCCTCGGCGGTCCGCCGCCCGCCGCCGGCGCCGCCCCGGCGGGCGCCCCCGCCGCCCCGCAACCACCTCTCTCGGTCTCGCTCCCCGCCAAGCTCATCCTCGAGATCCGCGACCAGGCCAATCCCTCCGGCCCGGTGGTCTCCAGGCAATTCAACCTCGACCGGATGGAACCCTCGGACATCGTCGAGATCGTCTCGGCGACGGTCGGGCCGGATCCGGCGGGAGGGGGGACCTCGAGGTTGCGGGTGGGCCTGCGCGCCAAGCGACCGCCGCTCGCCGACCCGCCGTGCCGGGTTGAGCTGTCGCTGGACAGGCGGAAAATCCCCCGTGTCGGAGCCGGAAACATCCGGGGCGTGGTTCCCAAGGACGGATCCACCGTGTTCCTCGAGCAGAACGGCATCGTCAACAGCGCCGACAGCCGGGGAGAGGGGCAGTTCACCATCAACATCGACGGCGCCCCGATGCTCTACAGGCTTCAGGCCGACTTCAGGGCCGGCGACAACCCCGAAGGCGCCGAGTTGGTGCGAAAGCCCTACCTTGGCCTGACCGCGCGCTACTCGCCGCCCGCCATCAGCCCGGACGGCAAGTCCCCGCCCGTGGACCCGCTGATCGGAATCGAGGCCTGGGCCACCTCGGTGCCGGAAGGCGCGACCCTCCGCCTCGACCTGCTGGGAGGCCCGGGGTTCACCAATGTGGAGCGGAGCCAGGTGCTGTCGCGCGGACTGCGTTCGGTGGTGAACCTGTCGGGATCCGAGGGCGGCGCCTGGATCCTGTCCCGCGAGGAATCGACCTGGCGCGTGGACTGGGATGTCGAGGGCACCAAGGGCGCCAAGCAGGTCAGGCTGCAACTCGTTTCCGCTTCGGGCGAGGTGATCCGGACCATGGTGGAACCGGTGTTCATCGACCCGGTGCCGGTGCGGTTCGTCGATGTCTCGGGCCTGCCGAGGGAAGTGCTGCCCGGGGCGACCTACCCCGTGGTGGTGCTGCTGGATCCGCCCGAATCCGGGGTGCGCGAGGTGGTGGCCTTTCCGGGCGCCCCGTCGCCGGCGACTGCCGGCGCGCCCGCTCCCGGGCCAGCGCCGGGCGTGCCGTTGTTCCCGGTGGCGCTCAAGGGGCGGGTGGCCACCGTGCAGGTGGCCATACCCGCGGACCAGAAGGGCCCGCTGACCTTGTCGCTGGTGGCCACCAGCGGCGGCGGCGTGCCGGCGGTGTTCACCCGCGTGGCGCCCGCGGGCACGCCCAGGCCCCTCGCGGAGCCTTCCGTGGAAGGGGTGGTCACCGAGGGGGGAAGGCCCCAGGCCGGCGTCGAGGTGGTCCTGCTCGACCCCAAGGGCAAGAAGGCGGGCTCGGCGAAGACCGACGAGAAAGGCTTTTACCGGATCGCCAACATGAAGAAGGGCGACTATGTGGTGAAGGCCGCCAAGGTGGAGTCGAAACGGTCGGCCTCGGCGAAGCTCTCACTCGAGCCCGGGCCGCCGGCCAAGGCCGACCTCGCCCTGCTCGAGTGAGCGACCCGGCTCAGCGGCTGATTTCCCCGCCGATCAAGCCCCTGTCCGCGGGGATCACCATCGCCTGCGCGGGCTGGGGTCCGGCCGTCAAGGGCGCCTCGGCGCGCGTCCCGGTCGCCGGGGGCGATTTCATCGCGTAGGCGAAAAGCCCCGAAAGGCTGCGCTGTTCCCGCGAAAGGGTGGGGCATTCCCCCACGCGCGCGGGCATCAGCGCCTTGCCGCGCCTGACCGCCTGCATGGCCTGGGAAATCACCGACCGGCTGTCCGACGCCTGAGCGGCGGTGGCGCCCTTCATGCCCGCCGATTGTCCCTTCGTTCCGGCCGCCAACGGCATCGGCTCGCCGGGTTCGTCCATGATGATCCTTCCCTTTTGGGCCACGGGCGCGGCGCCGGGCACCGCGGCGTTGTCGCCCTCCTGGGCGCGCACGGTGAACGAGGCGGGGCGCAGGGGCGGGCCGGGCGCGGGTGCCGGTTCGGCCGGGGCGACGCCGGGCTGCGCCGGAACCTCGGGCCTCGCGGGTTCCTCCTTCTCCACATAGCAGCTCAGGGCGCGCTGGAGCGCCACCAACGCCATCTCGCGCACGCGCGGCGAATTTTCGGGAGGATTGCCATCCTTGCTGGTTCCGTTCACGCAGATGGTGAGCGCCTCGATCGTTTTCCGGGTGGCGCAGCAACCGACCGCCATCACCCGGGCGGCGTCGAGGCGGACGCATTCCGACTTGTCGGTCCTGAGCGCGTTGATGAGCGCCAACTCGGCCTCGGGGTACCAGTTGCAGTCCACCTTGGCCAGGCACCTGACCGCCTTGCGGCGCTCCTCGATCTCCAACTGGTCCTTGGTGATGCGGGCGCAGGCGCCCGCGGCGCTCGATGCCGGCGCCTTGAGGGCCTCCTGGCTCACCGGGGGGCAGCACGGCTTGATGCACCCGCCCGTGGCCAGGCTGAGCGGCAGGGTCATGTTGCCGAGCATCTGGCCGAGGCAGCAACTGCATATCTTGGCCTTGCACTTGTCGAGCGCCGCCTTCATCGCCGCCAGTTGGCTGGCGTTCGGCAGGATCATCCCGACCAGATTGGTGGCGCCGCCGGATGTCGTCGGGGCGGTTGTGGTTGTTGCCGTGGTGTCCTGCGCGGGCAGTGTGCCGGCGAAAGCCACCAATAAAAGCGCGCAAACCAGGTTTCTGGGCATGATTCGTCTCCGCGTGGAGGTCCACTCCTGATTCGACACGCCGGAGGCCATGGCTTGACGGAATTCTTGGAATAACCATCAAGTCCGTCAAAGTTTGCCCAGACAACCAGCCGATGAAAAACATGGTCAACCGTGGGGACGCCATGAATTCATCAGCAGGTCGAATCGCGCTAGCCTGCCTGGTGGTGTCTGTGTGGCAGGCGTTGGCGCCGGTTCCCACCGCCCTGGGGCAGGGTGTTCCCGCGCCCAGGCCCCTGTCGGGAGTGATCATCGAGGAACCGTCTTCCCCCGGTACCTTGCCGGATTTCGATGGCGGACTCCTGCAAACCGGCCATTGCGCCTCATGCGGCACGGGTGTGCTGGGCGGGGGCCTGGGAAGAATCGGCGGCGGCGGCATGGCCTCGGCCAGCGCGCTGGACCCCGTCGGTTGCCCCGGGCCCGCCTGCGTGCCCGGCAAGCTCAACTCCTACTGCCCCGAGAACGAGGGCTTCATGGCCCGGTTCCTCACCGGCCTTTACGAGTGCCTCATGGTTCCCGACCCGTGCTACGAACCGGGCTGGCGCCCGATCATGGATGTCGGCCTGTTCACCGAGTGCGCCCGGCCGGTCAGCCAGCAGCGCATCCGCATGGGCACCCAGCAGCACATGACCAACTACACCCGCAACTCGTTCCGCATGGCGCCCTTCCCCATCGGCCCGCTGGCGGGCAACCCGCTCTACTATGTCAACAGCTACGCCAACACCTACGAGGCCAGCCTGTACACCGAAATCTCCGCCGGCAATGTCGCCGCCACCTTCGATGTGCCCTTCGTGCTCACCACCTTCTCCGACAACGGCTCGGGAGGCTCGGGCTTCGGCAACATGGTGGTGGGAACCAAGTCCACCATCTTCGATAGCGAATTTCTGCAGGTCGGCATGTCGTTCAAGTCCAGCCTCGCCGTCGGCCTGCCCATCAGCGGCCTGGGCAACGGCCTCACCTCCATCGAGCCCGGCATTCTGGTGGGCATGAAGATCAGCGAGGACATGTTCCTGCAGATGAACTTCAACGAGTGGATCCCCTTCGGCGGGGTTCCCCCCTACCCCGGCGCCATGATGATTGTTTCCGGCAGCCTCAACCGCAAGCTCTGGCAGGCCAACCCGGCGGTGCCGCTGTTCGGGGCCATCGAGTACGCCGGCTACTACTTCCAGGCCGGCGGATACATGCCGTACCAGACCATCGCCTCGACCACGAACCTGCCGTTCGTCTCGTCCTCGGGCACCAGCTACCAGCAACTCGGCCCGTCGCTGAGGCTGTTCATGACGGAAAAGCTCGACATGGCCTGCGGCGCCATGTTCGCCCTGAACCCCGGCCAGGGTAGCTGGGGCGACCAGCAGTACCGCTTCGAGTTCCGGTTCCGGTACTAGGGCGAGTTTCGATATGCGAACCGTGGCCAATGAGCCACGCGCGTTGACAACGGAACAAATTCCACTTGCTCATGGGGCTGACGCCCCGCGCTCGCCTTGCCTGGTTCGCGGGCCTAGGAACCGGGCGGCCCCTCGATGGCCCCGCCGGGCCGGGCGGGGGCGCCGGCCTCGTCGCAGTTCAGCCGGATCGTCTCGCCGTTCAAGTGGACCGACCGGCGGGTTTTCACCCGGAGTTCCTCGGCCTCGATGCCGACGGGGCCTGAGGCGCGCATGGAGATGGAACCGGCCGAATCGAGGGTGAGCGCGGCGCCCGAGACGCGCACGACAGGCCCCTCGGCGGTGAGGACGATCTCCACCTCGACCCGGCCCTCGGGCGAGAACACCTTGAGGTTTTCAGGCTGCCAGCCGTCGCCCTGGGTCACCACCACGCGCCGGCCCGAGGCCAGCGGGTGCTGCACCGGTTCCAGCGAGCGGTCGCCGCCTGATTCCGCCATGAAGGGGCCTCCGGGTCAGGACATCGACTTGGGCGCCACCACGAACAGGGTGAACTGGATGCGGCAGTTTTTGCCGGCCAGCGACAACGACAGCACCTGCTGGTCCTGGATGTTGCCCTGCACGCGGTTCTCGTTGAAGCGCACCGCCAGGCTCAGGGTGCGCTTCACATCGGCCCACTCGGGGCCGGCGGCCTCGCGCGAGAGAAGGAAGTAGGTGATTCCCGGGGGCAGCACGCGCGGCGGGTTGCGCGCCGGGGTGAAGCTCAGGCCCGCCTTGCCGGCCCGGTAGATGCTGTCGGCCTGCTCGGCGCTGCCGACCTTCATGTCGAGGATGCCGGGGGTGGTGATCACCCGCAGCACCTCGTCGGCGGGCAGGTCGGACTGCACGCCGATGAACATGCCCCAGTCGGGCTCCAGCCACGATGGCTCGAGCGACACCTGCATGCGCAGGCCGGCGCCGATGAACGGCCGGTCCTTGAACTCGGGTTCGACCACGCGGTCGAGGTATTCCTCGATGACGCGCTTGAGGGGCACCAGGGCCCTGTGGGGCTCGGCGGGGTCGAGCGCGGGCAGTTGCGGCAGCAGGCTGGTCTCGCCGAAGAAGGCCAGGCTGCCGGCCAGCCGGCACAGCTCGGAATAGGCGGCGCCGAGGGGGGCGGTGGCGTCGTTGGCCAGGGCGTGCAGGGCGCCCTGCGCCGCGTTGAGGGCGTTGAGCTGGGCCATGAGCAGCGGTTCGCGCGCGCCGAGGCTCATGCCGCCGGCCCTGAGCTGGGTCACCAGCCCGGTGGCCTTGCGGCCGACGCGGTTGAGCAGGTAGCGGAGAATGTTCTCCAAAAGCGGGCCGTAGGCGCCGCAGCGGAACACGGGCGGGTAAAAATCGGGGTCGAGCGCCGGGGCGCCGTCGGGCCGGTTGGAGCGCACCACCCGGGCCAGGGGCAGCACCGCCAGGCCGTCGGTTTTCTCCCCCTGGAACAGCAGGCGCAGGTTCAGGCCGCGGACCAAAATCTCCTCGTTGCGTTGGCCGTCGTTCTCGTCGTCCACCGACAGGGGTTCCACCAGGCAGCGGGCCTGGTCCGACCCCTCGCCGGGAGGGAGGTTGTTGGCCCGGCCGAGCGACATGAGCGGCAGGCCGAGGGAAACGGAAACCGCGCCGTCGCGGTCGAGTTCGGCCTTGAAGTTCCTCGCCTTCACCCCCGATTCCCCCGGGATGCTCACGAGGGTGCCGTCGGGCAGCACGGCCTTGAGAACCCGCACCTGGAAGGTGTGGTTGCCCAGGGCGTCGAGGTCGATGTCGATCTCGCCGATTCCGGCGGACCGGCCCAGGGCCAAGGAGGCGCCCAGGGCGCGTTGGGCCCAATCGTGCCGGTCGGCGGCCTGAAAATGGTGGGGCCTGAGGAATAATCCCTCGTTCCAATGAATCGGCTTGCTCGACATACGCTTCCCCGGAATCCCCGGCCCGATGTTTGTGTCATAATACAGGCTGGGGTGGGATGAGTCTCCCGCCCGCGCGGTTTGCAAGCACGACTGGCTTCCGGTGCCCCTTGAACAGCGACCTGATCGACCGACAGTCGGAATTCGCCCTGGCCCTGTTGGGCGAGGGGTTGCGCGTGCGCGAGGCGCTCGAGAAGGGGGAGGCGCTCTCCTTCGAGCTTGAGCACGCCCATATCCGCGAGATGCTCCTGGCCGCGGTCGACCTCGACGGCGGCATGCGGGTGACGGTGCCGCCCAACGCCATTCCCCAGGCCCTGTGGAAGCCCGACACGCTGGCCTCGGGCGCCTGGTCGGGCGAGTTTCTCGGGGTTCGCTACCCCTTGGTCTGCTGGGTGGACGAGCTTTTCTGCCTCGAGTCGCCCTGGGCCGACCGGTGGAACGAGCACAAGCTCGAGGCGGAAATCTACGGCACCAACGACCGGGCGTGGAAGTTCTGGCAGCAGGCCGCCATTGTGGACGCCAAGGCCGACCCGGGCCTGATGCAGATTTTCTTCTGGTGCGTCATGCTCGGGTTCAAGGGGATGCTGGCGGAGGAACCGCAACGGCTGACGGAATGGGGCGTCGCCCAACGCGAGAAGCTTTGCCGGATCCAGCCGCTGGAGTTTCCCGAGGAACTCGAACCCGACCCGCCCACGCAGGTGCCGCCGCACGACGCGCTCCTGCACCACCGGCGCATGCAGATCATCTGCGGCGTCGCCCTCATGGCCGCCATTCCGGCGCTCTTTTTCCTGTTGGTGCGCTACTTCTCGTCTTGAACAAGCCGAGGTCAATCACCGGCCAACGGCGGGAACAAGCCGCGAACGGGGCCGATGGCAGGGGTTGACTGCAAATCCACACCCGCTCACTTCGCCTGCGGCTTCGTTCGGGGCTCTTCAGGCCCGCCGATCAATGGCAACACTTTTCCATGGTGACTTGAGTTGGCCACTAACAGGATGGCAAACCCAATCCAACCCCGGGCTCACCACTTTTCCCAGATGTTGCCCGTCTTGCGGAAGGTGGTGGGGTCGGCGCCCTTGCGCAGGCCGGGGTGCAACGCCACCGCCCCCTTGGCCCAGAGGTGAAGCCCTTCCGACACATCCAGGCCCAGGTCCACGAAGTGGTCCTCGCATTCGCGGCGGTTGGGTCCCGGCCACAGGTCGGCGGCGGCCAGAGCGGCCATGGCCACCATGCGGTGCGCCAGCGGGGTCGGGCAGGCCACGGGTTGGTCCTTGCAGGGGGACATGTTGTCGGTGGTGAAGGAGACGGCGCGCGCCAGCAGGTGCGCGGGGGTGTCGCCCTCGATCTCGAGGATGCCGCCCACGGCGTCGCGATTGGCGGCGGACGGATCCTTCACCCAGTTGAGCACCTTGGCCAACAGGGGGCCAGGGCCGGGTTCCCCGCCCGCCTTGAGGATTTGCGCGGCGCACAGGCACCCCCACCAGACCGACTCGCGGGTGGAAAGCCAACCGGCGATGAGTTCCATGGCGCGCCGGGGGTTGTCGGCGGCAAGGCGCGCCGCCGCGGCGCTCGAGTCGCCCGCCTCGGCGGCACCGGGCGCCATGGCGCGGGCGAACGCCTCGGCGGCGGGTGAGGCGGGTGTGAGCACGGGAAGTTCGGCCATGGCGGTTGTTCCTTGGGATACGGCCATTGAATGTCAGCGGAACCAAAGGGGTCAGGTTTTTCCCGGGCCTTGCTTCCAGTTTTCCCAGATGTTGCCGGGCGAGGGCATCGTCTTGGAAGCGGGCTTGGCCGGGGCGCCGAGTTCCAGAAGGCGGGCCACCAGTTCCTCGCCGGGGTTGATGGCGATGGGTTTGGGAGGGGGCGGAAGTAACGCAAGGATTTCCTGCCGGGCTTTTTCCGCCATGGCGGGATAATCAGCCTCAAGCTGTTTCAAAACCCTGTCGG
>CAWUNZ010000154.1:0-7980 GCA_963923445.1 uncultured bacterium
GCCCTGGGCAAGGTTTACCATCGCGGGTTCGAGGATGGCCGTTCCTGGAGCGAGCCGCATTGGTACCCCACCGGCCAGTCGGTGGATACCGACCCGATGGACTGGAAAAAACGGATCACCACCAAAAACGGACCCGGTGTCACCGAATATTCCTTCGAAAAACCCATGAAAAATCCCGACACGGGCAAGGCCAAGGGGCCAGCCTTCGAGGTCAGCCCGAAGCCCGACGACCAGCTACCCGACGGGCACACCGCCGCCGAGGCCGTCAAGCGGCTTGGCAGTCTGAAAAACCAGGACAAGCCGTTCTTCCTCGCCGTGGGATTCCTCAAGCCTCACCTGCCGTTCGTCGCTCCCAAAAAATACTGGGATATGCACGATCCCGATAAAATTCCCGGCCCCGCGATCGGAACCCTCCCCAAGGGGGCGCCAGAATTCGCCGGCCATGTGAACGGCGAACTCCATGGCTACCAGGGTGTGCCCAAGGGAAATCCGATCCCCGAACCGTTCGCCAAGAACCTCAGGCACGGCTACTACGCCTGCGTGAGCTACACCGACGCCCAGATCGGCCGACTGCTCGACGCGTTGGAGAAGGAAGGACTTTCCGACAACACCATCGTCGTGCTCTGGGGAGACCATGGCTGGCAACTGGGCGACCATGGCCTTTGGCACAAGCACACGAACTTCGAGCAGGCCACCCGGGCGCCCCTGCTCATCAGGGTTCCCGGGCGCACGACCGCCGGCCGAAAATGCGACGCCCCCGTGGAGTTCGTGGACATCTACCCCACCCTCGCCGAGGCATGCGCCCTTCCTGCCCCGAAAGCGCTCGACGGCCAAAGCCTCATGCGATTCATCGAGAACCCCGACGCCCCGATGGCCAAGGTGGCCATCAGTCAATACCCCCGGCCGGGTGGCAAGGTGGGCGCGGGAGGCCCGGTCATGGGCTACAGCATCCGCGATGAGCGTTGGCGATTGACCCTCTGGCGGGGCAAGAAGAATGGCAACATCGTGGCCACCGAATTGTATGACGAGAAAAACGACCCCGCCGAGACGGTCAACCTTGCCGAGAAGCCCGAGCACAAGGCTGTTGTCGAGGCCCTGTCTAGGCACTTGCCCAAGTGAAACCGGTATGGCGGGACGGCGTCAGCCAAGGAGCGCCCAAGAAGGCGCGGGCGCCTCGAACCGCGCCATCGATTCATGGAGTGGATGCCTAAACTCCAGCTTCCAGGCATGAAGGTTCAATGGCGGATCGGACACTTCAAGCGTCTGGACATCACCGAGCGCACCGCCCGGAAGGTACATGGGGTCACCTAGGATCGGCATGCCCAAATACCAAAGGTGAACCCGGATCTGGTTCGTCCTTCCCGTCAGCGGGGTCACCGCCAAAAGCGCGGTGCCATCCGGGTCGCGGCGCAGCACCTCGAACGCGGTGATCGCCTCCACGCCCCCTTCCTCGTCCACCACCCGGGAACCATGACGCCCGGCCGCCGCCGAAATGCGGGCCTCGCAACGAAACTGATCACGAGCCGGATGACCCGCCACGCGGGCCAGATAACATTTTTGAACCTCGCCCCGCTCGAACTGCGGCTGCACAATCCTGGCGAACGCCCGCGTCCGGGTGAAAATCGCCAGGCCCGAGGTGTTGGCATCCAGGCGATGGGCCGGTCGCGGCTTCTGGGGGTCGTAAACCTGCCGAAGAATCCATTCCAGGGTGTTGCGGTTGAACCTGCCGCTGGGATGCATCGGCAAGGGCGCCGGTTTGTCCACCACGATGATCGCTTCATCCTCATGTAGCAATCCGATGGCCGGGTTCACTTCCGGTTCCACCTGGGAACGCTCCCGCGTGTGGTACCGCTCCCCGGCTTGCACCGGGCGGCAAGGTTCAACCGGCCGGAGCTCGGCATCCACCATGTCGCCAGCGGCGAACCGAGCCCGCCAAACGCCTCCGGGCACATGGGGAAACAACTCGGCGAGAACCTGTTCCAGGGTTAGTCCATCGTGTCGGGCATGAACACGCAGCGGCCGATAGTTGTCCACCGGCTTACTGCCGGGAAGCGGTTCAACCGCGGCGCGCAGCATTTGCCGATGAACCTCCAGGACATCGGCCTGCCTCTCCCGGGGTGAGCGGTAGCATCGCGGACAGGAAAGGCCTTCCACCGTTCGAGGATCAGCCATGTCCTCCGGAGTGATCAGCGATTGGCAGGCGTAGCAAAGGCCATGGCCGGATTCGTCGAGTTCCGCCGCCAGCCCCACCCGCTTGTCGAAGACGAAGCATTCTCCTGTGTAATGGTCTCCGCCGCACTCCTCAAAGTACTTGAGAATCCCGCCTTCAAGCTGGTAGACCTCGCGGAATCCTTCGCGAATGAGGTAGGGCGCGGCCTTCTCGCACCGTATGCCGCCGGTGCAGAACGACACGATCGGCTGATTTTTGAATTCCTCGGGCAACCTTGCCACCGCCTGCGGGAAATCACGAAAACGACGGACTCCGATCGCGACGGCATTGTTGAATGTGCCAAGGTCAACCTCATAGTCGTTGCGCGTGTCAAGCAGGACGACGGGTCTGCCCTCGTCAAGCCATCGCTTGAGTTCCCGGGCGGGCAACCGGGGCGCCGGTTTGCCAACCGGATCGATCCCCTCCACTCCGAAGGCGATGATCTCTTTCTTGATCTTCACCAGCATCCGCGTGAAAGGCTGCTCGCGGCTCTCGCTCACCTTCGGGGTCAACCCCTCCAGGCCGGGTACCGCGCGAAGGGTGCCAAGCAACAGGTCTATTTCCGCCGCCCGGCCGGCGACAAACATGTTGATCCCCTCCGTGCTGAGGAGAATCGTGCCCTTGAGTTCCCACCCGTTGCAAAGGCCGGCCAAGCGCTCGCGCAGTGGCTTGAGGGCTTCAAGCGTTGCGAACTGGTAACAGGAAATATTGGTCACCATCGCCACGCGCCGTTCACCGCCGGTGGGAGGCCGGGTGAATCCCCGCCTAAGACCTCCACCGCCTGCGTACAGAATACTTCACGAAATCAATCAACCCGGCGTATTTCCGGCCGGGTTCCAGGTAATTGCCAATCACATAAAAGGCAAAGTAATAAGCCCGACAGAAACCCCATATGGCCACGGCAAGAAGAACCACGGTCATCAAGTCGGGGTGCTGAAGCATCAGGAGGATGGACGCTGTCATACCCACCAGAAGCATCAGCCCGCCCTTGATATAGAGCAGGACCGGGCTTTTGATGTCGCCCATGCCTTGGATCACCCCCGTTCGGGATAGGCCCGGGTTACTTGCCCAAGGCCTTGAGCATCTCGGCGGCCACGAACGCGTTGCCCGTCTCGTTGAGATGCACCCGGTCGGTGGTCAGGATTCCCGCCTCCTTGTCGGCGGTGTTGGCTTTGGCCACATGGTCGAGAAACGCCTTGCGGAGATCGCAAAGGCCTGTTTTCTTCTCCTTGGCAAGCTTCCTCGTGATGTCGGAATACTGGTCGAGCTTGGCATCGAGCTTGTTCGCCCCGGCTTTCTTCTCACCAATCACGCTGGGAGTGGCCAGGATCACCCGCGCGCCAGCGGATTGGATTTTGTCAACGATGCCGCCAAGGCCTTGTTCAAACCGGTCGGGCATGGTCCCCTTGGCGGGATCCCTCTCGCCATGCCAGACATCGTTGATGCCGATGTAAATAACCACCACCGTCGGCTTCTTGGAAAGCACATCCCGTTCCAGGCGCTTCTCAAGGTCGGGCACCTTGTTGCCGCTGATGCCCGCGCCGATCACCTCGGCGCCCTTGGAATCACCCTCGCCAAGCTTTTGGCGCACAAGGGTGACATAGCCCTTGGGGCCCGCGCCGCCTTGGGTGATGGAATCACCCAAAAACACGATCCGGTCGGTCGCCTTCACGGGCACGGGCGCGGCCTGGGCGGGAACTGCGAACAGCGAAGCCATGAGAACAAGCATGCAAACCTCCATCGTTGGCCTGGGGAATCACTTGCGGAAAAACGGGCTAGAGGCGTCGCCCCGCGACAGCATGTATGCCATCAGGTCGAGCACCTCATCCTTGTTCAGGGTGTCGATGAGCTTGGCCGGCATCAGGGAAATGGGCGACGGCTTGATCGACTCAACATCCGTTTTCTTCACTTCCACCACCTTGGTGGAATCCTCCGGATCAGTCACCACAACCAAGGCGCCGGTGGTCTCGCTGACGATCTTGCCGGCGATCACCTTGCCCGAATTGGTTTCGATGGTGGAAGCCCTGTACTGGTCGGAAATGACCTTGTTGGGATCCACGATCGATTCAGCCAAGTCCTTCGGACTGAACCGGCCCACCACCTGGCTGAGGTCGGGCCCGGTCGCGCCTCCCTCGCCGTTGAACCGGTGGCACACCACGCAACGGGCCGCGCCGAAAGCCTTTTTACCGTTGGCGAAGTTCCTGCCCTTGAAACCGTCCTTGGTCAACCCGGCAAGTTCATCCAAGGTCCAGGCTTTGCCAGGTCCCGTCGGTTTGGGAAGCTGAACGGCCTTGGCCGGCTTTCGGAGGCCCAGCGCCTCGATCGCAAGCCGTTCGGTGTCCTTGGCGTTTTCATACGCTTCCTTCTCGATGTTGTTGAGGAAACCCTGAAAACTGGCGCCACCCGACTTGGTGCGCGCCTCGTTGAGCGCGGTGAAGTAGGCCTTGCGTTGGTCGATATTCCAATGGTCCTTCAGGTTGCGGAGCGCGAAGAGATAATGGATTTTCTGCGCGTCCGGCCTGTTGGCCATCACCTGGTTGATGGTGCCGCCATAACCCCGGTTGCGGGCCAGAAGACCCCCGAGTGAATCATCCTTGACCTCCGCGGACGGCGCCGACAACAGGGTCGCTGCCTTAGCCGCGACAGTCGGCGAACCGAGGTAAACGACGAGGTTGATAAGCTCCCGGTTGATGAACTCGCCCTTGGCTGGAAACAGCGGATCAAGCACGGCCAGTGCCTTGGCCGCCACCGCCTTGTCGGGTTCACCCATGCGAACGAAAACCAATTGCAATGCCCGCAACCAGTCGAGCATGGTGGGTTCGTCGAACGACTTGAAGTCGATGGCCAACAGGGCGTCCACCGCCTTGCCTTCCAAACCCTTGTCTGCCTGATGCGCCAAGGCCACCATGCCCTGGATGCGGCCAAGAGGATTGTCGAGGGTGAGAACCTTATCCTGCCACTTGGCCACAGGCTGGTGTTCCAAGGCCACGCGCGCGGCATAGCGGATGAAACGGTCCGCGTTCGACAGGTTGGACACGATGAATTCCATGTCGGCATCGGTCGCCTTGGCATCGCCGTGGAACGACTCCAGCTTGCGCCTGAGCGCCCGGGCGTTCGCGGCGGCATCCGACTTGTCATTGCCAACCATCACCGGCGCGGTTGATTCCTTGCCGACATAGGTCACCCGGTAAAGTTCCGACTGGGTGCCGCGACCACCCACGGTGAAGTACATCGCGCCGTCCTTCCCGATGACGACATCGGTGAGCGGCAATGGCGCTCGGGAAACAAACTCCTCCTTGGTGGCGGTGTAGGTGCTGCCGGCGGGAGTGGTGTGGATGGCGTACATGGTGCCGAAGGTCCAGTCGCAGATGTACAGGGCCTTCTGATACTTGGCGGGGAACTTGGCTCCGGTGCCGAACTCGACACCCACGGGCGAACCTGGGCCGATGTCCACCATCGCGGGCAGGCTGTCGACATAGTATTGAGGCCACTTGCCGGTGCCGCTCCGCCATCCCAGTTCGCTGCCGCTGGTGGCGTGGTTCACGCGTGTCGGGCGGTACCAGGGCATTCCAAAGTCCCATTCCATGTCGGCGTCGTAGACAAACATCTCGCCGTCGGTGTTGAAGGCGAAATCGTACTCGTTGCGGTAGCCGATGGAGACCATCTCCCATTCCTTGCCTTCGGGGTCGGTCTTGGCGATGTATCCACCCGGCGCGAGGATGCCCCGGGCATGGCCGTTGGCGTCCCATTGGCGGGGAAGAAGGTGGTCCTCGTTCCAGTTGGAGGGAACCCTGCTCTTCTGGAAGCCTGCCGGGGGCAGGGTGTGGTTGCCGCAGGCCACGAGGATCGACTTCCCGTCGGGGGAAAGCCTGAGGGCATGTGGGCCGTGCTCGCCGCCGCCCCGCAGTTCCTTCAGCTTGGTCACCTCGTCGAACTGATCATCGCCGTTGGTGTCGCGCAGGCGGTAAAGTCCGCTTCCAGGACCGCCATTGGCACAGACATACAGGCTGCCGAAGGCAAAGAGCATGCCTTGGGCGCTCGTCATTTTCACATCGAGCTTTTCAACCTTGGTGGGCTCGGTGGTTCCCGCCTTGCCCGGGGTGATTCGGTAGAGGCCCATGCCTCCCTGGTCGCTGGCGATGAGGCGTCCCTTGTCGTCGGTGGTCAGGCAGACCCAGGATCCATGCGTGGCCTTGGGGACCGTGAAGAGGCGCTCGATCTGGAATCCCTCGGGCAATTGGAACCCTTGGTTGGCCTGGGCCCCGCCCCGACCAACGGCGCCGGCGAAGACATTCCCCCAAGGCTGGTCGCCCATCTTGCCCACAACCTTCGGCTTTTGGCCGCTGGCGGGCTTGCCCAATTCCGCGATCGACCAGGATTCATCGGAGACTATCTCAGTGGTTTTTCCATCGGCGCCCGTCAGCAGGAGTTTGAAGGCGAAACCGGCAACTCCCCCCTCGTTGGCCACCTCGGCGCGGATGGTGTTCTTCCCCGGCTTCAGCATCGCCGTCACATCCTTGGTGACGGGAGCCTGCCACTCGGCGCTTGAGCCGGCATCTTTCCCGTTCACTGCCACCCGCACTTCGTTGTCGCAGGTGAAACGGCAGACCGCCTTGCTACCAGCGGCGGCTTCAAAGTCGCGGGTGATCTCGTACTTCTTGCCCGGGCTGGCGCCCCAGACCCACTTGGCAACGGCCCCCTTGCTGAAATCGGGACCGGCGGCGGGGGCAGGGGTTTCGGGCGTTTCCTGATTCGCGGGCCGGCTGGAAAGCACCTCGGGGGCCTGCGTGACCACCGATTGGGCATGCAACCAACCCGACAAACCAAAAGCCACAAGCAATGATTGCAAGGGGAGAAAGCGTTTCATGGAGCCAAGCCTCGGGAAGATAGTCCATCTCTCTGGCAGAAGGCCGATTGTATCATTTTTCCAAGCCTTTCAAACATGTTGATGCAACAGGCAAATGGATGCGTTAGCATCGGACTGTTGGAATCCGCCCTCCTCCAGACTCACCCCCACGGATTTTCCCCATGCCACTCCTCCGCACCTTGGTATTGGCCACAGCGCTCCTCCTTCCACCGGGGATGTTGGTCGCCCAGACCGATGCACCCAAGCCGCTTCGCGCCGGCATGATCGGCCTCGATACATCCCATGTCCCCGCCTTTGCCAAGCTGTTCAACGGACCCAAGGCCACCGGTGAATTGGCAGGAATCCGCATTGTGGCCGGTTACCCAGGCGGCACCGATTTCGGGCCCAGCAAGACCCGGGTCGCCAAGTTTACTGAGGATCTTCGCGGCATGGGGGTCGAGATTGTCGATTCGATCCCCAAGCTTCTCGAAAAGGTCGATGTGGTGTTTCTCGAAAGCGTTGACGGGCGCATCCATCTCAAGGAGGCCGCACCGGTCATCAAGGCTGGCAAGCCCCTGTTCATCGACAAACCCGCGGCCGGATCCCTTGCCGATGCCATCGCGATCTTTGACCTTGCCGCCAAGCACAAGGTCCCTTGTTTCTCTAGTTCCTCGGTCCGCTTTGGCGCTGGATTGCAGGAACTGAAAAAGAACACCTCGCTCGGCGCCATCGCCGGCGCCTCCACCTGGGGCCCGTGCTCCTATCAGGAAGGCACGCCAGACCTGTTCTTCTACGGCATCCATGGTGTCGAGGCCCTCTACACCCTGATGGGCACGGGTTGCGAGACCGTCACCCGCGTGCAAGCCGACGATGCCGACCTGGTCACGGGGGTATGGAAAAACGGGCGGGTGGGCACCTATAGGGG
>CAWUNZ010000155.1:0-7979 GCA_963923445.1 uncultured bacterium
CAGCCTCGATGAGATCCTCAACGCGAACGATCGACACGCCATCACCTCATGAAATGTTTTCAAAATAGTTCACGCCACCGGTTGATGGTACGCCCACCCCCGGCACTTCGGCGTGAAACATTAGCTTAACAGATGCCGTTTAAGGCGCAACGGAACCCGAATTCAATCGGTCGGCCAGATCACCGCGCCCGGTTCCCGCACCCTCGCGGCGTAGAGCACGCCCCCGCCGGTCACATAGAGGGTTTTCCTGTCCGTTCCACCGAACGCGCAGTTGGTCACCTCGTCGGTGGGGATGGGAAGAAACGCCAGTCGTTTTCCCGTTTCCGGGTCGAGCACATAGATCCCGCCCTTGATCGCTGGATCCGGTTCATGGGGTGGGTTGGGCTTGTTCAAACCGCCAGCGACAAAAAGGCGTCCCTTGGAGTCCTGCTTGATGCCGTCAGGCCCGCGCCCCTTGCCCCAGTCGTGCAGCAACTTCTGGCTTGCCGGATCGATGGTGCCATCGGCTCGCAGGTCGAAGCGCCACAGTTTTCTGGCGCCGTCGGGATTGTCGTTGTTGTTGTCCGCCACGAACAGGTGCTTGCCGTCCAACGAAACAAGGACACCATTCGCCCTTTGAACCTCGCGGCCGATAACCCTTGTGACTTTGCCGTCTGGATCAATCCGGTAAACACCCTCAATGGTTCGCCCTTGGGAATCGCGTTGTTCCATGCCGTCGCGCGGGCCATAGCGCGGGTCGCTGAAGTAGATGCGGCCCTTGGCATCGACAGTGAGGTCGTTGGGTTGGTTGTACGGTTTTCCGGCGAAAGAGTCGGTGAGCACGATCAGGGTGCCATCGGGCTTTGTCCGTGTGACACGCTTGAGGACGGGTTCGCAGGCAAGGAGCGAACCATCACGGTCGAAAAGCAGCCCGTTGGTCCCGGCATTCGGGCGGTGAAGGACCGATTCGCCCTTGGGAGTCAAACGGCAGATGCCTCCCCGGCCGCTGGTGAACACGCCTTGGGTCGGGTGCCACGCGGGCCCCTCGCCAGCCGCGCCATCCCCGGCAAGGACACGCGTTCCCGGTTCAAAAACGGGCGCCTGTTGCAGGCAAGCCAGGGCGATGATGCCGAGAAGCATGGTGATGCCTACCTTGGGGGTTTAATTCCTGGAGGGAAGAGCTCCGCCGTTTTTCAGCAGTACGGCCAGGCGGGCTGGTTCCTTGCCGAACTTGACCTTGAATTCCTCGAAAGTTGGCACAAGCCGCACATTCACCTTGGCCTCGTGGTGCAGCGAGATGTCGGCCAGGCGGTGCTGCAGGAACGGATTCCGGAATCGGTCGAGGACCTCGCGGGCGAACCCGGCGGGATCCTCGCACCGCCCTTGGAGAACAGGGACGACCTCCTCATTGAGCAGGTCACGCAGCCAAGGCCCCAATTCCGGGTCGTTGACCGCGTCGCGGACGATTTCAAAGCCGCGCGGCCAGGCGCGGATCAGCAGGGCGGTGTGTCCGCCGTTGAGAATCCGCACCTTGCGGAGGAAATAAGGAAGCACATTCGGTGTCCATGCCACCAATGGGTGCTCCAGAAGCCTGGGGACGCCGGGAATCTCCTGGATGGCGAACAGCGCGTAGGGTTCGCAGGCCGTCAGCATCGGGTCGGTTGCCAGCAGCGGATGGTTTTCGGGAGTGCCCGTGACAATCCGGTCCACCAGGGTCTCGTGCCACGAGCAGGCGTTGATATGGTCGATCACCCCGCCGGGAAGTTTCCAGTCGTTGGCCAGGCCGAGCACGATGGACTTGAGCAGCGACGCGTTGTTTTCCCTCAGTTCGCAGGGAATGATGCTGATCGGTTTGAGTCCCGCGGCGTGCCGCGCCCGAAGCACCTCGACAAGCTTGGCGGGAAACGACTTGGGCGGAGCCATGCCTGCCTTGTCGGATGGGTCAAGGTCGTAACCGGCCTCGGTGGTGTTCGACAGGATCGCCTTGAGATTCCCGGAGCAGGCCACCCGCAGGACCTCGGGCCATTCGGTGCTGGCGGCCAGGGCGCGGCTGACGGACTCGCATGGCTCAACCCTGTCCACCACGGCGCCGTTCTCGATTCCGCGGACCAGCACATGGTACTTGCCGCCGGATCCGCTCAGGGCGCCGGCGCGCTGGGCGCCGGTGGACTGGACAATCACCACCCGCCCGACATTCTGGCCGGATTGGTTGGCGTGATGAATAAACAGGTCGGCGAACGCGCGCAGGAAGCGGCCGGAGCCGAATTGCAGGATGGTTTCCGGAAGCCCAGTCATGGCGATCCCTCAGGCTGTTGCCTTTTCAAGGCGAATGGTCAGGGGGGCGGCATCAATCTTCACCTCGGCGGCATGTTGGCCGCCGTCGGTCCAGCGAATAACCAGGGTTTCCCCGGCGATCGTGGCGCGGTGCTCGTCTATCGCCTTGGAGAGTTCCGCATGAGGGCTTTCCAAATGCAACGCGATGCGGTCCTCCATTTCGAGGCCGGCGCGCTTGCGCAGATCCTGCACCTGACGCACGATGTCGCGCGCCATGCCTTCCCGGGCCAGTTCGGGAGTGACCCGGGCGTCCAGCGCCACCTGGGTCTCACGATCAGCGACACCGGACCAGCCATCGGGGCCCGCGTGTGAGACAAGGATGTCGGTGCTGGTGAGCGTTTCGGGCCCGTCGGTCAGTTCAAGCCTGAACCCGTCGGGAGTGCTGGCGGCGGCGGCAACCTTGGCGGCATCCGCGGCGGCCAAGGCCGCCTGGGCTTCCTTGAGGCGGGCACCCAACTTGCCGCCGGCAGCCTTGAGGTTCAGCTTCACTTCCGTGCGCAGGATGGCGCCTTCGGCTTCCGGCACCAACTCGACCCGCTTCACATTCAACTCGTCGCGCATCTGGTCGGCGAACCGTTCCACCGCGCGCCTTTCGGCATCCGTCCCGGCGCGAATCCGCAGCACCGCCAGTGGTTGCCGGACCTTGATTTTTGCCGTGTTCCTGGCGGCGAGACCAAGTGAAACCAGCCGCAACAACGCTTCCATTTCCGCTGAAAGCGCGTCGTCCACCAGTTCCGGCCGGGCTTGGGGCCACGGAGTGTGGTGGACACTGGCCTCGCGCCGGGTGCCCACCAGATTGCCGTACATGTGCTCGGTGATGAACGGGATGAACGGGGCCAGCACCCGGGTCAGCGTCAGCACGCACTCATGGAGGGTCTGGTAGGCCGCGGTCTTGTCCTCCCCGGCTTCGCCTTTCCAGAATCGGCGGCGGTTCCGACGGACATACCAGTTGCTCAGCTTGTCGTCCACGAATCGCTCCACCTCGAGGCAGAACGACGAGATGTCGAAATTCTCAAGCCCTTCCCGCGCCGATGTCAGCAGCTTTTGGAGATCCGAGAGAATCCATCGATCGAGGTCGGTGCGCCGGCCCAAGGGAATCGCCGGGGCATCAGGATCAAACCCGTCCAGCCGGGCGTAGTTGCACAGGAAGGCGTAGGTGTTCCAAAGCTTCAGCAGGAACCGGGCGCGGATTTCCTCGGCGGGTACCGGCCCGAAATTGATGTTTTGTGAGGGGTTCTGCCGGCAGAACATCCACCGGACCAGGTCGGCACCCATGGGAGGATGCTTCTCGAGTTTGCCGTCCTTGCCCTTGATCTCGTACCCGTTGTCCGCGGCGCCCTCGAAGGGGATCGAGTTGCCCTTGCTCTTGTGCATCTCGTCGCCGGTCTGGTCGCGCACCAGGGCGTGCCCCAGAAGGGCCCGGAACGGCGCCTTGCCCTCCAGCATGCTGGACATGGCCAGCAGCGAATAAAACCAGTTGCGGAACTGGCCTGGGAAGCATTCGGTGATGAGGTCGGCCGGATACCACTTGGCCCATTCCTCCCGGTTGGTCCGGTAGCCCATGGTGGAGAACGGAACGATCCCGGCGTCGAGCCAAGGGTTGCCGACATCGGGAATCCGCGACATCAAGTTTCCGGTCTTGGGGTTCCGGATTTTCACCTTGTCGATCCAGGGCTTGTGGGGAGACCGGCCCTCGAGGGCCTCGAAACCTTCCACGGCCCGGGCGCGGAGTTCCTCGCGGGAGCCGATAACCTCGAAGTCGCCGGTGACCTCGTCCACCCAAATGGGCAGGGCGAGTCCCCAGAAGCGCTTTTTTGAAATCATCCAGTCGCCCATGTTTTTCAGCCAGTCCAGCTCGCGCTGGAGGCCGAATTCAGGAATCCAGCGGATGTCGTGGCAAACCTTGGAGATCTCGTCGCGCCAGGACATGCTGATGAACCATTCATCCACCAGCCGGAACAGAACCTCGGTCTTGCAGCGCCAGCAATGCGGGTACTTGTGCGGGTACTTCTCCGAAGCGAAGAGACGGCCCGATTGCTGCAGGATGCCGATCACCCGGTCGGCCGTGGCCGGATCGGCGGCGGAGACTCCCGTCAGTTCGCCAAAACCTTCGACATAGTTGCCGAACTCATCCAGCGGGGCCACCACCGGCAGTCCGTTCTCCTTGCCTAGGCCGAAGTCTTCCTTGCCGCAGCCGGGGGCGATGTGGACGATTCCCGTGCCCTCGGTCTCACCGACTTCCTTCCATGGAATGACCCGGTGCGCCTCCCGCGCCGATGGGATGTTTTGCCCGGGGGCCCTGGCGGCGGCGACGCGGGCGACCTCGGAGGGGAAACCACCGGTGGAGTTCTGTGCCGGCAGTTCGTCGAACGGGCCGTGGTAGCGGCGGCCCACCAGCGTGGAACCCGGAACTTCGCCCTCGATCTCGTAGCCACCTTTTTCCTTGAACATCTGCTCGAGGGACTTGAGCCTCGGAACCCCTTCGAGCCATTCCTTGCGGCGGAACTGCTCCTCGAGCCTTTGGGCGGTGAAGGCACCCTTGGCCAGATAAAAAAGCTCGTCCTTGTGTCGGACCTTGAGGTACGACAGTTCGGGATTCACCGCGGCGGCCACATTGCTGGTCATGGTCCAGGGCGTGGTGGTCCAGACCAGAAGGTTTTCACCGGGAGAGTCAATCAGGGGCAGCTTCACGAAAATAGCCCGGTGGGCCACCATCTGGTAGCCCTCGGCCATCTCCATCTGGCTGAGGCCGACGGAGCACCTCGGACACCAGGGCATCGCGTCGTGGGCGCGGTAGACCAACCCCCGGTCGTGGCACTTTCTCAGAAAGCCCCAAATAGTGTCGTTGTTCTCGTTGGACATGGTGAAGTAGCTGCGGCGGTCGTCCGGCGCCTTTTGCCAGTCGTCACCCCGGTCCCAGTCCATCCAGTAGCCCAGCCTGATCGACTGGTCGGTCTGCACGCGGGCGAAGCGGTCCACCCGTTGCTTGCACAGGTCGACAAATTTCTGAATGCTCGCGAACTTGTCGCCCGGAACCAGGTTCTCGATGTCGCGCTTGGACTTAAGCCCGAGTTCCTTCTCGACCTCGACCTCCACCCACAGTCCCTGGCAGTCAAACCCGTTCTGGTACCTTTGGTGGCAACCCAGCATGGCGTGGTAGCGCTGGAACACATCCTTGTAGGTGCGCCCCCATGCATGGTGAACGCCCATCGGGTTGTTCGCGGTGATCGGGCCATCGAGAAACGACCAGCGCGGACCGTTGGCGTTGCGCCGCCGTAATCGGGCGAAGATGTCCTCCCGGTCCCAGAACGCGAGGACCTCGCGCTCGACCGCCGGGAAATCAACAAAGGACTCCACCTTGGAAAACGGCATGCCAGAAACCCGCCACCGACTGGAAATCAGATGGTCACTATAGCGAATGGCGAACCGTGCCGTCGGGGCTTATTTCAGGCTTGCGCGCTTGAAGGTGTTGGCGGGCCATTCGGGGTTTATGCGGATGTCGCTGAATGTGTAGGAACCAAGGAGTTTTCCCCGGCTGTCGAACATCACCGAGCGCACCTGCTGGCGGGTTTCCGCGTCAATCCAGATGGTCAGGTCGCTGATGCCGTCTTCCTCCGGACGGGGATACCGAGGCCGCCTGAGGACATGGCAAGGGCGCTCGTCGCATTCGGCCGGGCGCTGGATCCCGAGATACTCAATATTCAATTCATCGCGAGCCTTGGCCGCCTCCCATGCCGAAAGGGTGCGCTTCATTCCCTTTTTCATGCCGAAACCATCGATTCTGTAACGATTTCCCCTCTGGGCGTCGCTTGAATCGATCGCCCTTTCGAACTGTCCGGCAATCGAAAGAAGTCCCCTGGGTTGGGCGACGATCTTGTCGTCGTTTTCCCCCTCCACATAGAGGGCCGAATTGGCGATGCCCGCTCCTCGCTTCCACGCCATTCGAACCGAGAAAGGCTTCTCCCGGAAATCCACCCAGATTTCCTCGGGCTGCTGCATGGAACCGCTGATCCGTTCCTGCTTGCTCAAAAGACATGAATATCCGTGGATTCGGGCGTCCTGAATGGCCAGGCATTCCTTCAGGAATCCGATGGGGTCAGCCTTGATGCGCTCGGCGTCCGGTACGCCGGCGGGCGCCATCGGAGCGGTGGCAGGGGGGGCCTGAAGGGCCGCCGGCAGGGTGGTCGCCCATGCCAAATTCGCTTGGGATACCGGGCCAAGGCAGCCACAAAGGCAGCTCAAGAACAGGGCGCAGGCGCTGGAGCCGAAAAGTGTGGGGCATCGGGCCACAAGAACCTCCAGGAATCCCTTCCCCAAGGCGGTTCTGATGGTGCCCGGGCGATCAGGTTCCCTTGCCCATCAGTTTCACGCGGACACGCTGGCCGATGCGAAGAGGCGGATTCGATCCCGTCTCATCGATCTCGATCAGGCACTCCAGTGTGCGGACATCATTGTACTGGAGCGGTTCAAGGATGATCGATCGCCGGTGGGAATACCAGTCCGAAACCCGGGTGACTTTGCCCGTGTAGAGTGGCCCCGATACTGTGGTGTCATCGCGGATTTCAGCCTTTTGGCCCATGTGAACACGGCCGGCGAATTCCTGCTCCACCTCGGCTCGCACGACTTTCTTGCCGGCGCGGCAAAACATCACGGCGGGAGTGCGCGGGGCGGGGCCGAGGGTTTCACCCTCATGAATGTACCAGCGGAGCACGGTGCCATCGGCGGGTGCCTTGATGCGTGTCTCCTCAAGGGCGAACCGGGCCTTTTCCAGACGCGCCTCGCGCGCCTTCAAATCGTTTCGCGCTTGTTCCACGGCGATTTCAGGCTTCAAGGTCTGGGCGGCGCGAAGTTTGGCCTGTTCCACTTCCACGGCTTTTTCGCCGGCGCGGACCAGTTCCGAGGCGCTTTCCAACTCCTCGGGCTTGGCAAGCTTGTTTTTCACAAGGCTGTCCAATTGCTTCAACTTGGCCTTGGCCGAACCCAATTCAAATTCCTTGGCTTCAATTCCTGCCTTTTGGGCCGAAATGGTTTGCTTTTGCTGGTCCACCAGTAGCAAAGCCTGCTTGATTTGCTCGTTGCCGGCGGCCACATCAGCCTCAGCCTCCGCCAGTTGGGCTTTCGCCAAGGTGTTTTCCATTTCCATGAGGATGGCGCCGGATTTCACCGACTCCCCTTCCTGAATCACGACCTTGGCCACGCGGCCGGGCTGAAGGGGATACAGGGGTACCACGCCGCTACCCGCATCCACGAAGGCCACACAGACAACCCGCTCCTCGGCGTCGGTGATGGTGGTTGCCGAGGGGGATGAACCCTCGGCGCCTGTTCCAGTCCCCTTGCGGAACAACGGAAGAGATTCGATGAGTTCGGGTTGGGTGGCAACCAAACCAGCCACGCCGAGAACAAGGATCACGAGGCCCACCAGCACCGGGGCGGTGTTGCCACCACCGCTGGACTTGGGCCGCCGAGGTGCCGGGGCATTGCCCTCGGCGGGCCTGTGCATCGGCACGATCCTGGGGGTTGTTGACTGGCTCATGGGGCAATCCTTGGCCTGAACGAAACAACATCACCATCATTATCATCCGGACCGGGCAATATTTCACCAGGTTCGGGCAGGGTCACGATCTGTTCTTCCGGATGGCTCATGAACCCGTAGCTTTGCCGCACGA
>CAWUNZ010000156.1:0-7955 GCA_963923445.1 uncultured bacterium
GCGGCAATCGACCAGCGGGCGGGATCGGCCGGGTCGCGGTTCACCCGACGATAGAGCGTGTCGCGTTCGACCGGTTCACGCCCCGCTTCCACGATCAGGCGTCGCAAGTCCGCCACCGTGATCTCCTGCGGCGAGGTCGAACCGGCCTCGTGGTAGATCTTCTCATGCACCACCGTGCCGTCGAGATCATCGGCGCCATACGAGAGGGCGATTTGAGCCGTGGGTATCCCCAGCATGATCCAGTAGGCCTTGATGTGGTCGAAATTGTCGAGCATCAAGCGGCTGATGGCGATGGTGCGCAGGTCGGCGATGGACGAGGGTTTCGGCATGTGCGCCATCCGGGTGTTCTCGGGATGGAACGCCAAGGGAATGAAGGTCTGGAATCCGCCGGTGCGGTCCTGAAGTTCCCGAAGGGCCAGGAGGTGGTCGATTCGGTGCTCGGGGCCCTCATGGTGCCCATAGAGCATGGTGGCGTTGCTGCGCAAACCCAGGCGGTGCGCCGCCTCATGAACCCTCAGCCAAGTTCCCCCATCGGCCTTGTGCTCGCAGATCTTACCCCGAACCACGGGATCGAAGATCTCGGCGCCACCGCCGGGCAGGCTCCCCAGTCCGGCGTCGCGGAAGTCGGCGAGGATCTCATCGACGGGGCGGTTGGTGATCCGCTCGAACCAGTCCCACTCCACGGCCGTGTAGGCCTTGAGGTGAATCTCCGGATAATGCGAATGCATCATTTCCAAGATGTGGCGGTACCATTCCACCGGCGCCTTGTTGTGCAGCCCGCCAACGATGTGCATCTCGGTGCACCCGCGGGCACGCGCCTCGGCGCCACGGGCGATAACATCGTCGTCGGACATACGGTAGGCCCGAGGATCCTTCAGGTCGGCCCGGAAGGCGCAGAAGGTGCAGCGGTAGGCGCAGACATTGGTCGGATTGAGGTGGACATTCACATTGTACCAGGCAAGGTTCCCGTTTTTTCGTTGCCTGACAGTGTTGGCCAGTTCACCCAAATCGTGGAGGTCGGCTGAACGCTCGAGGAAAAGGCCATCCTCCCGGTCGAGGCGGACGCCATCACCGATTTTGCGACGGATGGTTTGAATGTCGGGCGTCGCGGTCATGAGATCACCCCTAGCCATGAACCGTGACTGGAAGCGGGCCGGCAACAGGCTTATTCATCATCGTTTTCATCCGGTCGGGGCGCGGCGGGGTTGCCGGCCTCGATCCGGGCCATCTGCCGTCGGTAGTAAACGCGCTTGGGGTCCATTTCCACAGCCTTGCGGATGGACTCTAGCGCCTTGACCTTGTCCCCTTTCTGGAACAGGGCCTCGGCCAGGGTGTCGCGGTACCCGGGACTTTCGGTGTTGAGCGACACCGCTTTCTCGGCGTGGGCCACGGCGCGATCGAGGTTTTTCCGGCAACAGGCCATCAGCCACGCCGCCCCGTTGCGCGCCCAGGCGCATTCGGGGAACTGGGCGATGAGGGCCTCGTGCGCCTCCAGCGTCGCGGCATACAGTTTCTCGGCGTCGGCCTTGCGTCCCCTTTTGGCAAGTTCATCGAACACCAGAATGGGCAGTTCAATGTCCCTGGGCATCAGCTTCTGGCATGCGGCCATCTCCGCGAGTGCCAGGTCGATTTTCCCTTCAGCCAGAAGTCCCCGAGCCTTGAGGCGGTGGATCAGCGCCGGGACCGAGACATAGGCGGTCGGATAAATGAAGCTGATATCCCTCCCCAAAATACGGAAAAGGGCCAGTTGCTGCTCCCGGGCGGAATCGATGAATTTTTCACCCCGGGCCAGATCCTGCGCCACATACCGGTGGGCGTTCCCCGCCTCGTACGACCCGGGCATGGTGCAGGCCAGCAGCAGTCGGGCGTGTTCGGCGGCGTCGTCATGGATCCCCCGCCTGCCCAGTTCCTGCACCAGCCGTGAACGGATCCCCTCGTGCCCGACAGGAATCCGTCTGGCCAGGGCCCGGGCCTCCGCCGCTTCCTTCGCCCGGCCCAATTTGGCCAAGGCCAGCGCCCGCAGCACCTGCACCAACGGATCTCCCGGTTCCAACGATTCCGCGGCGTCCCAGGCCTCGAGCGCACCGGCCCAGTCGTTGCGGCGCGCCTTGGCGTCGCCGAGGCCAATGCGGGAGGCGGCGCGCTTGCCATCCGCGAGCAATTTCTCCTCCTCCTCGCCATTCCCGCTACGGCGCGCCAGGTCCGCCGCGGCAAGGCGAAGGCTCTCGGGAATCTCGTTTCGTTGACGCACTTCCCGCAAGATCTCCGCCGCCTTCGCCTTGGGAACGGTTCCCAGCAGGATCTGACCGATGAGCTTCAGCCTGCCGGCCATGCCGCCCTCCATCACCCGAGCCGACATGTGTTCCCACCAGGCGTCGGCCTCTCCTCCCTTTTCCGGATAGAGCTTGGCGAACAATCGGGCCTTCCAGTCCCTGGGATCACCTGAGGGAAACGGGCGGGCGGCGTGGTCGCACGCGGCGTCGCGGCGGCCCGCGAGAACCTCATTATCGATGAGCGCCTCGAACCAGGGCATGGGCTCCATGCCGGGCTTGATCTCCTCCGCCAGGCGGTCGAACAGTTCCCCGGCGCGTTTTCGGTCGCCCAAAAGCCAGCGGATCCGCGCCTCGACAAGCTCGATATCCACCAGGTCGCGGTCCATGTTCTTGCGGGCTTCATCGGCCAGCGCGAACGCCTCCTTGTGCCGCATCTGCGCCGCCATCACCTCGAAAGCCAGCGCCCTGTGGTTGGTCGCCAGCAGGATCTTGATACCCTCGTCGGTCTGGTCGTTGAGCATCATCAGCTTGGCCGAGTATGGCAGCCGGTCACCGTCGTCGTGGTCGCGGCCGGCGAGTTCGCGGAGCGATTCCAGCGATTCGGCGAATTCCTTCTGCCTGCCCGCGAGCTTGAGGAAAGTGACCTTCAAGCCCGCGCGCTGGGTGGGGTCGTTCATGTCGCCCGGGCCGGCTTTCACAAGGTCGTCCCAGAGGCCCGCCTCGATCCGCAATGCCTCGATGTATTGCGGTTGCCTGGACTTTTCCGCCGCGGCGATGGCTCCCGGCAGGTCACCCGCCGCGCGCTTGAGCATCATGAGCACCTGATGACGACGCGGGGCCGGCCAGGTCGCGAAACGACCGTCACCCTTGTCGATTTCACCGATCAACGGTTTTAACGATCCCGTGGCCATGGCCCAACTCGCGAAGTGGGGTGGCCCCAGCATTGAATCCCTGGCGGCCAATTCCAGAAGTTCCGATATGGTTTGCCCCTCACCCATCGCCTCGATCCGGGCCATGGTGGAAGGCAGTGAACCGATAATCTGGCCCATCAGGCTTTCACGAGATGCCGGGGGTTCGTTGACCGCGAGTCGAACAACCGCCTTGATTCCCGCCTTGCCTTCCACCATCAACCGACGAAGCGCCACCTTGCGCTTGGACGGGTCACCGGCGGCGGCTTGGAATTCACCCAAAAGATCGAGCACGGCGATCGGGGTGTCGGGCAACTGCCCGGTGGCGAACTTCTGGAGAATGTCCTGCGCCCGCTTGCGCACCTCGAAGTCGTCGCTTTTGGTTGCCTCCTGCAGGGCTTTTTCCGCGGCGACGCCGGCCCGCCAGAGGGATTCGGACGCCTTCTCCCGCGTCTCGAATTCGCTGTCGCCCAAATCGCGGATCCAACGGGCGATTGACGCCGGGTCGGATTTGGAAGGCTTGGGCTGCCCAACGGCGGGCAGGGCCAGGCACACAATCAGGGCCGGCGTCAGGATGACGGCTGGCAAGCGCATGGGACCGACCTCATGAAACAATCCGTGTCCGCCAGTACACTCTCATGGTAAGCGCGTGGTGGTGCCGATCCACCCCCATTTCATGGAGCACCGCCATGCTTTCATTGTTGCTGATGATGGTGATTCCAGCCGCCGAACCCCTGCGGGCGGGCGCCGCCAGCGTGGATATCACCCCTGATCCCAAGGCCTTCAAGGTTTGGCTGGCGGGTTTCGGGAGGGGGCGGCAGGCGGAATTCGTCACCGATCCCATCGCCGCGCGGGCGCTGGTGCTGGAAGGTGAGGGGGGAACGGTCGCCCTGGTGTGCGCGGATGTTGTCGGCTTGTTCGACGAATTCACTCGCAGGGTTGCCGATCGCCTGCCCGGAATGAATGTCGTGGTCAGCGCCACGCACACGCACCATGCCCCCGACACCCTCGGCCTGTGGGGTTCCGGTCTTTCGACGGGAGTGAATCCGCAATACCTCAAGCGCGTGGAGGACGCCTGCGTCGAGGCGGTGAAGGGGGCCCAAGGCAAGCTCAGGCCCGTCATCGCGCGCCTGGGCGAGGTGGAGGCGGGCGACCTGATGAAGGATTCGCGTCCTCCCCAAGTGAAGATGGATCCGCTGGGCGTCCTCCGGCTGGAGGGTGCCGACGGGAAAACCGCCTGCCTGGCCGTGTTGTGGCACAACCACCCGGAGATGATCAACTCCAACCATAAGGGAGTCTCAAGCGACTATGTCGGCTCCCTGGTGGCAACCTTGGGCAAAAAATACGAATGCCCGGTTGTCTACCTCACGGGGGCTGTCGGCGGCCTCATGAGCCCCATCAGCCAACCGGTGAAGGGAGCGGATGGCAAGGACCTTCCCAAGAACAGCGTCGAGGCCACGCGCCGCTACGGCGAGGTGATCGCGGAGCGCGCGATGAAGGCCGTCGATGGTTCCAAGCCGGTGGCCCTCACCCCCATGCGCCTGAAGCAAAGGGAAATTTACCTGCCGGTGGACAACATGCTGTATGTGGCGGGCAATCAGTTGGGCACCTTGCCGCGCAAGATGTTCCACTGGTCCGGTTCGGTGGACAGGCCGGCTGAAAACGGCGAGGGCCAGCGCAAGGCCTTGCGCTCACGAGCCGGCGTGCTCACCTTGGGTGAATTGCAGATCGCGCTTGTGCCCGGTGAGATTTATCCCGAACTGGTTTTGGCCAAGGTCCCCGATCCCGCGCCCGCGGGCGCGGATTTTCCGGAGGCACCTGTGGAACCATCGCTCCTGTCGCAGTTGACGGCCAAGCACCGCTGGGTGTTGGGACTGGCTCAGGACGAGGTGGGTTACATCATGCCCCGACGGCAGTGGGACGCCAAGGAACCCTTCACCTACGACTACAAGAAACCGCCCTACGGCGAGATCAACAGCCTTGGGCCTGACACCGCCCCCCTGCTGCTACCCCTTTACAGAGACCTGGCCAGGTAGGCTGGGCGCCATGATCGGGTAAGGCCATGACTGGTTTTGTCCCGGGTTAAGCAGAACCGCTCAGACGGTATCAGTTCGAATTTTCGCAATTTGCTCGAGTCGCCATGTGTCCCAGGCGTGTCAGGACCTCGAGGAATCGCTCGGCCTGACGCTTCGTGGAGTATTCCGGATCATTCAAGTCGGCGCGGACACCATCAAGGGCAGCGCTAGACAAAGGCTCCACATGGATGGCGGATGCAAGTTCCCTGGCCAGGCCTTCACCGTCGTCCAGTGGAACAAACCTGACTGGAAGCTTGAACCGTTCTGCCAATTCCCGCGCGGAAGGATAATCGGTTGATATCACGGGCCGTCCGAACCAATGCCCTTCAATCATATTGAATGATCCGTTGTCAAAACGGGCGGCGTTGATGACCGCCACGGCCCGCTCATAGAGCCATTTCAACTCTGAATCTGAAACGGTTCCCAAGAAAAGTATGTCGCGACCTTCAACCAACCCGAAATGCTGGACAAGTTTCCTGATGGAGTTGGAATGGGGATTGTCGATCGAATCCCCATTTCGGCTTGAAAACGCATCGGACATAAAACCGCACTGGATGACCATGGGCGGTTCAGAAACCAGTTCACGAAGCATTGCCACCGCACGAATCACCAATTCAGCTCCCTTGTGTGGGGAGGCATTGGCTGGATAAAGGTAGAATGGTTTGTTGATCTCAGGAATTAAAGTTGGCGTCAGGTTGGCAAACCGCAATCCCGGTTGACAGGCAACGGGTATCCGCACCAGCTTTTCCGGGGATATTTTGTACGCCGATTCCGCTTCTCTCATCACCGGTTCGCTTGGCACGACGGCGACCTGCGCCAGCGCTACCGTTGGCTTCATCGCTTCCTCGTAGATTTCAAAGAAAGCCTTCGGAAAGCCTTCCGGAAATTTCTCCTGAATCATGTCGTAGATCCAAACGCCAAACGGCACACGGGGTGGCATGGGCAAATTGAACCTGTCCACCATCGCGAATATCGCGTCCGGCTGGATGGAATCCTTTCTGCTGTCTTCAGGCCAGGCGTATAGTTGTCGTCCTTTGCTTGCTGGAAAAAACGAGTCGCCGAATTCCCAGGCCACCTGGTGGACCGGCAGGATTTGCAATTGAATTCTGCCAACATCGAGATCTTTTGAATTAACATTCAATCCGGCCAAGTCCTGTTCCGGGGTTACGAGCAGGGAAAGGTCAATCGAACCGATGCGGTTGTTCAGGTCCACGAGTTCGGAAATGAGGTTGCGAACCAGTTCCCATACTCCTCCGCGATAGGTTGATCCCAGCAAGAGTCGAATCCTTGGCTTCCCCGGAAGCCTTTTTGAACCAATGCCTTCACTTCCAGAGGCCAGAGAGCGTTTGAACATACGCAGGATTTTGGTTTTTTCGTCATTCCAGTGAAGAGGATTATCGGAACTTCCCCGGAATTTCGACAAGGCCTCGCCTATGCTCTTGACGGCAACGGCCACCGTCGGCCCGTTTTCGGGGGTGAAGACGGTGAACTCCTCATTGAGCCTTTTTTGGTCGATGCCAGGCAATCCGTTTGCCGATTGCCGAAATGCGATTCCTGGGCAAATCCAGATATCTGGCCGGGTATCAAGCGCCTTGGCTGCCATGGTGGAATTGCCCGTCCACCACGAGGAAAGGGACCATCGATGAGGTTGATAAGGTTCCCTCACCAGATGGAGACGCTCCGCAAAACGGGCTTCTAGTTGATTGAAAAAATCCGCTGCCCCGATGGGAATCACAAGCTTGAAATCTGTTTCTTCAAGGAATTCAGTGGCAAGGCGTTTGAGGTAACCAACTATTTCGGGGTCGACCGTGAATTTTCGTCCGGGAAGTGTCAGGGCCCAAATCCCTACTTTAAATGATTTTTTTGAGGTTTGTGGCATAGAGTGGATTTCCCTAATCGACACTTTCGTATTTGATTTCCTTCTTCGAGCAACTCCTCAGCTTGGATTAACAAATATTCGCGTGATGGTTTCTTGCCGTGATGGATTTAGTTTATCTGATTGAAATTTCCGTAATTCCACAAAACCAAACATACCCCAACTCGGATCCTCGCATCGTGCGGTATCGTCTCCAATCCTTGGGCGGGAATGATCGCTTCCGCAAAGCCCGTAATCGCAACCTTTCAGATTTTTTGGAAATTCAACCTGATAGGATGAACTAAAGGTTGTGGCGACTCTCTCTCCCGAGCGCCCTTTGATCCTCATGCCTGATTAGCATGTTCGTATTGGGAGGGTTGGTCATGTCAGCGCGGGATTCCTGGCTTGGATCGTTGGGCCTTGATTCCGGCCGGGTTGAATTCCCGTCATCCGCCGCGCTGGTGGAACTCGCCCTGGCCGCGGGCGAGGGGCAACTGACCGATACCGGCAGCCTTTCGGTGCAAACGGGGCGCTTCACGGGAAGGTGCCCGGAACGCCGGTTCATCGTGTCCGGCGGAACGGCCCATGCCGATGTTGATTGGGGCAAGGTCAACAAGCCCATCTCCCGCGAGGAGTTCGACTCTTGGTGGCAAAGGGCCCTGGCCTACCTTGGCGCCAAGGCCCGTCTTTACGGATTTGAAGGATCCGCTGGTGCCGATTCCCGCCATGCCGTGACTGTGAGGGTGGTGGGAGCCTTGCCTTGGCAAACCCTGTTTTCAAGCTGCATGTTCCGGAATCCCGTGGAACAGTCCGATCTGCAGATCACCATTCTGGCCGCCGGCGA
>CAWUNZ010000157.1:0-7716 GCA_963923445.1 uncultured bacterium
CTCCGGGCGGGCCGAATCAGGTTTGGTTTTGCAGGGTTAGTTCAGGTCGTTCACCTCGCCGCCGTCGCGGGTGACCAGACGGGCGAAGGTCCTGATGTTGGTGGAAGCGGAAATGAACCTGACCGATCCATCCACCAGGGTCGCGTTCACCCCACCGGAATGAAACGAGTAGATCTGGCTGGTGCCGTCGGTGCCATAGAAGGTCGAGGACGGTCCCCCTTCTGCGATGTAATTGATCCCGTTGGTGACATTAATGATGCTTGCCCCGCCCTTGGCGGTGCCGGCGGCGTCGGTGCCGAGCAGGAATGCGATCTCGCTGGCCGGCCGGCACCAGCCTCCGCCGTTGACGCGGGCCGAGGCCGATCCGGCCACCGCGAGCTTGCCGTTGCGGTAAATATCGGGCCTGCCGGCCGATTCCGTCACGAACAAGGTGTTGGATGTTCCGTCGGTGAAATCGGCGAATCGCAGCCCTGTGGTCTTGGAGATCGCGCCCTTGGTGATTCCAACGCTCGCGGCGTCAACGAGATTGAGGCCGCCCGCGCCCGCGCCAAGATTCGGATGCACCCCGTAAATGCCGGCGTAGTCGGTGTTGGCCACGATATTGCTCCACGCGGGGGTGGTGTCAGGCGCGCCATCCTGCTTTTGCCCGCTGGGTGACGATGGGCATTCGTAGGTTTTGACGCGGGTGCCGGTCACCGGAAGGTTCAGCGGGTCGGACCAGTTGACCGACTGGTTGTATTTCTTGAACAGGGCATCCTGCTCGATGTAGGGGAGGATGAAGGTGGCCCAGCGGATACGGATCGTGTTGTTGGTGGCTGGCCGAAGGTTGGCCGGGATCACCCCATTGGCATCGTGATGCCCGTGAAGCGCCATGCCCACCTGCTTGAGGTTGTTGGTGCAACTCATGCGGTTGGCCGCCTCCCTGACCTTTTGCACCGCTGGCACAAGCAGGCCAATCAGAATCGCGATGATGGCGATGACCACCAGAAGTTCAATCAGGGTGAACGCGGGCCGGGAATGAAGGGTGCTATATGTGGGCCTCATGGTTGGCTCCTTCCAATACATCATTAACTTTGTCAACATTAAACATTATCATGTTGACAAATATAGTAAACATTCAAACCAGCACTTTGTCAACCCAATTCTTTCAATTGTTGATCAAATTGATAATGATTAGTTTGAAGCACCGACTGCCCGTTCTTGAGGCTAGAAGAGCCTGAACCTCAGCCTGCCAACTGGAAAACTTGGCAGAAAACCCGGTCATTCATCATCTTCCACTTTCTCCCAGCCGTTGGCACGACATCTGCTCGACTTGTCGCTGTCACAAGCACCGGGCACCTCTCCATGTTGACCATGCGCCGACCCAACACCACTCCCTGGTTCGACGGATACCAACCCAGCGGGTGGGACGAGGTGGTCGCGGAGAACGGGTCCATCCGCCCGCACTATCAGGAAATCTCCCGAAGACTTTCGGAACTGAATCCCGCCGATGTCGAGCGTCGCCACCGCCTGGCCGACCTCACCATGCGCCAGCAGGGAATCACCTTCACTGTCTACGGCAGGGAGCAGGGCGTTGAACGGATCATGCCGTTTGACCCGATGCCTCGCGTGGTTCCCGCCGACGAGTGGGAGCGCGTCGAACGGGGCCTCAAGCAGCGCATCCGGGCGCTCAACCTGTTCGTGCACGATGTTTATCACGACCGCAAAATCCTCAAGGACAAGATCGTTCCCGCGGAATTGGTCCTTGGCTGCACCTCCTACCGGCGCGAGATGGTGGGCATCCAGGTTCCGGGCGACATTTACATCCACATCTGCGGAACCGACCTTATCCGCGATCCTTCCGGTGAATACCTGGTGCTGGAGGACAACGGCAGGACCCCCTCGGGGGTGAGCTATGTCCTGAAAAATCGACAGGTGATGAAACAGGCGTTCGCGCCTCTTTTTGGTGAAAATTCCATCCGGCCGGTGGACGACTACCCTTCCCGCCTCCTGGCGATGCTGCGGCATGTGGCCCCCGGCGGCATCGAAGACCCCACCATCGCCGTGCTCACGCCCGGCCTTTACAACTCGGCCTATTTCGAGCACAGCTTCCTTGCCCGCCAAATGGGCGTTGAATTGGTCGAGGGGCGCGACCTGGTCGTCGAGAACGGGTATGTGCACGCCCGGACAACCACCGGTCTCAAGCGCATCGATGTCCTTTACCGCCGGGTGGACGACCTGTTCCTCGACCCGCTCGCATTCAACCCCGACAGCATTCTTGGCGTGCCCGGACTTCTCGCTTGCTACCGGGGCGGACGCATCAACCTGGCCAACGGTATCGGCACGGGCGTGGCGGACGACAAAGGAATCTACCCGTTCGTTCCGGACATGATCCGCTACTACCTCGCCGAGGAACCGGTGCTGCGCAATGTGGAGACCTACAGGCCCACCATCCCGTCGCACAAGCAGCACATCCTGGCCAACCTGCACAAGCTGGTGGTCAAGGCGGTGGACGGTTCGGGCGGTTACGGCATGCTCATCGGGCCGGCCAGCACCGCCGAGCAGCGGGAATTGTTCGCCCGCAAGATCGAGGACAACCCGCGCGCCTATATCGCCCAGCCAACCATTCAGCTCAGCCAGCACCCCACCTTCGTGGACGGCAGGCTGTCGGGCCGCCATGTGGATCTGCGCCCATTCATCCTTTACGGGGAGGAGATATTCGTGCTGCCCGGCGGGTTGACGCGCGTGGCCCTGCGCGAGGGAAGCCTGGTGGTCAACAGTTCGCAGGGTGGCGGCAGCAAGGACACCTGGGTGCTCGCATGATGATGACACCATTGAGGCCGGGAGATCCCGCGAAGGGCGGGGCCATGCTCAGCCGCGTGGCCGAGAACCTGTTCTGGGCGGCACGGTATGTGGAGCGCGTGGACGGCTTGGCGCGCCTGATGGACCAGGCGTTTCAGGTGGAGTTCGATGCCGGCTTCGACGACAACCACTACGGACCTGTCGAGTCGATCCTCGAGATTCTCAGTTGCCGGGGCCAGTTCCTCAAGGAAATGGGGGACGAAGCCGCCCATTCGCCGCAGGAATTGCTGCGTTGGCTGGCGTTCAGCAAGTCGGGTCTTGTCTCCATCCGTTCCATGGTGGCTGCGGCCCGTGAAAACGCCCGATCCACCCAGGAAGCCTTGAGTTCCGAGGCCTGGAATCAGATCAACCGGTTCCACCTATCCATGTCCAGCCGCAAGGCCGAGGCCCGGTTCAGCGCCTCGCCCGCCCGCTTCCTCGAGGCGGTGAAAAGGTCGTGCGTGCTCTTCGCCGGCTTGGTGGACGCCACCCAACCCCGGGACGAGGCTTTTCACTTCATGCAACTGGGAGGTTTCCTCGAACGCATCGACATGACCAGCCGCATTCTGGCCAGCGCCGCGGGCACCGCCCTCATCCAGTCCGAGGATGACGCGGCAGCGGATGACCTCGAGGGCCTGCGCTGGTCGGGCCTGCTCAAGGCGGTGGGCGCTCAGGAGGCCTATCTGCGCCGGTCGAGGGGCGAGATCACCTGCGAGGGCGTGCTTCGGTTCCTGCTGCTGGAACAGGATTTCCCGCGCTCGCTGCGCTTCGGCCTGAACCGGTGCATGGAATCGCTGCAGGAGATCAGCGGCGTCGAGCGGACCACCTATGTGTCGGAGGCCGAGCGCCTTCTTGGCCGCCTGGAAAGCGACCTTCGCTATCTGGAACCAGCCGACATTCTTTCCCGGGGACCGGTCGCCTTCCTCGGTGGAATCCAGGAGACATGCGCCAAGGTGGGCATGGAAATCGCGCGCGAGTGTTTTGTCTAAGTCCTTCAGGGAGAAATTTATGCTTCTTCGCATCGAACACGAGACGGTCCTTTCCTACGACTCCCCCGTTTTTGAGCATGTCTTCGAACTGAGGATGGCCCCGGTCTCCAACGACGACCAGACATCGCTCGGCTACCGCCTGCGGGTCAGTCCGCTGGTTCCCAGCACGCCTTACCGCGACGGCAATGGAAACCGGGTGGAGCTGATCACCGTCCTGACTCCCTGCCAGAAAATCACGGTGCGCGCCACCAGCTTTGTCCGCACCCACCGCCGGCCCGCCTCCGAGCGAATCGCCGAGGTTCATCTCGTGGATGCAGGCGCCGACCAACCCGGCGCCTTGGACGCCCTCGATTATGTCTCGTTCACGGGCCTGACGGACCAAGGCCCATGGCTCGATGAGCTGGTCGCCAAGCTCGGATCAACCGGTGATTGGCCTCTGGAGGTTTTCTTCCGGAAGACCACGGAACTGATCAAGTCGCTTGTGAAGTACGAGAAAAGCAAAACAGAGGCCGGCACGCCCGCATCGGAGGCGCTCAAGCTGGGCGCGGGAGTGTGTCAGGACTTCTCCCATTTGTTCATCTGCATCTGCCGCAAGCTCGGCATTCCCTGCCGGTATGTGAGCGGTTACATCAATCAACCCGGCGAAATTGAAAGCCATGCCTGGGTGCAGGTGTGGGCCGGTGCCGCCCAAGGCTGGGTGGACTACGATCCCACCCACTCCTGCCTGGTTGCCGACGACCATGTGGTTGTGGCGGTGGGCCGTGACTACGCCGATGTGCCGCCCAACAGGGGCGCCTGGAGGGGCAACGCCAAGGAGTCGATCCAAGTGGGGGTGAGGGTTCAGTCCGTCGCCCGGTTGCCCGCGGACTGGATCGATGCCGACTCCCTTCCCATGGCAATCACAGGCAGGGAAACAACGGGCGGTGGCGGCGGCGGAAGGCGCCAGGGACGACCATCGGTCAGGCAATTCCAGCGGATGCTGTACCGCCAGCAACAGCACCAGCAACAACAGCAGTCATGAAGAATCCCGGCCGCTTGCGGCCATGACGAACGGGGCCGTCCAGGCAGTCGAGGGCGAGTTGCCCTTGGCTGGACCTCCCGGGTTCCTGGACGGTCCGCGTTCGACATGGGGGAAATGTCGAAACCGAATGTCCAGAATGAGCCAATTCAGATCCAGGCTGGGAAGAATCCCAAGTTGCTTGTAATACCGGGGGTCGGGGCGGGCGTCGGAGTCGGCGCTGCGGGAGGAATGACGGCGTCAAGGTCACGGCCTTGACCAACCAGTTCGCCCCGCACAACCACCTTGTCGCGAGGCGCCCGGATGCCGATCTTGACCCGGTTTCCATTCACCTCCACGACCGTGAGGACGATATCACCGTCGATCACGATCTCCTCGCCAACCTTGCGGCTCAGCACAAGCATGACCCACCCTCCTGGTGCGGCCCGCGGCAAGTGAAAACCTGCGGGCTAATCCATTGATGAAAATCCTTCGTTGGTCGCCTAAGTTAACTATACGCCCCGACCGTCAAGACTGTTCAAATCAATAGCTCGAAAATAAAGAAAAAGCAAGGTTTCAGTCTGGACACGGTTCCGTCTCGTTCGATGAACCGGTGAAATTCGCGCCGTCACCACACCCGGCGCACAACGCAAACTGGCATCGGGTACAGCGTTGCAACGAACCGCATTGCAAAAGCGCCCCGGCGCAAACGGGACAGCACCCGTGGTTCTCGCCGCGAGGGTAAATGGAAAAAATCGGGCTTTCCGAGGATCGCATGGATTCACTCCTGAAAAAGTTGAGGGGAAAGATAGTGAACACTTATACATACAAGTGAACGCCCGTTCAATCCAATTTTCCGTTCTCCGCCGGTTTTCGTTGGCAATCCGCTCCCATATCCATCACGATGTCGATCAACACACGCGATCATTCCGGAGACTGGCCAACATGGACCGCATGCGCACACCCGACCGCCGCTTCTTCCTCCAAGGGGTTCTTGCCAGTTCCGCTGGTTTGGCTGTTGGCTCCCAAAGCCTTCTCCGCGCGCAAACCGCACCCTGGTTTCGCATTTCGCTGGCCCAGTGGTCGCTGCACCGCGCCTTCTTCGCCAAGAAACTCGACCCGATGGATTTCCCGGTCATCGCCAAACGCGACTTCGGCATCGAGGGGGTTGAGTTCGTCAACCAGTTCTACAAGGGACAGGCCGAGGACACGAAGGTTCTCGAAGGCCTCAAGAAGCGATGCGCCGACAACGGCGTGACCGGCGTGCTGATCATGTGCGACGGCGAAGGCTACCTGGGCGACGCCGACAAGGCCAAGCGGGCCCAGGCGGTGAAGAACCACCACAAGTGGGTGAACGCCGCGGTGGCGCTGGGTTGCCACAGCATCCGTGTGAACGCCTATTCCACGGGCACCTTCGAGGAGCAGATGGAAAGGGCCGCCGAGGGCCTCGCCGCCCTGACCGAATACGGCGCCTCCAAGAACATCAACATCATCGTCGAGAACCATGGCGGCCTGTCGAGCAACGGCGAATGGCTGGCGGGCGTGATGAAGAAAGTGAACAACCCCCGCTGCGGCACGCTGCCCGATTTCGGCAACTTCCGGCTGGGCGAGGGCAAGGAATACGACCGGTACAAGGGCGTGAAGGAAATGATGCCGTTCGCCAAGGGCGTGAGCGCCAAGTCGCACGATTTCGACGACAAGGGCGCCGAAACCAAGACCGACTACAAGCGCATGCTGGAAATCGTGAAGGGCGCCGGTTATCGTGGCTGGATCGGTATCGAGTACGAGGGCGGCAAGCTTTCGGAGCCGGAAGGCATCGTGGCGACCCGCAAGTTGCTCGAGAAGGTGCGGGCCGAACTGCCCGGCGCCTGAAACCGCCCCGCCGGAACCATCCAACCCTTGACCGTTCCCTTTTCGTGGAGTTTTCGCACATGGTTCGTGCTTTTGTCGCGCTCGCGTTCCTCCTCGGCCTGACGGCCGTCTCGATCGTCGCCCAGGAGAAGGTGAAGCGCTCACCCGCCGAGGAAAAGGCGATCGAGAAGTTGCGCTCCATGGGCGCGCTGGTGCTGGAAGTGGCCCAGAACGACCCCCGCCTGGAGGTTTCCTACCTTCAGAAGATCGACAACTTCGGCGACCAGCACCTGGCGCCGCTCAAGGATCTCAAGACGGTCCACTCGCTCAACCTGCGGGCCCAACCCGTCACCGACGCCCATGTGGCCGGCCTGAAGGGGATGACCAGCCTGACCCGGTTGCACCTCGAGAAGACCAAGATCTCCGACAAGGCCCTCGAAACCGTCGGCGGCCTGACGGGCCTTGAGTACCTCAACCTGTACGAGACGGGCGTGACCGACGCCGGCCTGGGCAGCCTCAAGGGCCTGACCAAGCTCAATCAGCTTTACCTGTGGCAGACGAAGGTGACCCCGGCGGGCGCCGACGCCCTCAAGAAGTCGCTCGCCAAGTGCGACATCAACCGTGGCGTGGAGTTCGTTCCGATTGTCGTCAAGGAAGAGCCCAAGAAGGAAATGAAGAAGGAATCGAAGAAGGGCGAGGCCAAGAAGAAGGCCGAGGAAAAGAAAGCCGTCGAGAAGAAGGCGGAAGAAAAGAAGGCCACCGAGAAGAAGGCCGACGACACCAAGAAGGCCGTCGAGAAGAAGGCCACCGAAGCCAAGAAGGATGGCGACAAGAAGTAAACTTGGATCAACTCAACCCCGAAAAAAAGCGCCCCCACGGGGCGCTTTTTTTATCGGCCTGCTGATGGCCGCACTATGGAACGGCTGAAAAGCAAGGACGGAGCATGGAAGCCCTTTTCCGTTGGCCGGCCAAGGGGGCTTTCCAACAGGCTTGCCGACCTCACTTGGCCGTGAGAGCCGTGGTCACGGCCCCGAACAGCGGGTTCACCACCCCCTTGCC
>CAWUNZ010000158.1:0-7670 GCA_963923445.1 uncultured bacterium
TCCACCCCCCGACTACTTCGGCCCCCGTCGCGATAACACGCCTCGGGGGCTTTTTTTTCGACCCCTCTTCGACCATCTTTGCCCTTGCCCACCCCCCTTCCCGCCCCGATCATGAAGGCTTGATCCAGACCGAGGAAGATCCGATGTCCGAGAACGAAAATCCACCGTCCCAGCCAGCTTCAGAGGGTGGCGGCCAGCCACAATCTCCCGCGGTCGCCCGCAACAAGGACGGAAGGCCCATTCCGCGCGTCCAACGCGATGGAAGCCCCAGGCCATCCTCCGAGGCGCCGGATCAGCCCGATCGTCCTGCCTTGCCCCAAGGCGCTCGCCGACTCGACACCACTCCTCAACAGGCGCCTGACCAGCAACCCGGTCCTGGCGCCGTGGTGGCCGAAGAGATCCTGTCCCCCGAAGGAGAAGGCCAACAGTCGCGCGATCAACGCGGAGGTTTCGGCCGCAGGGACCGCGGGCCCCGACGCCCGGGTCCGCGACGCGACGAAAAACCCCGTGAAGGTAGCATTTATTCCCACGAGTTCGGTTTCGGGAAAAAGGCGCTCCGCGAAGACCTCAATATCGACGCCGAGTTCGAGGCCGCCATGGGCGGCAGGTCCGCCGAGGATATCCTGGGAGAGGCATCCGCCCCCGAACCCCGGCGCAAGGCCGAGGAAAGCACCTCTGGCCCCTTCCGCTCCGGAAAGGTCATACGCGTCCTGGCCGATGCCATTTATGTCTCCATGCCCGGAAGCCGGTCGGAAGGCCTTTTACGCAAGGAACATTGGCCCGAGGGCGAAACTCCCGCCGTGGGCGACACCATCGAGGTCCGCGTGGAGGGCTTCGACGGCCAAAACGGCCTTGTGCTGCTGGCCGGCAAGAAGGCCACGGCGGTGGACGCCTCGTGGGCCAGCCTGACCAAGGGCGCCGTGGTGGAAGGCCGGGTCACAGGAGCCAACAAGGGCGGGCTTGAGGTGATGGTGGGAACCATCCGCGCCTTCATGCCGCTCAGCCAGATCGACACGGCCCGGGTGGAACAAGCGGAAGCCTGGGTCAACCAGCGGATTCGCGCCTTGGTGACCTTGGCCGACGCCAACGACAACAACCTTGTCCTGAGCCGCCGCGACCTTCTCGACCGGGAGAGGCAGGAATCCGCGGGCAAAACCTGGAGCGAACTCGCCGAGGGCCAGGTCCGCGACGGAACCGTGCGGTCGCTGCAGGACTATGGCGCATTTGTCGACATCGGCGGCGTGGATGGACTGATCCCGCTGCGCGAGATGGCCTGGGCCCGGATCAAGCATCCCAGCGAGATCCTGAAAGTGGGCGATTCGGTGAAGGTGAAGGTCCTGAAGATCGATCCCGAAACGAAAAAGATCTCCCTCGGGCTTCGCCAACTCACCGACAACCCTTGGGATGCCGCGGCGGCCAAGCTCGTTCCCGGCACCACGGTCAGCGGCACGGTGAGCAAGCTGACCGACTTCGGGGCCTTCGTCTCCCTGGAGGGTGGAATCGAGGGCCTGGTGCACCTTTCGGAACTCTCAACCAAGCGGGTCCGCCGCCCGCAGGATGCCGTCAAGGCGGGCGAAGCCGTCGAGGTGGTGGTCCTTTCCATCGACAACGACCTCAAGCGCGTGGCATTGTCGATCAAGGCGGCCAAGATGGCGGCGGAAGGGCAGGCCGAGGAGGTCGCCGCGCAGGTGGCCGAGGCCAACGAGGTTTCCAAGTACAAGCCCAAGCCTCGGCCGCAGGGCCTCCGTGGCGGCATCGGCGGCGGCGGGCCCTTGTTCTCGCTGCCGGGATGACGCTTCCCTTGGCCTTAACCACCCGTGTTGGCCGTCTTGGGCGCGGTTTTTAGTACTTTTGCCTGCTTAAATAGGCGACTTAACCATTTCGGATATCACGGGTGTGCCCGCAAGTTAAAATGCCAAGAAAGAATGCGCAAACCGTCTGAGTGAGCGGGGCGTTTTTTTTGATCACCACCCCTCTTACTCCGCCTGCGGGTTCGTTCGGGGCGTTTGCCTCTAATAAAATCACCTTAAATGGTGTTATTTATTGAAAATTAGACTTTGCACCCATTCAGATTGCTAAATAACAATTCGCTTTAGGCGTACGACCTTATCGATTCCATCGCGCGCTTGGCCGTGGCCACGGCGTCGTGCGAATGCCGGCTCAATTCCACATGCAGGCCTCCGGCATAACCCGCGGCGCGCAGGCCGGCGAACACCTCGGCGAAATCCATGGTGCCCTCGCCAAAGGGCAGATGATCGTGAACCCCGGGGCGCATGTCCTCAATGTGAATATTCCAGAGGCGTTCCTTCCACCGGGCGGCGTGTGGCGCCGTGGGAACCTCTCCAAGGCAGTGCAAATGGCCCACATCCAGGGTGAGCCCGAATGCGGGGTGATCGACCATTCCCGCCAAGCTGGCATATCGGTCCATGGTGTCGACCAGCATCCCCGGCTCAGGCTCAAACGCGATCCTTTGCCCGATCCCCGCGGCATGATCGGCCAGATGACGGCACTCGTCGGCCAGGCGGGTCATCAGCACCCCTTGCGGCTCATCCGAGACCGGCGCTCCGGACCAAAAACTGACGGCATCGGCGCCCAGCGCCCGGCCGACATCGGCGGATCGCTCGAGAAACCGCCTGCGGATAGACCTCATGGCCGGGTCGGGGTCCAGCAGGGTGGGCTGATGCTTGCGCCTCGGGTCGAGCACGAATCGGGCGCCGGTCTCAATCACCACCCGCAACCCATGGCGGGCCAGGCGCGCGCCCACCGCCTCGATTTTCGAAACCGGATCGTCAGGCAACAGGGAATGAAAATCGAGTGTCAAGGCGATGGACCGGTATCCCAGGTCCGCGAGGATGTCGATGGAGTCCTCGAGGCGATGGTGGGCGAAGCCGTTGGTGTTGTAACCGGGAAGCATGGAATACCTCAGCCGGGCCCATCGCCGCGGTTCGACGCCAGCCGGCGCTTGTGCTCAAGGATGTCGCGGCGGAGTCCCAGCCTGAAGGCGCGCAGCGCCCAGACATCCCACGCCAAAACAGCCAGCAGCATGAAGAACACAAAAAAGAAACCCAGCCAGAACCCGCCATAAATGCTGGCGAAGCGCTCCTGGTTGTCGTCGAGGCGGAAGATGGTGCCGGTCTGGTCGGCCTGGTCGCGCATGTCGGCGATGGCCTGCGCCGGTTCCTCGAGGAGGATCATCGCCACGCCAAGCATCGCACCCATCACCACCAGCAAAAGGGCGATGACCATGCGGCGAACCGCCTGGGCCCGGAAAAAGATGGACTCGGGGCTGTCACCCGGTTCGCGGGCCAGCACCCTGCCCTGCATCCAGGCGGTCCACAACCCAATGAGGGCCATCCCCGCGATCAGCGCCAACCCGAAGAGTCCCTGGCCGTCGGACATGCGAGGGCCTCCCGGCCGGGAAGTGTCAGCGGATGCGGTCCAGCCAGGCCACCAGCACGCGGGACACCTGGTCGAGGCCCTCGGGATGGCAGTTTTCCGGCGTGTCCGTCACCTTGTGCCAGTGCGGATAGTCGAAGTCGATGATATCGATGGCGGGGATGCCACCCTTGTTGAGGGGAACATGGTCGTCCTCGACGGGGGTCGAGGAATAGCGATTGGTCTGGAACGAACCGGCCTTGAGCTCCATGGCGGTGGTGTAAATTTCCTCCACCAGCCTCGGCGCCATGTACCACGAGTTCTGCTCGATGGGAAAGCGCGGATTTCTTCCGGCGATCATGTCGAGCAGAACGGCGCAGCGGTACTTGACACCCCTTTGGGCATCAAGCCTGGCCCGGGTGGCGAAATGCCGGCTGCCATGGAAATACTCGTCTTCCTGGTCCAGGACAAACTCTTCCCCGTCGAAGCAGACGAGGTCGATCCCGTGGACGCACTTGACGGCCTTGGCATGGCGGGCCAGTTCCATCAGGAAAGCGACGCCCGAGGCCCCGTCGTTGGCGCTGAGGAACGGGGCGTCGCGCTTGGCGCGATCGGTCTCCTGATCGGCGCGCGGGCGGGTGTCGTAATGGGTGCAAATGACCACCCTGGAGGTTTTCTCGGGGTTGATCCGAGCCACCAGATTGGCCATTTCCACCGTGGTGCGGGTACTTTTTCGGGTGGCCTGGAATTTCTGGAACGAGACTTCGAGGCCTTGGGCCTTGAAATGCTTCTCAAGCATTTCCTGCTGTTTCTGCATTCCGGGGGAACCGCTCACCCGGGTGCCGATGGCGCAAATGGCGGCGATGTCCTTGAGCGCCCGGGCCGAATCAAACGGAACCTGGTGGGCAACGGCGGGAACACGGTCCTGGGCAAAGGCATCGGCGCGGCCCTGCTGGGGCCATTGCCGCCACATCAGGGCGCCCAAGGCCAGAAGCGTCGTGAGGCCGATCCCCCAAATCCATTTGGTCCGCATGCCGCGCCCTCCGGTACTTCCAGCCATGCTACCCCGTCACGATGGGCCGTTGGGAGACCGAGTCGGGGGCGTGGAACACCTTGGTCGGCCGCAGCATTCCGTCGCTGACATGGGCCACGGCGCGCATCCGGCCGGTTGAATCGAACACGGCATGGTCCACCCGGGCAGGCCAGTCGGGTTGGGCCTGCTGCGGGCGCCCATGGCACAGGCTGTCGGCCACCGCCACAGGCAACTCGATGCGGGGCAGGGCCGCCACCGCCGATTCCCTGCCCTGCAGGGCCGCGCGAAGTTTGTCCTGTTCCCAGTTGTCGCGACCGATGGCGCCCTCAACGGTGTAAGGGCCGACGGCCAGGCGCCTGAGCGCGGCAATGTAGCCGCCCGTGCCCAGCGCTTCCCCCACATCGCGGGCCAGCGACCGGATATAGGTTCCCTTGCCGCAATGCACCTTGATACGGGCCATGGGCCATTCGAACGATTCCACCTCGATGGCACGGATGTGAACAGGCCGGGGAACCAGGTCGGGTTCGACACCCGAGCGGGCAATTTTGTGGGCCCTGCGGCCGGCAATTTTCACCGCCGAGAACCGGGGAGGCTTCTGAAGAATGGAACCCGTGAAGCGATCCAACAATGCGCGGAACGCGGTTTCGGACGGAGGTTCGACCTCGGCGGCGGGGGAAAGCTCACCGTCGGCGTCGTCCGTGGTGCTGGTGAAGCCGAAGCGTATTTCCGCGGCGTAAGTCTTGGGCAACTCCTGGATGCACTCGATGAGACGGGTTGTGCGCCCAAGGCAAGCCACCAAAACACCGGTCGCCATGGGATCCAGCGTGCCGGCGTGGCCCAGCGGCGTGCGCGTCTTGAGCCGGGCGAAAACAATGTTCAGCGCCAGCCGCGAGGTCATTCCCCCCGGCTTGTCGAGCACCAACACCCCGTCCAGCGACTCGCCGCGCGCCATGCCCCTTGGTCACTCCAGAAAAAATGAAACCGTCACGGTCGCCTGAATGCTGATCTTTCCCGGCTCGAAAACCCCTTCAGCTTCGCCTCCGCCCGCTTCGCGGTCTTGGGCGACATTCTGAACCTGGGCGTTGCCGTTGAAGTGGAATCCGGAGGACCTGACCTCCTGGATCGAATAGGGCCTGCCCACCTTGGCTCCCAGTTCCGTCGCCATGGCGACCGCCTTTTCACGCGCCGCGCGGACCGCCAGCGTGCGCGCCTCGTCCATGAGCTTGCGCCTTCGCGATGTTCTCAACTGGGCCTGCTCGACGCGGTTGGCGCCGGAGTCGATGGCGCGGGTCGTGACCTCCGCGACCTTGCGAATGTCGCGCAGCGTGCACTGGACCGTCTGGCTCACCCGATAATGGGAAACGGCGATCGAGTCCTCCCTGCCGTCCCTGTCGCGACGGTAAACCGGGTTGATGATCACCTGCGAGGTTTGAAGGTCACCCTCGCCGACCCCGCATGCCTTGAGCGCCACCAGCAGGGTCTTCATTTTTTCCGCCTGCTCGGCCAAGGCTTCCTTCAGCTTGGCATTTCTTATTTCCACCTCGAAATGCAGATCGGCCATGTCCGGAATTGCCCTCACCTCCGCGTTGCCGGTCACGGTGATGAGCGGCGGCAACGGCGGGGCCTCGGAAAACCATAAGGGCATCGTGGCGACCATCAGCAGGTTCAGCATTCGGGGAACTCCCTTGGGGCGAGAACGCCACGCGCACGCGCGACAACCCATGATGCCCGGGATCCATAAGTCATCAAAGGCGAATGTCAGCAGACCAACATTTTCACCCTGTCTTTCCATTTGGGGCGAAAAGCCGGGAGCACGGGAATGTGGTTCGGCGGACCGGTGTTCGTGATCGCGCACGAAGGCGCCGGGCGGGGTCGCTTCCACCGGGAGGCGCAACGCATCAAGGCGGCCTTGGGCCCCGCCGACCGCTATGTACCGACCGAACGCGCCGGCCACGCTTTCGACCTGTCTCGTCGCGCGGCGGATGAGGGTTGGCCGATCATCGCCGCCGCCGGCGGCGACGGGACCGCGCACGAGGTGGCGAGCGGCATCCTCGATTCGGGCCGAAATCCGACCCTGGCCGTGATCCCCCTCGGTTCCGCGAACGATTACGCCGTCGCTTTGGGACTCGTTCCCGGGTGGTGGGCCAACACCGCTGGCGATTTCCCGGTTCGCCGGGTGGATGTCGGCCGGGTCAGTGGCCCGGGCTTCGGTCGTTGGTTCATCAATGGTGCCGGTGTCGGCTTCAACGGACAGGTGACGGTGGAATCAAGAAAGATCAAGCGACTGCGAGGCTTGATGCTTTACGGATTGGCCGTCTGGAGGGCCTTGGGCGTGCCACGGACCAACGGCCCCTGGACCGTGGAAGTGGACGGGCATTGCCGCGCCGCGAGGCCGCTGATGACTGTTTCCGTGGCATTGGGCCACCGGGAGGGAAACTTCACTCTGGCGCCGCGGGCGAAACTCGATGACGGTTTTTTCGATGTGGTCGAGGCCGGACAACTGACCGCGCTTGAGGTTCTCGGCCTTTTGCCCCGCTTGGCGCTCGGAGGCGAGGTGAACCACCCAAAGGTGTGGCAAGGACAGGCTAAGACTGTGCACCTGATGGCCGACAGCCCCATGGCGGCGCACGCCGATGGCGAAATGCTTTGCGAATCGGGCGACGGGACGCGTGAATTTTTCTTCGAATTGGTGCCGCGGCGATTGGCGGTGCTGACCGGGCCGGGGTTTCGCGGCGGCTAGCGCGTCAGGCAGGGAGTGCGCAGGCGGTAACCGTCGCGGTCATGGTCCAGGTGCTGATCCAGCACGAGGGTGGTGCCGGGGCGCACGGCGCGGAAGCCGAATCGTTCGCGAATGGCGTCGGTGGACTCCAGCAAACGGCGCCGGCGCTCTGAAGCCGGATCGGGAAACAGGTCCGGTTGCGCTGGCGCGGCGCCCAACCGCCCCAGTTCCACCGCCACAAGGCGCAGCGGCATGCGGCGCGTGTACAACCGCCCCAGCGCGTCGCGCAGCGCGGCACCCAGCACCGCGTCGTCGTCGATGGGCGGGTCGAACCGGCAGGAAGTGTCGGCGGCGGAAAAATCGCCGTAGCGCAGGTGCAAACGGGCCACCCCGGCGCGCAGGTTCCGGCCGCGCGCCTCGAGCGCCGCGCGCGCCAGAAGGTAATCGAGCATGCCGTGCAAAAATGGCATGTCAGCGGTGGGCGGATCGAAGCTGGATCGGCGGCTGATCGTCAGCGGCGGCTTGTCGATGCGCAGGGTGGAA
>CAWUNZ010000159.1:0-7663 GCA_963923445.1 uncultured bacterium
TTCAAACCGTGGTAGAGTTAATCGGCGTCAAACGGCCTCATTCCGTTGCCTGCCACGACGGAGGGCGCATTCAGGAGGTGATCGCATGAAGGTGACCCGCCGGAAGGCTTTGAAAGCCCATGGGGCCGTGCTCACTCTTCCGCTGTTCCATTCGCTTGCCCGCGCGGCGGACGCCAAGGCCACGGCTAAACCCAGCCAGAAACTAGCTATTATCTACATTCCCAACGGGATTGTCAGGCGTTGCTTCTTTCCCGGGGAGGAAAACGCCGATCTCCCCGGATTCATCGGTGGTTTTGAAGCCGACAAGACAAAAAACGAGCGGCGCTTCAAGCACAAGCCCGGCGTGTATCCGCTCGAGTTGACCCAAACGATGAAGCCGCTGGCCGAGCATGCCGGCGACATCACCCTGATCACAGGGCTCGATCGTTCCTACAAGAATGGGCAGGATGTCCATGCCCAAGGCGCCTCCTGTTACTTGACAAGCCTTTCGCCCGAGCAGGCGACCGCCAAGGGGGTGCGCCATCCCAACGGGCGCACCCTCGACCAGGTGATCGGCGATGTCGTGGGGCGTTCGACGGCGTTCAGCACCCTCGAGGTGAGTTGCAACGGATTCACCACCCCCAAGGAACCGATCGAGTTCGACAACATCTCCTGGTACGGGCCGAACAAGATGGCCCCATCGATCAAGGATCCGAAAAAGCTTTACGACCGTCTTTTCATGCGCGATGGCCTCGGTCCGCACCTGGCGGATGTCACGGACCTTATGATTGCCGATGCCAACTCCCTGTCACGAAAGCTCGGCCGCGATGACAAGGAGACGCTCGCCCAGTTCATGCACATGATCCGCGACATCGAGCTGAGGATCCGCAGGCTCGACAAGCTGCTCGCCAATGCCGATATCAGGATCCCAAAGAACGAGGTGCTTCCCCGCGGTGAGTACATCAGGCTGCAGGCCGACCTGATGCTGCTGGCTTTCCAGATGGGCATCACCAATGTCTGCACCTTCATGATCGGGCCGGAAAGATGGGACGCGACGCTCATGTATGAGGGCGTGTTCGACAAGCCCGTCCAGCACCACAGCATGACCCACAACCAGAAAGGTGATGGCTACAAGGAAGTGCAGAAGATCGACCTGTTCCACATCCGGCAGTATGCCTACATCCTGTCGCGAATGAAGGAGATCAAGGAAGCCGATGGCACCAGCCTTATCGACAATTCGATCGTCGCCTATGGCGCCGGCTTGGGCGATGGGGCAACGCACCAGTACTACGACCTGCCGATGATCGTCGCGGGCAAGGCAGGTGGCAAAATGCGCCAGGGCCGCCACCTGAAATGCCCAAGCGGCACGCTGAACTCCAACCTGTGGCTCACATTCGCCCGACTGATGGGGTTGGACATCAAGCAATTCGCCGACAGCACCGGCGAGATCTCCGACCTCAGGGCATGAGTTGACGCCCATGTTCAGGATCGTCGTGCCATGACAATCGCCCGCGGAATGATGATTTCGGTTTTCCTGGTGTGCGTCGCATGTGCCCGCGCCGGCGCCGATGATGCATCGATGGAACCGCTGGCCTTGCTGCAGGCCCGGTGCGGCAAGTGCCATGGTGAAACCAAGCCCAAGGGAGGAATCCAACTACCCCGTGACCTATCCGCGGGAAGCGCCGAGGCGCGGGCGGGGAATCTGCAGCGAGTTCTCTTGGCGATTGAATCAAATGACATGCCCCCGGAGGGGCAACGGCAATTCTCGGCCATGGAACGCGACGCGATGGCCAGGTGGCTCAAGGAATCGATGCGAGCGGCCACACCGGGGGCGACCCAACCCGCGGCAAGGCTGCACCGGTTGACCCGCCCGCAATACAACCACGCGGTCCGGGACCTGTTCCGGCTCAACCGTGATGTCTTCGAATTGCCCGAAAAGCTGATGACAAGGCTCGACCGCCATGTGCCCTCGGCCACGGGCAGGATGCCCGAGCGGGTTCAGGTCGCCTCGCGGGCGCTCAATCCGGAACCAGGCCTGGCCGGTGTGAAGCCGTTTCCCAAGGATTTGCGCGCCGAGCATGGCTTTGACAACCAGGCCAACAAGTTGACCCTGTCCCCGCTGCTGCTGGATTCATTCCTCAGGCTGGGCATATCCATCATTGAAAGTCCCGATTTCAACGCCAACACCGTCGGGATCTGGCAGGAATTCTTCCAAGAACCCCCGGCCAACGCGGACCGCCCAGCCGAGATTGCAAGGCGACTCAGGCGTTTTCTCAGGCTCGCGTTTCGCCGCCCAGTGGATGAGGAGGTCTTGCGCCGGTATGCCGGTTACGCCGAATCCAAAATGAGGCAAGGATCGTCGTTCACCGAGGGGATGAAAAAGGTGGCGTCGGCCGCGCTTTCATCGCCGATGTTCCTGTACCGCTCCACAAGCGCCGACGGATCGGATCGCCAGTTCGAGTTGGCTTCCAGCCTGTCCTTTCTCCTATGGTCGAGCATTCCCGATGCCGCGTTGCTCGACATGGCCGAGCGAGGCGAATTCTCCGACCCGGCCAAGGTTCGCCTGGCCGTTGACAGGATGGTGAAGGATCCCAAAATTGAGCGATTCCTCGATAGTTTTCCGACGCAATGGCTGCAGTTGGAGAATGTGCTGGGCGCCACTCCGGACAAGGGCAAAAGTCCATACTTTAATATAGATGAAGGGCATCCGGCAAGTCTGGCGATGCTGGTTGAGCCTCTTTTGCTGTTCGACGCGGCATTCGTTGAAAATCTTCCGGTTACCGACCTGATTTCACCCTCGTTCTCTTATCGCAGCGAATTTCTTCGCGACTGGTACGGCCCGAAGAAAATCGGCCCGGTGATTCCCTCGGCAGCCGAGGTGGCGGAAAGGAACCGCTTGAATGATTCGAGGCGAACGGAACTGCGGGCGATGGTCGCGGACTTGCGGGCGGCGATCGATGCGATCGTGGAACCGGTGCGTGCCAGGAGCCTTGCCGAGCGAGGTGTCGCCGTCGCCGGGGCCACCGACAAGCTCAAGCCGTTCGCCCAGTGGGATTTCAACGGGGACTTGAAGGATTCCATCCGCGGCCTCGACCTCAAGTCCTTTGGAGAGGTTCGGCATCAGGACGGCGGAGTCGTGTTGGGCAAGGGTTACCTGCAAAGTGGTCCGCTACCCGTGGAACTCAAGGCGAAAACATTGGAAGTCTGGTGCGAACTGTCCGATATCAACCAGCGGGGCGGGGGAATCATGACGATCGAGGGCCCCGCAGGGCTTTTTGATTCCATCGTGCTAGGGGAACGGAAACCCGGGCACTGGATCTCGGGGAGCAACAACTTCGCCCGCACCGAGGATTTCGCCGGGTCGGAGCCTGAATCGAAGCCATCGCAGATGCTCCACCTCGTGATGGTGTATGAGGCGGATGGAACAACGCGGCTTTATCGCAACGGTGTTCCTTATGGAAAGCCATTTCGCAAGGGAATTGCATCCTTTCCCAAGGATAAATCGTTCGTGTTGTTCGGACTCAGGCATCTGCCTGCCGGAGGGAACAAGCACCTGTCGGCACGGCTCAACAAGGCCCGGCTTTATGATCGCGCGCTTTCTTCGGCCGAGGTCGCCGTGTCCGCCGCCGAGGGTGGTTTTCAGCTTTCGGATGAAGTCCTGGCAAGATTCCTGTCCAAGGCGGACCTTTCCCGGTTGCGAGACCTGAGGACTCGCCTGGACATGGCCCTTGGGGAATTGGAAAAGGTTCCCCTGAGCGTTGACTTTAACATGGTTCGCAAGGATGCCACGCGTGAATTTGAGGATCAACTGCGAGCCAAATTGAGGTCCCCGGTTTTCCAGCGGGTGCCGCTGGCTTCGTCGCGTGATGGCGGTGTCATCACGAACGCGGCCGTTTTAAGCATGACCTCCGGACCCCTGCGAACCCAGCCGATCGCGAGGGGGGCATGGATCCTCGAGGTGATTTTCAACGACCCGCCTCCCCCGCCACCCAACGATGTTCCACCCCTCAAGGAAAACAGCAATCCGAACCTCACGATCAGGGAACAGTTCGCGGCCCACCGCGAAAACGCGTCATGCGCCGGGTGCCATTCGAAGATCGACCCCCTTGGTTTCGCGCTTGAGAATTTCGACATTACAGGCCGCTGGCGCGAGAAATACGAAAACGGCAGGCCAATTGACGCTTCTGGAACGCTTTGGCGCCGATATTCCTTCACGGCAGTGGACGACTTCAAGGCGGCCATCGTCAAGGAGAAAGAACGCTTTGCCAAGGCCTTTTCCCGGCATCTTCTGCGCTATGCCCTTGCGAGGGAAATGACGCCGGCGGACGCGTTCACGGTTGACGAAATCATCGAGCGAACCCGCTCGAACGGTCACAGGTTGCAGGAGATCATCCGGGAGGTGGCATTCCATGCCGCCTTGGGAACCCCAGCGGCACGCGACGAAAGGCCTCCCAAGTAGTTGGTGGTGATCCATAGCGCCCTGGCTGCCTTGGGCGGTTGAACCACTGAAGAGCCAAATACCTTCCGAACTCGACGGGTGCCCCGGGCTCACAGAAATGCCGCGAACCGCACAGAAGACGGCAATTGGCAAACCAGTTGTGGCCAAGGTATCGGTTTTGCTTGACATCGGCTTTACAGGCGCCGATGACCAAGTTGGAATAGGTTTTATTGCCTGATTGTTCATCGGGAGTCGGGTCGGGCTCAAGTGCCGATATGCCCTTCCGGAATGTTCCGGAATCAGGAGTTTGTCATGCGAAGCCCGTGTTTCAAGGTCGTCGCGGTCATGGCCTGCTTGGCCTTGGGCGCGCCTAGGCTGCTTGCCGGCGAACCGGTTCCCTTCCCCAAGGTTTCTTCCCTTCTCAAGCAACATTGTTCCAAGTGCCATGATTCCACAGTTGGCAAGCCGAAGGGTGACCTGAGGATTGACAAACTGGATCCCGACCTTGTCAGGGGCAAGGATGGCGATCATTGGCAGGAGGTTCTCAACCGGCTCAATTTCGGTGACATGCCGCCCAAGGAAGAACCGCAGCTTGGCAAGGAGGAGCGTGAACTGATCACCGGATGGATTGTCCGGGAGATGCGTCGAGCGGCGCTGACCAGGAATCCGGCGACTCATTTTCGCCGGCTGACTCGCCGTGAATACGAGCGGACAATGCAGGACCTGCTCGGTATCGGCATCGAGTTTGGAGCGCGCCTGCCCGAAGACGGGCGATCCAAGGAGGGTTTCCGGAACGACGGTGACGCGCTGCGGATGTCTCCGCTTCAATACGAGATGTATTTGCAGATCGCTGACGAGGCTCTTGCCGAGGCGATAGTTTCCGGTCCGGCGCCCGAGGTTCATCGCTACCGGCTGGAGGCCCGAAAGCCTCCGGTCATGCTTCCCAAGCCGGAAAACCGGCCGGGAGAAACCTACGACTACCGGGCCAAGGGCAAGAACTTCACGATTGGAGATGATTGCCAGTTCGGTAAAAACATCATCAGTCAGCAGCCGGTCGGTGTGTTGCTGCCCTCCGTGCCGCAATCGTTTGGCGAAGCGGCGCTGAAACGGCCCGACTACCGGTATGGTTTCCGCCTTCACCACCCGTTCCGCCGCGGCGAGATGCTGGTTCGGGTGCGCGCCGCCAGGTTCGACGGTGAACCCGGAAAGGAAAGCTCGAACCTCCCGCAGCTTGCCGTCGGGCTGGGCTGCACCAACCTGCATGGCATTGAAATTCGGCCCCTGGGCGATCCGGTCGTGGTCAACCACGCGGAGTTCCGCACTTATGAATTCCGCGCGAGGATTGAAAACTTCCCTTTGCCCAATCCCGGCCCCTTCCGTAACGAGAATTGCAGCATCCTTTATGCCTGGAATGCTGCCACCACAGCCAACCAGGATCCGAATCCTCCACGGCTCAAGATCGAATGGATGGAGTTTGAAAGTCCCTTCCTTGAACAGTGGCCTCCCGCCTCGCACGCCAACATCCTTTTTCCCAACACCATGGGGCTTTCCGCCGAGGCCTACGCGCGCGAGGTCATCAGGCGGTTTGCCACCCGCGCCTTCAGGGGGCCCGTCGACAAGGTGGAACTGGACCGGTTCGTGTCATTCTGGCGGAGAAACCGGAAGGAAAACGATGCCCCCGAGGCCGGCATCCGCGAGGCCCTCAGCCTTGTGCTGACATCGTCGCGTTTCCTGGCCCTGCCCGCCGTGCGCGGCGGAGGCATCGCCACGGAGAGGCTGACCGACCATGAACTGGCGTCACGCCTTTCCTACTTCCTGTGGAGCACGATGCCCGATGAGGTCCTTTCTCAATTGGCCCAGGACGGCAAGCTTCGCTCCCCCGGAATCCTCGCGGAGCAGACCCGGAGGATGATCAAGGATCCCAAGGCCTGGCAATTCATCGAGCAATTCTCCGAGCAATGGCTCGAACTTGACAGGCTTCAGCGCGTGACGGTGAACAAGGGTAAATATCCCGGGTTCAATGACCAACTTGCCGCGGCCATGAGGCAGGAGACCTTCCACTTTTTCGCGCACCTGCTCAGGAATGACCTCGGGATCTTGAACTTTCTCGAGTCGGATTTCACATTCGTCAACGAGATTCTTGGCAGGCACTATGGCATGACCGATGTCCGCGGACCTGAATTCCGCCTGGTCAGGCTCGACCCGTCGCTGCAGCGGGGGGGCCTGCTGACCCAGGCCAGTGTGCTGACAGGCAATTCCGATGGCATTGACGGGCATCCCATCAAGCGGGGAATGTGGCTCCTCAAGAACCTGTTGGATGATCCTCCGCCCCCTCCTCCCCCCACGGTTCCAGAGCTTGACCGCGCCAACGATCCGAAGCTCAAGGGACTCTCGATCAAGCAGGCGTTGGCCCTTCACCGCTCCAGCACCTCCTGCTCGGGTTGTCATGCCAAGATCGATCCCTGGGGCATCGCCTTCGAGGAATACGATGCCATAGGGCTTGTGAGAAAGCAGAAACCAAACCAGCCGACAGACTCGATCGCCGAACTTCCAACCGGAGTGAAGGTGGACGGAATGTCGGCGCTGAAAAAGGAGTTGGTCCGCTCCAGGGCCGACGACCTTCGTCGCGCCGTGCTTCGCAAGGTGGCGGCCTACGCCTTGGGCCGGTCACTGACCCTGACCGACATCGAGTCCGTGGATTCGCTGATCCCGAAATTGAAGAAACGGGAAGACAAGCTGGCCGCGCTCGTGGAACTGGTTGTCGCGAGTGAGCCGTTCCAAACGAAGTGATATGCTAAACGATAGATCGCGCCAAACCATGGGAGGTCCCGACCATGCCTCAACCGTCCTGGCACCTCGACCGGCGAACCTTGCTTCGTGGCAGCGGCATGGCCTTGGCGCTGCCGTGGCTTGAAGCCATGGCTCCGGCCGCGGCGGCCACCGGCAAGCCCAAGCGGTTTTGCGCCTTCTTTTTCGGCAACGGCGTCTCACTGACGAGGCCGACCGATCCCACCAGCGACTGGAACTGGTTTCCGCGCGAGGAAGGCGCCGATTACAAGTTCACCAAATCACTGGAAACGCTCGCCGCGCACCGAAACGACCTGACGATTTTCGGGCAGCTTTCTCACCCCAGCAGTCGCCAACTCGTCGGCCACAACACGGGTGATGTCTGGCTGACCGGAGCCGACATCCGCCAGAACCTCAACAATTCCGTCTCGATCGACCAATTCATCGCCCGCGACTATG
>CAWUNZ010000160.1:0-7658 GCA_963923445.1 uncultured bacterium
TCACCCCTCCCACTTCCACTTGACGATGTCCTCGCGGTCCACGCCGTGCTCGTGGGCGTGGCGGAGGCAGTCGTACTGCTCGTCGAGAAGTTTTTCGCGCAAATGTGCCGCCGCGACTTGCAGGCGCGGCACCCGGCTGATGACATCGCGCGCCAGGGTGAACCGGTCGATCTGGTTGCGGATCGCCAGTTCCAGGGGCGTGTTGATGTTGCCCCGTTCCTTGTAGCCGCGCACATGCAGGTTGTCGTGGTTGGTCCGCCGGTAGGTGAGGCGGTGGATCAGGTACGGGTAGCCGTGGAAATTGAAGATCACCGGCTTGTCGAGCGTGAACAGGGAGTCGAACTCGCGGTCGGACAACCCGTGGGGATGTTCCGACTCGGGAGTCAGGCGGAACAGGTCCACCACATTGAGGAACCGCAGGCGAAGGTCGGGCAGGTGCCGCCTCAACAGCGCCGCGGCGGCCAAGGCCTCCTGCGTGGCGATGTCGCCGCACCCCACCAGCACGGCGTCGGGTTCCAGTCCCATGTCGGTGCTGGCCCATTCCCAAAGGCCCAACCCCTTGGCGCAATGCCGCTCCGCCTGCTCGATCGGCAGGAACTGCGGGTGCTCCTGCTTGTCGCAGACGATCACATTCACATAGTCCACGCTGGCCAGGCAATGGTTGGCGACGGCCAGCAGGCAGTTGGCGTCGGGAGGCAGATAAACGCGCGTGACATCGGGGCTTTTGTTGGCGACGAGGTCGATGAAGCCCGGATCCTGGTGGGTGAAGCCGTTGTGGTCCTGCCGCCAGACGGTCGAGGTGATGAGAAGGTTCAACGAGGCCACGCTGGCCCGCCATGGCAGTTCGCGCGCCTTGGCCAGCCACTTGGCATGCTGGTTGAACATGGAATCGATCACATGCACGAACGCCTCGTAGGTGGAAAGCAGCCCGTGCCTGCCGGTGAGCAGGTAGCCTTCAAGCCAGCCCTCGAGCGTGTGTTCGGAGAGAATCTCCATCACCCTGCCGTCGGGGGAGAGGTTGCCTCCCTTGTCATCGCAGGCAAGGCGCTCGGCCAGCCAGGTTTTACCCGTCACCTCGAACAGGGCGTGGAGCTTGTTGGAGGCGGTCTCGTCGGGTCCGAACACCCGGAAAATACCCGGGTTGTCGCGCATGGCGTCGCGCAGCAGTCTGCCCAGGGGCGAGGTGTTCATCGCCCGGGTGGTTCCCGGCGTGTCCACGGCGACGGCGTGCCTGCGGAAATCGCCCAGCCTCAAGGGCCTGCGAACCAGACCGCCGTTGGCCTCGGGGCGGGCGCTCATGCGGTTGGTTCCCGTCGGGGCCAGCACCCGCCACTCCGACAGCAGGGCGCCCGATTCGTCGAACAGTTCCTCGGGCCGGTAGCTTTTCAGCCAGGCTTCCAGTTGGGCCAGGTGGCCGGGATCATCGGCCAGTCCCGCCAGGGGCACCTGGTGGGAACGGAAGGTGCCTTCCACCGGCAGGCCGTCTACCGTTCCGGGGCCCGTCCAGCCCTTGGGAGTTCTCAGAATGACCATGGGCCAGCGCGCCCTTTCGGCTTTTCGGCCATCCCGAATAGAGGCGATGCGGTCGAAGGCGGCGTCGAGCGTGGCCGCCATCGCCTGGTGCATGCCGTCGGGTTCGGATCCCTCGACCAGAAGCGGTTCGAACCCCAGGCCGGTGAAGAAAGCGATGAGTTCGGCCCGGGGAATGCGGGCCAGCACCGTCGGGTTGTTGATCTTGTAGCCATTCAGGTGAAGGATGGGCAGGATGGCGCCGTCGGTGGCCGGGTTGAGGAACCTGCCGCTGTTCCATGAGGCCGCCAAAGGCCCGGTCTCGGCCTCCCCGTCGCCCACCACCACCGCGGCGACCAGGTGGGGGTTGTCGAGCACGGCGCCCGTGGCGTGCGAGACGCTGTAGCCGAGTTCACCACCCTCGTGAATGCTTCCGGGAAGTTCCGGGGTGCAGTGGCTGCCCACGCCACCGGGAAAGCTGAAGGACCGGAACAAGTGCGCGAGGCCCTGAAGGTCGGGCCCGCATTCGGGGTAGATCTCGGAATAGGTGCCTTCCAGGTAAACCGGGGCGATCACACCCGGCGCGCCGTGGCCCGGACCGGCCAGAAAAATGACCTGCTCGCCCCTCTGGCGAATGATCCGGTTGAGGTGGGTGTAGCAGAAGGAAAGCCCGGGGCTTGAGCCCCAATGCCCCAGCAGGCGTTTCTTGATGTGTTCGATCCGAAGCGGTTCGCGAAGCAGGGGATTGGAGCGGAGGTAGATCATTCCCGCGGCGAGGTAGTTGCAGGCCCGCCAGTAGGCGTGAATGCCTTTGAGTTCGCGCGGCGAAAGCGGTGTGCCCGCGACAGTGGCCCGCGCGGGGCCCCAAGGTTCCAGGTCGCCTGCCATGCCAATGGCCCTCCCCCACGCCGGGTGCGAACGGGCACCCGGGGCAGTTTATGCCCGCGAAGGCGAAGGGGACAATTTTGGGTGGATCAGAGCCTGTTGCTGTATTTCTTCACCCGGCGGCCGAAGACCGGTTGGGCCGGCGCGGGCTTGGGCGCCTCGGGCTGGGGAAGGTCCTTGGGACGGACCCCCTCGAAACCCTCGACCTCGCGCTTGTCGAGCAGCTTGTTGATGAAAGACTCGACATTCGTCAGGCGGTGTCCCTGGTCAGGCGACACGAAGGCGATGGCCACGCCGTCGGCGCCGATGCGGCCGGTGCGGCCGATGCGGTGCACATAGGCGTCGGGATCCTCGGGGATGTCGTAGTTGAAGACATGCGAAAGGTTTTTCACATCGATGCCGCGGCCGACGACATCGGTGGCGACAAGGTGGCGGATTTTGCCGTCGCGGAAGGCCTGCATGATTTTCGTGCGCATGCCCTGGGGCAGGTCGCCGTGCATCATGGAGACGCCCTTGATGGTCTGGCGGAGGTCCCGATAAAGGTTTTCGGCCCAGCGCTTGCGCTCGACGAAGATGATGCTGGCGCGAGGCTGCTCGGTTTCGAGAAGCTTGAGCAAAAGAGGCAGCTTTCGGTCCTCGTCCACCGCGACATACGACTGGCGGATGCGGGCGACAGTGGGTGTCTCGGGGGTGATTTGGACTGTTTGGGGATCCCTTTGGTAGCGATGTGCCAGGCGGAGCACATCGTCGGGCATGGTCGCCGAGAGCAGCAGAGTCTGTCGGTCGGCGGGGCAGCGGCGGAGGATCTTCTCGATGTCGGGCCGGAAGCCGATGTCGAGCATCCTGTCGGCCTCGTCGAGCACGGCGTACTTGAGGTTGTCGAGGCGCAGGGTTCCGCGCATGAGGTGGTCGATCACCCGACCCGGTGTGCCCACCAGAAGGGGGGTGTTCTTCTTGATGGCGGTCACCTGCGGTCCGATCGCCTGCCCGCCATAAATGGCCGCGACGGCGAAATCGGGATCGCAGGCGATTTTTTTCGCCTCGGCGACCACCTGCAGGGCCAGTTCACGGGTGGGAACCAGAACCAAGCCGGTGGCGCCGGAAGTGTGCAGTGTTTTCCAGTGGTGCAGGAAGGGAACCAGAAACGCGGCGGTTTTACCGGTGCCGGTTTGCGCCTGACCGATCACATCTCGACCCGTCAGGGCCAGGGGGATGACTTCGCGCTGGATGGGTGTGGGGTTGGAGTATCCGGCCCGGCAAAGCGCCTCGAAAAGCTCCGGTCTGAGGTTCATGGCGGCAAAGCCATTGCCGGGTGCTGGTGATTCCGCGGAGGGGGGCGCGGTCGGTTCCGCAGGGGCCTCGGCCATGGGCGGGACGGGCTCGATTCTCGGTTCTGTCACAGGACTAAGGTCTCTCGTTTCGGTATTTTGACGCTTAAATCATATCCTTCGGGTTTGTCACGGTCTAGACGGGGTGGTTCGCGCCCGAGACGCGGGGAGTAAAACATGGCGGAAAAGGCGCGCGGCATCATTGTCAGGAAGCCGGGGGAACTCCCGGCCGACCGCACCCTTGGCCCCTACCATCTGGAACCGCTGGTCCGCCGCGACGAGGAGGGTGCCCTGACTGCCTGGCATGTCCGCCTCGACCCGGGAGCGGTGACCCCCACCAGCTACCACAAGATTGCCGAGGAGGCGTATTTCATCCTTGCCGGAACCGGCACCGCTTGGCTGGATGGTGTCGCGCATCCGCTTGAGCCGGGGGTGTTCCTGCGCCTGCCCCCGGGCACGCGGCATTCGTTCGCAGCGGGCGAAGGCGGCCTCACCTTGCTGGACATGCATGTTCCGGGTTGCTGGCCGGATCACGACACCTACTTCGAGGGGCGTTGACCGCGGCATTGCGCCGGCGCCCGGCGGTGGTACGATCGCCTTATTCCCTTGTAGGAGAACCGCCCCAGAGATGGACGGCCCCTCGTCTTCCCCCGGCCCCCGCTACGACTACAGCTCAGGCATTCCCAAGCCGATCGAAGCCGACCCTGAACCTGTTTCATCCGAGGAGACCCCGCGCGGGCGCGATGGCGCCGATCCGGCCGTCATCCGCATGGCCATCGCCGGCGCCTTCCTGATGTTCTGCGGCGCGATGAACCTGCTGACGGGCCTGGTCGCCGCCTTCGCCGCCGTGGTGTTCGCCTCGGCGGAACCGGAGGCCCTGCTGAGGATCATGGAGCGGCGGGAACCCGAGCAGACGGAAGCCCTGCGCGTGAAACTCAAAAAGGAAAACGCGACCATTGACGACCTTCATCGCGCCTACCTCAACATGGCCACCTTCTTCGCCGCGGGCGGATTGTCCGCGGGGTTGGTCGGAATACTGGGGGGAAGGGCGCTGCAGACAGGCAGCAGTTACGGCCTCGCGATGGCCGGGGCGGTGGTCAACGCCCTGCCGTGCATCAGCCCGTGCGGGTGCGCGATGATCGGACCGTTTTTTGGAGTCTGGTGCGTTTTGGTCCTTCTTCAGGAGGAGACATGGCAGGCGTTTGGCCGCTCGCGGCCCTGATCGCTTCCTGCGCCTTCTCCGCCGGCGAACCGCCGTTGCGATGGGGTTGCGACGAGGAGGGCGGGGCCCCCTACTGCTTCAAGCGACAGGCGGCCCGGGGCTTTGAGCGTGTCGGCTTCGAGGTGGAGATTGTCGGGGAACTGCAAAAGCGCCTGGGGCGGCCCATCGAGTTCACCCAGTACCCGTTCGACAACCTGGTGCCGGGCTTGAAAAAGAAGGACTTCGACCTGGCCATGAACGGCCTCGAGGTCACCGCCGACCGCCGCCGCGAGGTCTCCTTCACCCGTCCTTATTATCTTTACCGGCAGCAACTGGTGGTTCGGAAGGGGGAGGCGCGGTTCGCCGACTACGAGGCGATGCGCAAGGTCCTGCCCCGCGCCCGCGTCGGCACGATGGACGGCACCGCCGCCGAGCGCCTTCTGGCCGCCGCCGGTTTCGAGGTGGCGGGGTACCCGGCGCCCACCGAGGCCTACCGCGACCTGGGGTTGGGCCGGCTGGACGCCGTGCTGCTCGACCTTCCCATGGCTGTCTCCTACGCCGCCAAGGATCCGGCATTGGAATTCGCCGGCGCCCCGTTCGCCCCGGGTCGGTACGCCATCGCGGTGCATCCGGATTCGGCCGAACTGCGCCTGAGCTTGAACAAGGCGCTCGACGGCATGATCTCCGATGGCAGCCTCAAGGCCATTCTCGAGCGCTGGGGCCTTTGGGACGGCTTCCAGGAGGCTCACCTGAAGGGCGCCACCAGCGAGGCATCGTGGGAACTCGAGACCGATGCTGCCGAGGGTGAATGGACCCTGGGTCGCTACCTTCCCCTGCTGCTTGAGGGCGCCCTGGTGACGGTGCAACTGACGGCCTGCAGCTTTGCCCTGGCGATGTCTCTGGGTCTGCTGGTGGCGTTGACAAGGCTTTACGCGCCCCCGCCCGTCGCGGCATTGGCCATCGCCTATGTGGAGTTTTTTCGCGGGATTCCCGTGCTGCTTTTGCTGTTCTTCCTCTATTTCGGCTTGCCCGCCATGGCGGAGGGCGCCGGTTGGAACGGGGTAGGCGAGTGGATCACGCCGTTTGTCGCCGCCACCGTGGGGCTGGGCCTCAATTACGCCGCTTACGAGGCGGAGATTTACCGCGCTTCCCTTCAGGCGGTGCCAAGGGGACAGTGGGAGGCGGCGACCTGCCTCGGAATGCCGCGAAGGCTCGCGTTCACCCATGTTGTGCTGCCGCAGGCGCTTCGCACCGCCCTGCCCCCCATGACGGGCGACCTTGTGGCCCTGTTCAAGGACACATCCATCGCCAGCGCCATCGCCCTGGTCGAACTCAACAAGCAGTACCAGATCCTGGCCAAGAGCAGCCTCAAGTTCGTGGAGATCGGCCTGGCGACGGCGGTGCTGTACCTGGCCCTGTCGCTTCCCCTGGGTTACCTGTCGCGGTGGCTGGAACAAGCCTGGAGCCGTGACCATGACGACTGAGTCCCCTCCGGCCGGCATCGGCATCGGCGTGAACGGCCTTGCCAAACATTTTGGCACCCGCAAGGTCCTCAACGGGGTTTCCCTGGACATTCCCGCGGGAACCACGATGGCGCTGATCGGCCCGTCGGGAGGTGGCAAATCCACGCTGCTGAGGTGCCTGGCCGGATTGGAAACATTTCAGGATGGTTCGGTTTCCTTCGGCGACAAAACGCTGGTTTCCGGCACCAACCACGGCGCCCTGACTTGGCTCCGCTCAAGGGTGGGGATGATTTTTCAGGATTATCAACTGTTTCCGCACATGTCGGCCCTGGCCAATGTCACCGCGGCGCCACGCTGGGTGATGGGCCTCGGGGCGGCGGAGGCGCGCGATCGGGCCATGGCCCTGCTTCGCAAGGTGGGAATGGATGGCCACGCGGCGGTGTATCCCGACAAGCTTTCCGGAGGCCAGAAACAGCGCGTGGCGATCGCCCGGGCCTTGGCCATGGGACCGCGGGTGCTTCTCTGCGACGAGATCACCGCGGCTTTGGACCCGGAAACCAAGTCGGATGTGCTCGGCGTGCTGGAGGAGATTCGCTCCGACGGATTGACCATCGTGATGGTGACGCATGAGATCGGGTTCGCTCGCCGGGCCGCTGACAGGGTTGCCTTGCTGGCCGACGGCCAGGTGGCCGAATGCGGCCATGCCAAGGAAGTGATCGACAACCCCGGCAGCAGCAGGGCAATCAAGTTTCTGGCCAAGGTGATGGGGTAAAGAATTCAAACATTCAGGGTTTTGGGTTGGTTTGATTTCTGAAGTTTTGATGGTAAGTTAAAAATTAATCATTATTTCATCATTTCAGGAGGGTTTCCTGGTGCCCCGGACTTCCCGTTACGCTTTCACTCTTATCGAGTTGCTGGTGGTCATCGCCATCATCGCGGTCCTTATTGGCCTGCTGGTTCCGGCCGTGCAAAAGGTGCGCGAGGCCGCCAATCGGATGCAGTGCTCGAACAATCTCAAGCAGATCGGTTTGGCTTTCCACAATCATCACGATTCGCTGGGATTATTCCCCACGGCGGGCAATTACCGCGGCCGATGGGATCCAGCCAACGGGGGAACGGACGGTTCTGTCTCTCGCGCCGGCAACCCCTCCGGCACCACGGGGACTCCCGCGACGGGAACCTCGCAGTCGGCCAGTTGGTTGGTTCAGATCCTGCCTTACATCGAGCAGGAAACCCTTTGGAAATCCGACACGAACACCATCCGCGACACGC
>CAWUNZ010000161.1:0-7638 GCA_963923445.1 uncultured bacterium
GGCGGGTCGATCGACCTGACCAGCGTGATGGGCCATGGAACCACGGTGCGTCTGAGATTGCCGCTGACCCTGGCGATCATCAAGGCGGTCATCGTGCGCGCCGGCGCCGCCCATGTCGCGCTTCCCCAGGCCGGAATCGTCGAGCTGATGCGCCTGGACACCGAGAAGAGCGTGAGGGCGCTCACGAGGGTTGGCGGGGGGATTTACCTCCGATTCCGATCGGAAATGCTTCCGCTCATCGACATGGCGGCTATTCTGGGGTGCCCCGTAGAGGCGGCGGCCGACGAGGCGTTCTCGGTGGTGGTCGTCCATGCCGAGAAAAGGCAGTTCGCGCTCAAGGTGGACAAGATCCTCGATTCCCAGGAAATCGTGGTCAAGCCCTTGCCGGCTCTCCTGAAGGGAATACCCTCCTATTCGGGAACCACGCTGCTGGGGGACGGTTCGATCGCGCTGATCGTCGATCCGGTCGGCGTGGCCAGGCTGGCGGGGCTCCACGGCCGCCGCGGTGAATCCGCGCCTTCCGAAGCGAAGCCCGTCGACGCTACCGAGACAAGGGCCCTTCTTCTTGTCGAGTCCACCCGGGCAAGGCTTCAGGCCATCCCCCTCGACGCCGTCGACAGGCTGGAGGAGTTTTCCCGGGAGAAGCTGGAACAGGTCGGGGACAGGACGGTTATTCAATACAGGGGTGGAATCCTCCCGATTTTTGACATGGGTGACACCGCGCCCCGCCCCCTTGACATGTCGGCGGACGGTCCCTCAAGGATCGCCGTCGTGGTCCATAGGGTTGCCGGGGGCCTGGTCGGCCTTGCCGTCAGCCGGATCATCGACACCGTCGCCGGAAGCGGATCCGGCGCGGACGGCCTTGTCGTTGTCCGTGGCTCGGTGGCGCAGGTGCTCGATCCCCACCAATGGCTCGCGGGGGTCTCATGATGTCCACCACAGGCCTTTGCACCTTCAGGCTGGGCGGCATTCTCCTTGGATTGCCCGTTTCCGATGTGCAGGAGATCGTCCGCGCAAGCGCCGTCACGCCGGTGCCTCTGGCTCCGCCACTGGTGCGCGGGTTGGTCAACCTGAGAGGACAGGTGCTGCCGGCGCTCGACCTGCGGTGGCGCCTCGGCATGGACCGGGCCGGCAGGGAACCGGGAATCCATGTGATCCTGTCGCGCGATGGCGAACTGATCAGCCTGCCGGTGGACTCGATCGATGATGTGCTGTCCCTGGGATCGGACCGTCGCCTCCCGCCCCCCGAGACGCTGCACAGGCCGCTTCGCGAGGCATGCCTCGCCGCGTGGGACTTGATCGACGAGTTGCTGCTGGAACTGGATCCGGAACGGCTTCTGGGACTCAGGGAAGGTGACACGGTTTCCGCGGAGCAAGCCGGTGGCCGCTCCTGAGCATTGATTTTTCCTTGTGGGTCATAAGTGGGAAATGAAATCGGAGTTGTAAAGTGAAAAACTTCATCATGGACTTCATCCTCGGCCGGAGCATCGCTGTCCGGCTTATCTGGATATCCGCCAGCTTCCTGCTGCCCGTGGCGGTGCTCTTCAACATCTACATCGCCGCGGCGGACAAGGACATCGTGTTCGCCGAGAAGGAACTCGTGGGCGTGGCCTACCTGGCCCGCGTGACCGACACCCTCAAGCCGATCCTGGCCCACAGGGCGCTGGTGGGCAAGGGGATGGCCTCCGACGAGCAGGCCCGCAGGCTCAGGACCGAGGCGGACCGGGCCATTGAGGCGCTGGAGCGCGACGAGGCCAAGGCAGGAAAAACTCTCGAGTTCACGGCCGATGGCCTGAGGCAGCGCAAGCGCGAGGGATGCTCGGCCGCCGACCTCAGGCGCGAGTGGGACGCCCTCAAGCTCGACCTTGCCAAGATCCGTCCGGCCCAGGCCGACGAGCGGGAGGCGCGGGTGCTGGACATCATCCTCGCGATGGTGGCCCACCTCACCGACACTTCCAACCTGATCCTCGACCCCGACCTCGACAGCTATTACCTCATGGACACCGCCACCGCGGCGTTGCCCGCTCTGGCCCGAAGGCTCTCCGATTTCCAGGCCAGGCAGTCCCTGCAATCAGCGGACAAAACCAAGGAAAAGGACAAGGTCGATCAATTCAATCTTGAAATTCAGATCCTCGCCCGCCGAGGCCTCGAGGATGACCTTTCCCGGGCCGTGAAGGCAGTGGAATCGGCCATCGCGGAGGACGACAAGTTTCATGGTCACACCGATGGCCTGGCGGACCTCGCTCCCCTGATGGACTCCCTCAAGCACACGGTTGAGGAAGCCTTCGCCGCCACGGGCAAGCCCACCGCTGCTTCCGACTCCCGGGTCTCTGACGGCATCGAGAAGACGCTCTCGGCCCAGAAGACGGTGGCTGACCATCTTGAAATCCTGCTGCGCAAGCGTATTTCCAAGTTCAGCCAGCAGAAGTTCATGGGCTCCAGCCTCACCGCTGTTTCGCTGCTGCTGGCGATCGTTCTTGTGCTTTGGATCGGCCGCGGCATCGTGATGCCCATCTCCAAGTCGCGTACCCGCTTGGTGCTGCTTGCCAAGGGAGATCTCGCCACCCCGGTGGAGGTGGTTGGCCAGGGGGAATTGCGCCAAATGACCGAATCCCTTGCCGTGGCGGTTGATTCCATGCGCAATGTGGTCAGCCCGATGCGCGCGGGAGCCAACGACCTCACCGAAGCCGCTGACAAACAACGCAAAACCAGCCTCGACATGACCGGCAACGCCGAGGAGACATCGACGCAGGCCCAGGTGGTCTCGGCGGCGGCCGAGCAGGTGAGCGCCAATGTGCGATCGGTGGCGGCGGCGGCCGAGGAAATGGACGCCACCATCCGCGAGATCGCTTCCCAGGCCCATCAGGCGGCGCGCGTGGCCTCCGACGCGGTGGACCTGGCCCAGTCGACCGGCGGGTTGGTTTCGCGTCTTGGCGAAAGCGGCACGCGCATCGGCGGCGTGGTGAAGCTGATCACATCGATCGCCGAGCAGACGAACCTTCTGGCCCTGAACGCCACGATCGAGGCGGCGCGCGCCGGCGAGGTGGGCAAGGGATTCGCGGTGGTGGCGAATGAGGTGAAGGAACTGGCCAAGGAGACGGCCAAGGCGACGGAGGACATCAGCTCCCGGATCGGCGCGATCCAGCAGGACACGGAGCAGGCGGTCCGGGCGATCACGGAGATCCAAGGCACGATCCGTCGGATCAGCGAGATCCAGTCGGCGATCGCCTCGGCGGTGGAGGAGCAGTCCGCCACCACGCGGGAAATCGGCCGCAATGTCACCGAGGCTGCCCGTGGTACATCCGACATCGCGTCGAACATCACCGGGGTGGCTTCGGCCGCCCGGGGCACCAGCACGGGCGCGCATGAGGTCAGTTCCAGTTCCGAGGCGCTCTTGCGCCTTGCCGGAAACCTGCGAAAACTCATCGAGGGTTTCAGGAGCGAGTGACCATTCGGGGGCGGTCCACATGTCCGGCGGGATCCGGGTCGCCCTTGTTGAAGGTTCCACCCATACGCGGCGCGCCCTGTCGGTCCGCCTCGCCTCCATGCGCGGAATCGAGGTCGCCTGGGCGCTCCCCACGGTGCCCATGGCCTTGGAAAAACTTGGCTCCGATCCGGGGATCAATGCCCTGTTGGTCGATTCGTCGGCCTTGTCAGGGGATACCCTCTCTTCGCTGCTGGCATTCTTGGGGCCCAAGCCAGGGTTTCGCGTGTTTCTGCTGGAATCTGTCGGAGGCGCAGAGCGGCCAGCGGGACCGTGGGACGGAGTGATCCCCAAGCCTCGCCCTGGTCAGGAACCCGCGCCTGACTGGCCGGCGGATCCGTTGGGAGCTTTCCTGCGAAACGCTGGAGCTGTCCACCCGTTGAGGCCCGCCCCTTCGCGCAAGGCCGATGTGGTCCTCATCGGGCTGAGCACAGGCGGTCCCACCGCCTTGGAAAAACTGGCTCCTGATTGGCCGCGAAACCTTTCGGCGCCCATTCTCGTGGTTCAGCATGTGATGACCGGATTCGACCAGTCGCTGGTGGACACCATCGCCCGGAGAACGCGCCTTACCGTCAGCCTGGGCCGGGAAGGCGCTCCCATCGTTCCCGGCACCGTCACCATCGCGCCCGCCGGGCGCCACATGGTGATCCGGCCGGGCGCCGTGCCGGTGATCGGCCTGGATGATGGGCCTCCCGAGCAGTCCTGCAAGCCCGCGGTCGACCCACTATTCCGATCCGCTGCTGAGGTTTATGGGGGCAGGGCGCTTGCCGTGGTGCTGACGGGAATGGGTGAGGACGGCCTGAGGGGCGCCCGAGTGCTCAAGGCCAGGGGTGCGACGATCTTCGCGCAGGATGAGAAGACGAGCGTCGTGTGGGGAATGCCCGGCGCGATCGTCCGGGCCGGGATCGCGGACCTGGTGCTGCCGCTGGAGGAGGTGTCGCGGGAGATTTGCCTCAGGGCTGGCCTGTCCGCTTGAGCGGCCTAACCCGCCATCATTTCCGAGTAGAGCCTGTGGTATTCCGCGGCGCTTCGCTCCCACGACCAGTCCTGCGTCATGCCGTTGCGCACCACGCGGCGCCACTTGGCGGGATCGTGGCGCCAAAGCGCGATGGCGCGCAGGACGGCGTCGCGGAACGCATCGGCCGAGTAGGCGTGGAAAACGAATCCGGTCGCCGTGCCAGCCTCGAGGGTTTCCGTGTTGGTGTCCGTCACCGTGTCCGCCAGTCCGCCTGTGCCGCGCACGATGGGCGGTGTGCCGTAGCGGAGACTGTAAAGCTGGTTCAGGCCTGAAGGTTCGAACAGGCTAGGCATCAGGAACATGTCGGAACCGGCCTCGATGAGGTGGGCGGTGTTCTCGTCGAAGCCGAACTTCAATCCCACCTGACCGGGGAAGCGATGGGCCAGGCCCGAGAGCATGTCTCGGAACCAGGGATCGCCCTCGCCCAGCACCACCATGCGTGCCCCCTGGCCGAGGAACGCCATGGCGGCGTCGTGCATGAGGTCGAGGCCCTTCTGCTCCACCAACCTTGCCACCATGCCCAGAAGGGGTTGGCCCTGCCAGCCCTCAAGCCGCATTTGCGCGGCCAGTGCCGCCTTGCATTCGGCCTTGCCCTGCTCATGCGTGGCCGCGTCGTAGCAACGGGGAATCCGGGTGTCCGTCGAGGGATTCCAGTCGCCGTAGTCGACCCCGTTGACAATGCCGCAGAGTCGGTTCGACCTCTCGATGAGGACTCCCTGCATGCCCCTGCCATACCAGGGGGTCTTGATCTCCTCGGCGTAGGTCGGGCTGACGGTGTTGACCCGGTCTGAATAGACGATTCCCGCCTTGAGGAAGCAGAGCGAGTCGTGGAACTCGAGCTGGTGGTGGTTGAACAACCGCCAGTCCAGGTTCGCGGTTTCCATGAGGGCTGGCGCGAACCGGCCCTGATAAGCGATATTATGGATGGAATATAAGCAACGAATGCGGTTCCAGGCCGAGGCGACCGACGGATCCGGATGCCTGCCGAAGTGCTCGCGAAGGTACACGGGCGCCAGCCCGGTCTGCCAGTCGTTGCAGTGGAGGACATCGGGCCACCAGCCGAGGGCGCGGATGGCCTGGATGAGCGCGTGGCAGAAAAAGGCGAACCGTTCGCCGTTGTCCGGATAGTCGCGCTTGGAGCCGTCAGTCCCGCTGAATTGGTAAAGGCTTCGGCCGAACTCCGGCTGGTCCCGGCCGAAAAGGTCGCCATTTTCAAGGAAATAGGCTGGAACCTCGCTGTCCGGAAGCTTGGCCGTCCAGATTCGGCAAGGAAGCATCCGGCCCCCGAGCGGCACATCGAAGGCCAACTCGGTGGGCCTAGGCAAGCCCGTCCGCAGGCATGATCCGTGGAGCGGCAGGATGACCCGGCAGTCGATGCCGCGGCGCGCCAGAGCGCGGGGAAGCGAACCGGTCACATCGGCCAGGCCGCCGGTTTTGGCGAACCCGACCACCTCCGAGGCGGCGACAAGTACCCGCATGAGCTAACGGGAATCACCCCGCCTCTTCGATTCCGTGGTTGGAGATCAGGATCACCACGCCGAGGGGAGGGAGCGTGACGAGGGCCGAGGCCGGCATTCCCTGCCAGGGTTGCGGTTCCGCCACCGCCACACCGGCGTTGCCGACGCCACCGCCCCAGTATTCCTTCGCGTCGCTGTTGAGCGCTTCGGCCCAGGTTCCGCCCCAGGGCAGGCCGACTCGCCACCCCTCCCGCGGCACGGGCGTGAAGTTGAACAGCACCACCGCCTTTTCCCGGCCGGTGGAATCCGAGCGTACGAAGCTCACCACGCCGCTTTCAGCGTTGTCCGGGTCCAGCCACTGGAAGCCCCAGTGGTGGCAATCGCCCTCGTGGAGGGACTTGTGGTCGCGTGAAAGGGCCGCCACATGGCTGGTCCACCGCAGCATGCCGGCATGGGGCGGGTGTTCCGTCTGGTGCCAGTCAAGGCTGCGGTCGTGGTTCCACTCGCCCCATTGGCCCCATTCGCCACCCATGAAAAGGAGCTTCTTGCCGGGCGTGGTGAACTGCCAGCCGATCAGCATGCGGAGGTGGGCGAACTTCTGCCAGTCATCGCCCGACATCTTGCCCAGCAGCGACCCCTTCATGTGCACCACCTCGTCGTGCGACAGCGGCAAAACGAAGTTCTCGTTGTTCTGGTAAAGCCCGCGGAAGGTCAGCTCGCGGTGGTGCCACTTGCGGTGGACGGGTTCCCTGGCGAAATGCTTGAGGCTGTCGTGCATCCAGCCCATGTCCCACTTCATGCCGAAGCCCAGGCCGCCGGTGCTGGTGGGGCGCGAGACCCCGGCCCATGCGGTCGACTCCTCGGCGATGGTCTGGACATCGGGATGGGAGATGTAAATTTCCTCGTTCAATTGGCGCAGGAAGGTGATGGCGCCCAGGTTCTCCCTGCCGCCGTGATGGTTGGGCAGCCATTCCCCGTCGGAACGGGCGTAGTCCAGGTAGAGCATGCTGGCCACGGCGTCCACCCTCAGGGCGTCGGCATGGTAGGCGTCGAGCCAGAAAAGGGCATTGGAGATCAAAAAACTACGCACCTCATGGCGGTCGTAGTTGAAGATGTGGCTCTTCCACTCGGGATGAAAGCCCTGCCTTGGATCCGCGTGCTCGTAAAGGTGCGTGCCGTCGAAGAAGGCCAGGCCGTGCTCGTCGGAGGGGAAGTGGCTGGGGACCCAGTCGAGGATCACCCCGATCCCCTTCTGGTGCAGGTGGTCGATCAGGTGCATCAGGTCCTGGGGTTGGCCGTAGCGCGCCGATGGCGCGAAATACGAGGTGACCTGGTAGCCCCACGAGGCGTAAAAAGGGTGTTCCATCACCGGCATCAGCTCGACATGGGTGAATCCCATCGAGCGGACATGGTCGGCCAGCCTTGGCGCCAGTTCCCGGTAGCCCAGCACCTTGTCGGGGTTATCGGGCGAGCGCATCCACGAACCCAGGTGCACCTCGTAGATGTTCCACGGCGATTCAAGCCTCAGCCTTTGCCCCCGTGTCCGCATCCATTCCTGGTCACGCCAGTCGTGGCCAATGTCCCATACCACCGAGGCCGTCCGTGGAGGGCATTCCGTGCGGAATGCCATCGGATCGGCCTTGTCAACGGCATAGCCTCCGAACTGGGAGGCTATGTGG
>CAWUNZ010000162.1:0-7467 GCA_963923445.1 uncultured bacterium
GGCGGCGGTCGTGGCGGCTACGGCGGTGGCGGCGGCGGTCGCGGCAGCTACGGTGGCGGCGGCGGATCTTACCGCGACTGATTCTGCTCCAAATTCGAAATTCTCAAGGCCTTCGCGATCGCGAAGGCCTTGTCGTTATCTGGGTGCCTTGCGAACCAAGTCGATAAAGTCCCACCACTGCGGGTCTTCCGCGTAAGGCAACTCCTCGTCCGCTCCGGACATCCAAGCCCCTCGCTCAAGGTCGTGAACACGAAGAAGGAAAGCCAACCGGCTGTTTTCCTCCGGATCGTAACCATGCAGCGCTGCCGGGGTGAACAGCGCCCCCATTTCGAAACCACCGGTTGTCATCCTTGAGCGGAACAACACCGATCCTGTCGGCGCCTTGGGAGCGTCTTCCAGGGCCCTTGGTACGGGCGATTGGATATGAACGGGGTCCAACCGCTCCTCGCCTCCACCCACTGGCAGCAAATGGAACAAATGGCAGAAGGCGTTGGCCCGCTTGGAACCGGCCAACGGCCGGGTGGCCAACCAGAGCGTCACGCCGTCGGAAAGCCATGGGTTCGCGACATCGCCCCGGCAAGGCACCGTTTTTCCAGTCAAGGACACCGTCACCAGCAGGCCCCGGTCGCACCAACCCAAGCGGGCGTCCACCGGGTGGCCCGGCTGGCCCATACCGGACAAGGTGGACAGGCGATGATCGTCGCCCAGTTCCGGCACAACGGTCGCGCCCTTGCCAAGACGGAAAGGCAGGCACGGGTACGCCATGCGGGCGAGGCTGGCCTTGGGGATGATGGGCGGCACGCGCGAGCACTCCCGCGGTTTCTCAGGAAAGCAGGCTGCGGCGAAGCACCTCGCCAGCCTTGTCAAAGCATTTTTCCCAAGTGATCTCGGGAGTCCCGTTTTCGAGGCAATCCCTGATTTTCTCAAGCGTGTTGAGCGCCATGTGCGGGCAGGCGTTGCAGGCGCAGGTGATGCCGGAAACCGGATGAAAACGATGCTGTTTGTAGCGGCGTTCGAGTTGCCAGATCATGTTCGGTTCGGTGGCAACCAGCACATCCACTGGTCGATCCAAGGTGCCGACAAACCGGATGATCGCCTCCGTGCCCCCAACATAATCGCTGTGGTCGCGAATGTTGGCGGGGCATTCGGGATGCGCCACCGTGACACAACCGGGAAGCGATTTCTGCTGCCGGATCAGGTCACCCACGCTGAAAATTTCATGCACCATGCAGGCGCCATCCCAAATGATCATCTTCCTGCCGGTGATCTCCTGGAGGTATTGGCCCAAGTGCCTGTCCGGAACGAAGAGAATCTCCATGTCCTCGGGAACCCGGCGGATGATTTCCTCAGCATTGCCCGAGGTCACCACCCAGTCACAGAGGGCCTTGGTCGCCGCCGTGCTGTTGATATAGGTCACCGTCTGAAACTTCCGCCCGTTTTCGCGCAGCATTTCCTGGTAGCGGGCCAGTTTGGGGGCGGGGCAACTGTCCGCCAGGCTGCAACCGGCCTTCAGGTCGGGCAGCAACACCCGCTTGGCCGGGTTGAGAATCTTGGCGGTTTCCGCCATGAAATGCACGCCGCAAAAAACGATGGTGCCGTTGGTCACCTTGGTCGCGGCGCGCGCCAGTTGCAGGCTGTCGCCGGTGAAATCGGCAATCGCCTGTATCTCGCCCTCCTGGTAGTAGTGCGCCAGGATTGTCGCGTCCTCCCGGGCCTTGAGGGCATTGATCTCGGCGACGATGTCGGTGGCGACGGCGGACATGGCATTGGTTCCGTGGACCGCGCGGGTCAAGACATTCTCTAGGATAGCGTAAGAAAGCTAGCGGGCAGTCGAGAACGCCGAACATGGCCAAGAACAACGAGATTTCCAAGCGGGACGGCCTGACCTTGGCCCAAGCCGTCAAGGCGGCGGGTCTGGCGGAAACCGGTGGTCAGGCCAAACTGGTCATCCGTGAAGGCATGGTGCGGGTCAATGGCGCCGTGGAAACCCGCCCGGGGGCCCAACTGGCCGTTGGGGACACCATCGCCATGGCTGGCGAACCCCCTTGGCAGGTGGTGGAGTAGCGGCCTACCGCCTGATTGCCAGGGAACTGGCCACCTCGCCGTTTTTTCGTTGCGCGGTTTCCGCCGAGGCGGGATAGGCCCGGACATACTCAATCATGGCTTTTTCGGAGTTGACCGAAACACGCACATGCCCCGAGGGCGGCAGGAACTCGCCCCGGATGTACCCGTACTCCTCGACATTCCTGAGCCGGTCGAAGCCCGGATGCCCGGGTTGGGGCACCATGATGTAGGCGACCCCGTCCAATTCCTGCCGGGCGAAAAAGTGGTCGTGGCCGTGAAAGACGGCGGCGACCTTGTGACGGGCCAGCAACTGGTGAATGGGCATTTCCCAGCCGGGCCTGCGCGCCTTGAACTCGTCTTTGCCGTCTTTTCCCTTGCCTCCCCATTCGTAAAGGGCCGCGGCCTCGCTTCCCCCGCGCGCGGAATCATCCAAGCCACCCACCAGATGGTGGATGAAGACGAACTTGTACTTGGCCTTGGAGGCTGCCAAGGTTTTGGCCAGCCACTGGTACTGGACTTTCCCCAGGGTTCTCGACCAGTTGCCCTCGGCGCTGCCCTTCCTGTTCCTCGGGCTGGTCCAAAAGGGGTCGAGCGCGATGATCTGGGCGTCGCCCCAATCGAAGGCGTAGTAGTTTTCCGGTTTTCCCGCGTGCTTCACCTCCGTGGTGCTTCCGGAGTAAAAGTTGTTGGGAACGACGGGGGGAAAGTATTTGCGCCGGGTTTGCGCCGCCCAGACGGGCATGCAATTGGGGGTTCCGTCGTAGCGGTCAATCCTTTCGCCGTCATGGTTTCCCTGAACCAGGAAAATGGGCGCCGAACGCCCCGCGAGCCCCAGGTAGTATCGCTGGGCGATGTATTGCGGCAGGGCATCTCGATAATTGGGATATTTGTCTGTCATGAAGGTGTCGCCCAGATCGACATGAAAATCGGTCTTGTCGGCAAGGACATTCGCCATGGTTTTCTCGTAAACCAGCGGTCGGGTCGCCTGGTCGAGATGCGAGTCGGCCTGCATGGTGAAGACGAACGATTCACCCGGCCTGCGACCGGTCTGGAACATGCCGGAAGGGCCGGGAGTGAAGTCGCCCGAGGTTCCCGACCGGTGGTGCAGCCGGTAATAGTGCCGGGAATCCGGTTTCAGGTCCTTCAGATTGAACTCGAAGGGCGTGCCGGCAACGAGGCGCGCCACGGCAGTCTTGCCTGTTGGCTCAGCCTCCGAAGCGCCGTGGGCGATGTAGGCATTGGTATCGGCGGCGGACATCACCGAGATCGTGATGGAGTTGGAGGTGGGCCGGGCAAGAATGATGTCAAAGGGGTGCTCTGGCGCGGGTCCGGAAAAAACATGCTGCTGGCCCCCGCCCTGCTTGGGCTTTTTCTGGGCCATTGATGCTGAAGGGAACATGAACGCGCATGCCGCGACAAGCGAAAGGAACGAGGCCGACAGAAACAATCTCGCCCCTTTGAATGATTCCCCAGGTTTCATCCGGCTTTCTCCGCTTTTTTGTCCTTGCCCTTCTTTTGCTGCGGGGGAGTGGCGCGCCGCGGGTCGTACTGGGCGTTGGGTGTCGGCATTTGCGCCTTCACCGCCACCAGATAGTCGTCTAGTTTTTTCGCCAGCTTGGCGGTCTCGGCGGGCATCTTTTTCGACAGGTCGCCCTGCTCCCTCAGGTCGCGCGACAGGTCGAAGAGCACCTGCTTGTTGTCCTCGTAAAACCGGATCAGCTTCAGGTTGCCCAGGTAGATCGCCGAGTGGGGGGAGTCGCCTTGGTAGTGCGGGAAGTGGAAGACCATTTCCTCCCGGGCACGCTTCACTTCCCCCTTGCCGCCATTGGCCATGAGGGACGCGATGCTCCCTCCCTCAAGCCCTTTCGGCATGGCCGATGCCGACACCTTGCCCCACTCGCAGAAGGTCGGGAACAGGTCGTATCCGACCACGCGGACATGGCACCAGGAATTGGCCTTCACGCCCGGCCCGCGCACGATGAACGGAACCCGGATACCTCCCTCGTAAAGGTCTCCCTTGCCTCCGGAAAGGGCGGTCTTGCCGCCCCCGGCGCCGTTGTCGGCCATGTAAATGATGTAGGTGTCGCCGGCCAGGCCAAGGTCGTCCACCGCCTTGAGCACCATGCCGACCCCGGTGTCGAGGTCCTCGGTGATCGCGGCGCGTTCGGCGTTTTTGCCGTTGCCCAGTTTCTGATACTTGGCCAGGGTGGATTTCAGGGCGTTGCCCGGCGCGTGCAGCGCGTTCCATGAAAGCTGGATGAAAAAGGGCTTGTTCGCTTTCTTGTTTTTTTCCATGAACGCCGCGGCGCGCCTGGCCATGCCGAAAATATCCACCGGATTGGGATCCTTGAACTTGTAGGCCTCCTCGTTGCCGGTGTCGCCGTCGCTCTCGTCATAGCCATGCTGCGCGGGTCCGCCTCCGCGGATGTGCCACTTGCCATAGTGCGCCGTGGCGTAGCCCGCCTTGCGGAGCAAGTCGCCCACGGTGACCTCGGCTGAGGAAATGTTCTTGATGTTCACCGGTTCGGTGAGTTTGCGGCCCGTTTCGGGAGGCGCGGCCTTGGTCCAGTGCAACGCCGCCGGGCTTTTTCCCGTCTGCAGGCTGATGCGCGTGGGGGAGCATACCGGCGCGGGAGCATAAGCGGCGGAAAACCGCATCCCTTGGGAAGCCATCTTTTCAAGCGACGGCGTGTTGAACGCGGCGCCCCGCGAGCCAGGAACATCCGGGTGCATGGCCACGGACAGGCCGCCCCAGCCCTGGTCGTCCGAAAGCATGAAAATGATGTTCGGCCTGGTGGCGGACCAACCCGCCACCGGTGACGCCAGCAGCAACAACAAGGCCCAGACGCGCATGCCCCACCTCCTTCCGCTCTTGCTACTTCTTGTCCTTGCCGCCTCCGGTACGGGACGCGTCCGCCTTCGTGATGGTCCCTGAACCGGATTTGTCCGACTTGTTGAACATCCGGGTCATGAACCCCAGGAAGCCTTCCTTGGTGATGTTGCCCATCGGATCGGCGAACTCCTCGTGATGCCCCTTGACGAAACCGGCCAGCGCCGATTTCACATTGGCGCCCCTGCCCGAGTATTCGTCCTTGGTCAATTTGCCGTCCTTGTCCTTGTCAAAACCCGCAAAGGTCTTGTCCACCTCGGCCTTGAGTTCAGCGATGGTCAGCTTGCCATCCATGTTGGTGTCCAGTTCCTCAAAGTGGGCCGCGATCCATGGAAGCCGGGGACCTTCACCGTCCTTTTTGCCGCTTGCCGAATCCTTGCCCTTGCCGGCATCCTTCTTGCCTCCCTTGCCATCTTTCTTCCCGCCTCCATCTTTCTTGCCGTCGCCACCACGCATCTTGTACGACTCGGTGGTTTGCCGGCCCGCGCCGTCGGTGAAGACGAAATCGAATGTCCCGCCGTCCTTGGCCGTGTACTGCACCGATTGGGCCTTGCCCGAAAGCTCGTAGACAACCTTGACCGTCTTCTTGTCATCATCCCTTGAAAAGCCCGTGATTTTCGCGCCGCGGAGCGGCCGGCCCTCGGGCCGGATGGGGTTGGCGCGCGGCTGAGGGTCGACCTGGTCGTTGCGGACCGTCACAACACCCTTCAGGCCGCCGTTCACATACGGATATTGTTTGGTTGAGTAGTACTTGTACCCGTCTTTCTCCATCCTGCCGTTGAAGGCGTCGAGGTTCCTCGGCTCCTTGCCCGTTTGGTCGAGGTAGCCGTAAAGCGGATACCCGTCGAGCGCGTATCCGATCGGGTTGCCCTTGCCGACGATCTTCTCGAGGTGAACGGGCGCGATGTGGTAGTGGTAGTCGTCGCCCTTGCCGCAATGCCCGCCGTACTGGTCCAACTCTCCGGCGGTGAAGGTGTCGGTGCGGCCATCGTTCTTGATGGGGTTGAAGATCGGCACGCCATTCACCGCCAACGCGATCGCCCCCCTGAACAGCGCCGATTTCGCCGAGACCGGCTTGTCGGCCATTTTCGGATGAAGGGGAATCTGCCAGGCGTTCGAACCGTTGTAGTTCTGGGGAATGGGAACCTGCTGCTGCCAGGCCCGAATGCCGACCATCATCGGATGATCAGGCATGCCGTTGGATTCCACATAAAACCAGTCGGAATCGGACCTGAACTTGAGCTTGTCCTTGAAAGGCTCGAAGTGCTTTTGAATCGCCGGCGACGCGTCCTGCACCAGGGTGGCCATCGCCCAGATGCCCACGATCATCGCCATGGCCGCGGCGCCGGCGAAGGGCGCTCCCGACCACCGCTTGCGCGTGGCGTTACCCGCCAACGCCACCACCACAAGCCCTATCAGGCCCAGCATCACCAAGCCGCCGACACCATCACCCGACGGAACGGAATCCACCGGAGCAACATCGCCATTCATCCGGGCGATCTCGTCGCGCTTGGAACGGACCCACTCCCTGTCCGCCTCGCTCAGGCGATCAAGCGGCACCCAGACAACCGCGCCATCGTGCTTCACCAGGCAGACCTGGCCATCCCTCTCCAGCGAGAACGAGGCCTCGAACACCCCTCCCGCCTCACGCCAGAGACGGAGGTCGCTGGCATTGCCATGGCCGGGATGCGCCCACGACAGGCCGGTGACCAGCAGCAGCGCGGCAAGGGATGAAATCAGGTGACGGTTCATCATGGCCTCCAGGGCAAGGCGCCCTTGATGTCGATGTTGGGCTTGGTGTTCCAGCGGGGTTTCCAGTCGGCTTTTTCCACCTTGGTCCGGAAGATGACCGTGTTGTCGAGGTCGAGGTCGTCCGTCCAGATGAACGAGGCGCCCTTGAAGTCAGCCTTGTAGTACGGATCCTTGGGATTCACCTGCTCCTCGGTGTATTCCTTGGCCTGCCCCCATGAGCTGTCGTCAAAATCCGGGGCCCACCAGTTCTCCGGGATCGGCAGGTGCCTCACCTTGGGGTCCTTGGTGTCGCGCCCAAGCGGCCCGGTGAAGAAGGCCTTCGCCTTCCATTTCGCGTTGGAAACCGTCCCGTCTCCGAACTTGAGGACAAAACCGCCATCACCGATGCGGTCGCCATATTCCAATCCTGTCTTCGGATCGGCATTGTCCTTGGCCATGACGGCGATGGACATGGGGTATTCGGGAAGGATGTCCACGGAGACCACATTGTGGGGAATGAAGTCGATGGAGTCGACCGCCGCCAGTTTCCCGTTGATGTACATCATGAACCAGTTGTCGGCGTAAATGTTCGCCTTGATGGTGTCGGTCATGGCTGGCTTGATCAGGCCGGGGGGACCACCCTTGCCCTTGCCTCCCTTGCCGGGTCCTTTCCCACCCCCCTGCCCGGGCGGTTGGGTTGCCAGCATGGTGATCGGCAACAGGAAGGCGAGGGCCCCCACCATCACGCGCAACATCAGCGATGAAAGCATTCGATTTTTCTC